>JAFDTZ010000010.1 GCA_019594305.1 Thermoplasmata archaeon
AGAAGGGGCTCCGAGGATATGGTGCGACGGCTCGACAGCTTCGTGTTGGACTTAAGAAGTAATAACTTTCTAACAACTTCTCCGGGGGTATACAGGGGAGAAGTGTTATCGAATCTTAACATTACCCGATTAGAGGAGATATATCCGCCGGAGGCCTTAAGATTTCATTACCGCATAGAATTCGAGGACAACAGCGGTTATACTGACAGCTACACCACTTCATTCGAAACCTCGAATATGCCATCGGAAGAGGATATCTATGCTAAGAGTACTTCCGTAGTGATAACGGAGGGATCCGGAAGGACACGCCTCGCCAGGATGACGGTTTACATATGGGGGATGAACTGATGAGAGGCAACAAGCGAGGCGTATTCACCCTCTACGAAGCGGCTCTTTTCTTTGTCTTCTTGATAATAGCGTCCTCCATCATCTCGGCCTACGCCAGTTATCCGGGTGAAGATTTCAACACTCGAAAAAATTTCTCTCGTTACTGTGAAGAATCCCGAAAGGCACTTCTTGGAGCCACCATAGAGGAGACCGGTTATATTAGTAAAGAGGGGCAGGAAGTTATCCGAAGGGATGTAACCGTTCGTATGCTGTTACTGGAACAGATATACCTCGAAGGCATTGGCGTACCTCGGGAAAATTTCTCCTACCAACACGACATACGCATCTTGGCCAACAGGCATTTTCGTTATAACTGGATATTAAGGGCGTCATCCGATGGTACACCAGACCTGATAATCGGAAGAAACGAACTGTTCGACAGCGTGGATGATATGCAGGACCGACTGAGTGGAAATGCCACCTCATCCACATGGTCGGACGAAGGGTTTGAAGGCAGAGTCGAGATAACTCTTTATCTATTCGAGTGACGTGGGAAAATATATTAACGTGCTCTACAACTATTATGTTATGCACCCGTCAAATCATATCCGTGAGTCTAAAGGAACAGACTTAAGGGGAAAAAGAATCGTCCTAGGTGTCACAGGCAGCATAGCCGCAGTTGAATGCGTAAAACTCGTACGTGAATTGATCCGTGAAGGTGCGCAGGTATGCTGTGTTATGACCGATGCCGCTCGGACCATCATACATCCTTATGCACTCGATTTTGCCAGTGGAAATCAGACCATAACTGAAATAACCGGTATGGTTGAGCACGTGTCCCTGTGCGGAGATGTTCCTGATAAGGCCGATATTTACATTATATCTCCTGCAACAGCCAATACAATCTCCAAGATAGCCACGGGTATAGATGATACTCCGGTGACTACCTTTGCGACCACGGCCATGGGCTCCGGCGTACCAATAGTGATAGTCCCGGCGATGCACAAGAGCATGTATCAACATCCCGTGGTGATAGACAATATAGAGCGTCTCAAATCCCTGGGGATCACTTTTGTAGGACCTAATTTACAAGAAGGTACCGCTAAGATAGCCTCTATGGCACAGATAGTTGACGAAATCGTAAGAACCCTCGACCGTAGATTGGCGAACCGAAAAATAATAGTGGTTACCGGGAGAAGCCAGGAACCGATGGACTCCATGAGGGTGATAACCAATCGTGCAACGGGTAAGAGCGGTATAGAACTCGCCAGGAGAGCCTATCGAAGGGGGGCGGACGTGGAGCTCTGGTGCGGTAATGTGGTATGTGAAATACCCGATTGGATACCATGTAACTATTTTGACACCATGGAAGACCTAATGGGCCTGGCAGAAGAAGTACGTGGTACTTTGATCGTACCCGCCGCGCTATCGGACTTCGGTCTTAAAGAAATAGATGATAACAAGATACCATCATCCGAACCATTGGAATTGACCCTGGAACCCCTGCCTAAATTCATCGACGTGGTGAAGGATAGAACGGACTTGCTCGTTGCGTACAAGGCCGCCGACACGAGGGATGAAGCAGTCGAGAAGGCGGAGGGTATGGTCACTCAGGGAAGAGCCGATGTCGTTGTGGCCAATTCAATTAAAGATGTTAGAAAGGGAATAAACAGGATATACATAACCAGGGATGGGAAATGGTACGAAGGCAGAAAGAGAGATATCGCCGATAGAGTTTTGGACAACATCGAGAAACCATGACATCAAAAGCTTTCTGCCCGGCCCACATAACCGGTTTCTTCACGGTATCCGAAAATCATCTTGATCCGGAAATGGTGGGCTCCAGGGGCGCCGGATTTTCCATCGACATGGGAGCTCATGCCGAAGTAGATGTCGGAGGTACGGGTTGGAGCATAACGGTCAACGGTAAGAGAAGTTCCTTTCTATTGGTTGAGAAGGTAGTTAGATATTTTGCTCCCGGCGGTAGTGTAGATATTATAACCGACGTACCCTTTAGCCAGGGCCTCGGTATGAGCGGTGCGTGCGCCCTGTCCGTAGGTCTGGCGGTATGCGCCGAGATCGGTCGTCCGAGAGAAGATGCGGTTAGAGAAGCACACAGGGCGGAGGTGTTCTGCCGCACCGGTCTGGGAGACGTGGTCGCCCAGTCCCAAGGTGGTTTTGAGGTAAGGTTAAAGGAAGGTTTACCACCCAATGGAGAGATTAAAAAAATTGAGATCGAAAAGGAACTTGTTATAGCCGTTTTGGGCCAACCTCTGTTAACCGCCGATGTACTGAACGATTTAGCGTTGACCGGATGGGTCAACATGATCGGTGGTGACTGTATGGCCGATTTTATCACGGATAAAAGCTTTGATAATTTTCTTGAACTGTCAAACCGCTTTGCCCACGAAACAGAATTCATCAAAGGCCCGGTGAGACATGCACTGATGGAAGCTCAGGATATTGGTAAGGGCAGCATGTGTATGATAGGTAATTCTGTTTTTTTCACAGGTGACATCAATAAACTATACCAGACCTTCGCGGATCTGACAGGTCATAAGAATGTATTCATCGTTAAAATCGATAACAACGGTGCTAGGCTGGTAGAATCATCTAGCAAGGGTGAATAACTCGTCGTCACCACCGGTTTCGAAAAGACCTATACGGGCGCCGGCATCCAGCCATCCGTGTGCGTAGTTGACACATGCGAATGCGTCATCCAATTGTTCTTCCTCGAAAAAGTGCTCGGCATCGGAATAATATGATACCGCCATCTTGAGAAAATCCTGAGCCACGGGGTATAGATGTGACCTTCTAGGTGCGAGTATGTCAACTTTCTCTAAGGCATTTTTGGTTTTTTCAAGATATTTCTTTAACCTCTCCTCGGATACCATGTCTATACCACCTTGATGGACGCACCGCCGTCCTGAGATTCCCTCGGTCTTATGTCAACTATGAGTGGTTCGGAGAGTCCGCCTCCCGATATGATAGCCTCGCCTATGGGCAATCGCTGTATCTCTTCCGTCATATCCTTGGTGATCCCCTCCACTGAAGATTCTATGGCGCGGAGGTCGTTTGGGTTGGTTACCTTGAGTATTATCTGTGTGTTGCACTGGCTGAGTACATTCTTATCCACTTTGGCGGCCCGTTGGGTAATTATCCCCAGGCCGAGGCCGAATTTTCTACCTTCGCTGGCGATGGTTTGAAATATCTCTGACGATTCTATCTTACCCTGCTGAGGGCAGAAGTTGTGTGCTTCTTCAGCAAATAGGATCATAGGTGGTATCTTGTTTCTCTTCCTAAGCTCGAAGAGGGCGGTCGCCAACCGGTTTACCACGAAACCCTGTACATCGGGCGGAGTGCCCTTCAGTGTGATTATAGCCGTTTTACCTTTACGGACTATCTCGTCCATCCTTGTGCCTTTATCCGTGAAGAGCCCCTTTCTGTCAAGGTCCTCAAGGTTACGTATCATACTGCTTACATCATCCTCTTCGTTCTTTTTTAACAGTATGATAAGATCCTTGATATCAAAAAAACCTTTTACCGCCTCTAACCTTGACATGGCACTTTCAAGTGTGGAAACATTTGACTTTCTTTTTGACATCTTCATCATGCTGAGAAGATCTGTTGGTCTCATGTTTTTAAAGGTAAAACTGAGTCTTCTCGAGCCTGGGTTGATCTCCGGATTCGGTGAAAACTCCGTTATCACTTCTCCGTAACCTCTGGGGTAAACTCCGAAGTCATTTGATTCGTCCACCTTGCCGGGTTTGGCAAGAGAGGCGTACTCACCATGGGGATCGAGAATGACCATGGTCACCCCATGTTTCATCATCTCTTCTATAACAACACCGGTGGTATAACTCTTACCACTTCCTGTCTTTGCCAGTACAGATAGATGTTTCTGGGCGATGGAGTTTATGTTAAGATTTACAGGTATGTCGTGTCCGCTCAGTTTACCTATGTATGCCCCTGTATCATCATTTTTCAGGCCGAGTACATCCCTTATCAACTTCTCCTGGGCAAAGTATATCTTCTCTCCCGCTCTGAAAGGGTTACTGGGTAGTTTTAGTAGTCCCCTTTGATCCCTATAACCGATGATATGTATATGGCCTATCATTGACTCCTCTATCTCAACATCCTTTCCCTCTGATAGTTCCATAGCCTTCTCGATGGACACATTCGTTCTTCTCTCGATACTGTCTACCCTACCCAGAACGGTACCTGCCGTGGAGTGTTCTATCATAACATATTCCCCTTTGTCCGCAGGTGTGCATATGTTACACTGGAGCATGGTAGTACCAACATCGCCAAAAGTAATGCCGACTAATCCGCCCCCATTGGAATCGTCCTTCCGTTCCTGATGCTCCGTCAGACACATCCCATCCATATTCATAATATGGTGTTCTGATTAAAAAGATTTACCCTCAACATGTTAAATGAAAAGCACCCGCTAGCCTTGTTTCCCTCTTCAATTCTTCGTTATACCTCTCACAGGCCTTTTTTGTAGGATGGTGTTCCAGGGTAAAATCAAGCTTTTCGACCAGTTCTTTTGGTACTGTCATCATGCCACTGCTTCCGGTTCCTATTATCAATAGCTCCGGTTCGTATTCCATTACGACCTTCAGGTCTTCCAGACTTAGTATATGCCCTTCCTTCCTCCACCATCCGCTTCTTACCTCTTTATCGAGCAGGATGACGTCTTCCCTGTACGTAACAGCGTCTATGACGATTTTACCAAAGGAATAGCTCTCTATCCAAGACATGATATCCGTATATCTTTTAATACGTAAAAAGTGTTTTCCGTATACGGATTGTAGCACACTCCGCTGGAAAAAAGATTTATATCTTGTGGCCCTGATTGGTACAACGATAGGTGTCAATTATGAACTCGAAAAGCTGGTTCACATGGATCGTATTGTGTACGATTTTTATCTTGTTGTCTCTCAGCGGGTGCCTCACCGATAATGATGACGAAGAAGATATAGAACTACCGATTGGGATGTGGAAGTATGAGGTGGGCGGTGAAGTCCTTTCTGTTAGTTACATCGACGCAGACGGCACCGGTTACAAGCATGACTACGACAGTGAGAGAGAGGATTTCACTTGGGAGCTGCAGGAAGATGGGAGGATCAAGATAACATACCAAGAGAATGACACCGTCGAGGTGCTGAGTTACCGGTTTGAACGGGACGGTGAAGTTCTATGGGTCGAAAACGTGTACGGCACACGATATCGATTCGTCAGGGTGGATGAAGATGAGGAAATAGAGTTCCCATGAGTGTAAGTATGGAAAGCAGCCGAGGACAATCTATTTATAGGGATTGTACATCGAACCCGCAACGGAGCCCCCTCCATGTCCGATAAGAAAAAAAAATCAGACTCTGTGTCTGACATCCAGCCTCCCGACGATATTAAGGGGGGCGTCAATCAGGTACTGGAGACTTATTTCAGCGGCGGTGATATATACAAAACATTTGGACTGGTAGCCGGTCCCATCGCATTTCTGCTCATCATGTTGATGCCTACACCCGTGGGTATGACGGAATCGGCCAAGATAGTGGCGGCAGTAACCGTATTTACAGCTTTCTGGTGGATCACCGAGGCCGTGCCGATACCTATCGCATCTTTGTTACCATTGATATTACTTCCTCTGTTCAGCGCCACGGACATGAGCACCACCGCATCCCAGTATGCACATCCCCTGATCTTCCTCTTCCTGGGCGGTTTCATACTAGCCCAGGGTATGACAAAATGGAACCTTCACAAGAGGATCGCACTTCATATTATCCTTATCGTTGGTACCAAACCAAAATACATCATATTAGGTTTCATGGTGGCATCGGCATTCCTATCTATGTGGATATCCAACACAGCTACCGCCGTTATGATGATGCCTATGGGTATAGCGGTGGCGGACCTCGCGTCAAGAAACAGTAAGGATGGTGAGAAGGGACTGATAAGGTTCATCATCGCTCTCATGCTGGGTATAGCTTTCGGCTGCACCATAGGTGGTATCGGAACATTGATAGGAACTCCACCTAATGCACTATTTGCAGCAAACATATCTTCTTACACCGGCGCTCCTGAAATATCATTCTTCCAGTGGATGAAGATAGGAGTTCCACTTGTGGTCATATTCCTTCCTATAGCGTGGTTCCTCTTAGTATATGTAGTATATCCCATGAAGCTCAAAGACATCCCCGGGGGCATGGATTACATAAAGAACGAACTGAAGAATCTGGGCAAGATGAAAAGAGGCGAAATTACGGTGGCGTTGGTCTTCGAGACCGTTGCTCTCTTATGGCTTACCCGCCCCATTCTAGAAACCCATATCATCCCCGGAATAAACGATTCAATAATAGCCCTGGCAGGTGCGGTTGTCTTGTTCGTTATACCTGTAAATCTTTCAAAGAGGGAATTCGCTCTGGACTGGAAGCATGCAGTCAAGATACCTTGGGGCGTGCTTCTACTTTTCGGAGGCGGTTTGGCCATCGCAAAGGCCTTTTTGGATACCGGTCTGGCAGCGTACATTGGCGACGGATTAACGTGGCTGCAATTCCTACCGTTACCCCTCCTTATTTTATCCATAGGTCTGTTCACAGCATTTCTATCCGAAGTTACTTCCAATACCGCCACCGTGGCATTGTTACTCCCCATAATGACGGCCATGTCCTTGGCCATGTCCATTCATCCCATGCTGTTGATGCTGACAGTTACCATCTCAGGCAGTTTGGTCTTCATGTTACCTGTGGGTACCCCGCCCAACGCCATAGTTTTCGCAAGTGGAAAATTGACCATACCCGCTATGTCTAAGGCTGGTTTACCCATAAAGATAGTATTGATGCTGGTACTTACGGTACTTATGTACGTGATCATAATGCCTATCATGGGTATCGACCCTACAACGGTACCGTCCTGGGCTAACGCGATATAGAAGGGTGTTTAAATGGAAAAAGAAGAGAAAAAGAAAGGTCAAAAATGCTGGCAGGTCGAAGCGAAGAAAAAAAAGGGCGATCTTTGTGTCATATACGATCGGTGCAAAGGCTGCGGTTTTTGTATAGAGTTCTGCCCGGTAGATGCCCTGGAACCTTCCAGTAATACAACCGATAAAGGCTATTATCCACCGACGATGAAGGGCGGATGCATACTTTGCGGTAAATGTGAAAAGATGTGTCCGGAATTCGCAATATATGTAAAGGAGGAAAAAGAATGATGAAACCCGGTACATACTTCATGGACGGTAACACAGCATGCGCCGAAGGAGCTATCGCCGCAGGCTGTACGTTCCTGGCAAGTTATCCGATAACACCGGCCACAGAGATCTTGGAAAGGATGGCAAACCGCTTTCCCCAGATCCACGGGAGCTACCTTCAGATGGAGGACGAATTAGCCAGCATAGCCGCGGTTATGGGTGCTTCCTGGGCCGGTAGGAAGACGATGACTACCACATCGGGTCCCGGCTTCAGCCTGATGATGGAGAATTACGGCTTCGGCCTGATGACGGAGACACCATGCGTGATCGTTAATGTTATGCGCGGAGGGCCGTCCACCGGCCTACCTACGATGGTAGCGCAGGGAGATGTGATGCAGAGTAGATGGGGGACGCATGGTGATGTGGGTGTAGTCGCCTATACGCCGTCCTCACCCCAGGAGATGTTCGACCTCACCATCGTGGCCTTCAACACCGCTGAAAAGTATCGATTACCAGTGGTCCTATTATCAGATGAGATGGTAGCGCACATGACGGAGAAGGTGGACATACCTCCCGAGGATAAGATAACCATCGTTGACCGTAAGAAACCGGATGTACCTCCCGATGAATACTTACCATATCGCCCGGAAGAGGACCTTGTACCCCCCATGGCCTGCGCGGGCGAGGGTTATTCCGTACACGTTACAGGCCTTACCCATAATGAAAAGGGATATCCTACGGTAGATGAAGATACACAGAATATTCTCGTCACAAGGTTGATCGACAAGATAAGAAAGAATTACCAAGACATACTCAGCTACGAAGAGTATATGTTGGAAGATGCTGAGATAGTGGTTGTCGCCTACGGAAGTGCGTCACGCTCCGCAAGAGAGGCGGTGAATATTGCCCGGGGTGAAGGTATAAAGGCGGGTCTTCTTAGGCCCATTACCGTATGGCCGTTTCCCGAAGACAGGATTAGTGAGCTGGCAGCCAAAGGTATCAAAGCTTTTGTGGTAGCGGAGATAAACTTCGGGCAGATAGTTTACGAGGTAGAGAGATGCAGTGAGGGTAAATGTCCTACACACCTGCTACCCCGTATGGGAGGCAGCATACATTCCCCTGAGGAGATATTGGAGAGGCTTATGAATATTAATGAATTCGATACAGAGGAGGTGTACTCGTGAGCATAAGAAAGAGTAGAAATTGGTTCTCCCCCGACTACATGGACCATCGGATTAGCAAGGAAACCTCTTTCGGTCTTCATCCATTGGATGATTATCTTAAAAAACAACGGATACCTCATATATGGTGTCCGGGATGCGGTTTAGGCGTGGTACTCGGAGCGTTTTTACGAGCACTTAAAAATTCCGGCATATCTTACGATAAGGCAGCCGTGGTATCCGGTATCGGATGTACGGGTCGGGTCGCCGGTTACCTGAATATGGATTCCTTTCACACGACCCATGGAAGGGCCATCCCCTTTGCAACGGGACTGAAGATAGGTAATCCCGACATCACTACTACGGTTTTCAGTGGTGACGGAGACCTCTTCGCCATAGGTGGTAATCATTTCATCCACGCTGCTAGAAGGAACGTTGATTTTAACGTTATATGTGTCAACAACTTCAATTACGGTATGACAGGAGGACAGGCAGGGCCCACTACACCCTCGGATGCTAATACTACAACCACTCCCTTCGGTGGATTCGAACAGCCCTTCAATCTCTCGTCCGTTGCAGCGGGCTCCGGAGCAGTTTACGTTTCCCGGTGGACCACATACCATGTGGACGCCATGATAAAATCCATGGGGGATGCCCTAAACAAAAGGGGATTTTGTTTTATCGAGGTGCTATCGCCGTGTCCAACGGGATACGGTCGAAAAGCGGGGCAAAAAACGGGCCTCGATACCATGAAATATTTCAAAGAGAACAGTCGAATCGAAAACGGTGCCGACCCTGCATCGGTGTCCATAGAACCCGGTGGCGAGATAGTAGTCGGTAGATTCGTTGATAGGGACGAACCCACTTATCAGGACAAAAGATGGCAGGTATTCGAGCGTGCAAGGGATACCTTGGGGGTGGAATGATGCGAAAAGGACTGCGATTCTCGGGTTTCGGCGGACAGGGAGTTATCCTCATGGGGCACATAGTGGGTAAAGCATGTGTTTTGGACGACAAGAACGTAACACTGACCCAGAGTTACGGGCCGGAGGCAAGGGGAGGCGCATGTAGTACGGATCTGATAATAAGCGACGAGAGCATATACTACCCCCATGTTAGAAAACCCGACATCTTGATCGCCATGTCTCAATCCGCATTGACTACGTATCTACCTTCACTAGCCGAAGGTGGTATCTTACTGGTGGATACGGGGTTGGTTAAGTCTGCGGAAGGCAAGGGAATACCTGCAACGGAGCTGGCGGAAAGTAAGATAGGCACACGTCTGGTTTCCAACATAATCATGCTGGGTTACTTTACAGCGGTGACGGGGCTTGTGAGCAAAGAGTCCATAAAAAAGGCCATCTCTACACTTGTACCTAAGGGCACCGAAGAAAAGAACATAAAGGCATTCGATATCGGTTATGGTGAGGAAAAGACGGATTGAATTACCCCAGCAATCTATATATACTCTACTGTATTAAGTATAGATAGGTGTTAGAACATAAGCGAGATATCCAAGACCATCTCTGATACGGCCTATAAAGCCTATGAGAAGAAGCTTCTTAAAGAGATCATGGGCAGGAATATTATACCAAAACACATAGCCGTAATAATGGATGGTAACAGAAGATTCGCCAGACAGCTCGGCCTCGACGAGACAGAGGGCCACCTTAAGGGAAAGGACAAGCTGGAAGATATCTTAGAATGGTGTCTTGAGCTGGGAATAGAAGTTCTCACGGTATATGCATTCTCTACCGAGAATGTTAATAGGGATACGGAGCAGGTAGAAAAGCTCATGGAGTTGTTCCAAGATAATTTCAGAAAGGCCGCAGACGATCCCAGGGTACATGAAAATCATGTTCGAATTCGCGCCATCGGTTCTGTAGATGAATTACCCAAAACAGTTTTAGAATCCATAAGGTACGCCGAGGAACGAACAAAGAACTACGATAAACACCATTTCAACATCGCTGTTGCCTACGGGGGACGAGAAGAACTCGTACAAGCTATACGGAGTGTCGCCAAAGACGTCAAAGAGGGTAAGTTAGAGGTAGAAGACATAGACGAAAGAGCGGTCACCGAGAGGCTCTACACATCGGAATTTCCGGATCCCGACCTTATACTGCGAACCAGCGGTGAAGAGCGTGTATCTAATTTCCTTATATGGCAGCTCGCTTATTCCGAATTGTATTTTACCGATGTATACTGGCCAGGTTTCCGTAAGATAGATTTTCTAAGGGCTATACGTTCATACCAGGACCGGCAAAGACGTTACGGAGAATGAAGGTTTCGCTAGAGAAGGCTTCTGAATCCGATCAGACCCGCTAAGGCTATGACGGATATCACCAGAAGGCCGAAGGCGTATGAACCGGTAATGGCTACAACCACTCCAACACTCACCGGGCCTAGAACACCAAATGTATTTGCTATGCCGTTCATCAATCCGGTTGCGGAACCCAATTCATGGCCTTTGATGGAATTTTGCAGCTTGGTGAAAAATAAAGGTGGCGAAAGCTGTCCGAAGAAGAATACCAGTACTAGAAGGGCAACGGCGCCTCTCAATCCCGATACCGGTGCAAAAGTAAGTACCACTATCATCACACTGGTCATGAACAGGGAGAACATGATTATCTGATTTGCGTTATCTTTGATATCGCTGATCCAAGAGCCTACCATAAGACCGATTATCGCTCCCAGATACGGTATCGCAACTATGTAGGGCGTCTCACTTATGTTGAACCCGTGCATCTCCTCAAGATAAGTGGGAACCCACAAAGTTGTTCCCCACCAGAATGTGTTCACCGCTGTAAAACCAACGGTTATCTGTTTGAAATTTTTATCTCTTAGAAATTTATTGAAGGTTTTTTTGATATCCATAGTTCTATCGGGTACTGTTCTACCCCGGGGTGAATCGTCGATCAAAAAGAATATGGGTATCGTCAGTACGAAGCCCATTAAAGCTACAACATAAAAGGAGACTCTCCAGTTGAATGCACCTATCAAAGGGCCCATTATTATAGGTGCCAAAGCAACACCGACCGACGCACCGATTATGAATATGGAATTGGCTCTTCCCCTCCTTTCTACACTGAACCAACCTGCGATGACCTTCGTACCCACTGGAAATATGACGCCCTGTGAGATCCCCAGGAGTAGTCTCGAGAGCAGAAATATGGAATAAATATGCCCGTAAAAGGCACCTAAAAAAACCGCAAATGAACTACCCGAGATGGAGAACAGAAGCACTATCCTAGCGCCGTATTTATCTATATTAGGGCTAAAGAACACATTTGAAAAACCGTAACTTACCAAAAAAATTCCCATCAGTACACCGCCCAAAAAACCTTTCTGGGCATGGGACCATACCAACTCGTTGCCTATATTATCGAGAGTCACTGAGGTACTGAGCCTGCCTATGAAGGCCACTATTATGGTGAGAAACAACACTAAAAGTACAAACCACTTGTAGTTTGTTTTCTTTTTGTTGATTGTAGAACTCATTCTGAAGGTGTGAACCTATACGGGTTTAAAATACTGTTGCACTACTTCGGTATGTCACGCATATCCTTGAGGAAATGGACTATACCTTTGAATTCCTGACCGATGCATTGGGTGACGGTTGTCACTGCTAACTCTTCGTTTTTGCCACATTCTATCTCGGGAAGACCATAGGGATTCACTATACGACTCTTTCCAAAGTATGTGAATTTATCGTCCGCACCTATCCTGTTCGCCGCCGCGATCCAAAGTTGGTTGTCCAGTGCCCTCGCTGAAAGTGCCAACTGCCATTGATATTCGAAGGGATCGGGCCAATTAGCCGGTACCAGTATCATATCGACACCCTCTATAGCCAGGCGTCTCGCCACTTCCGGAAAAACACCGTCGTAACAGATCATCAACCCTACCTTACCGAACTCTGTTTCTGCGGTTACAATTTCAGTTCCATTTTTTACATATCGCTTCTCATCCATGAAGAGATGTATCTTGCGATATTTAGCAAGGAGTTCACCTTTAGGATCCGTAAGTATTGCCGTGTTGTAATTCTGACCGTCTTCCTCCTCTATAAAAGACGCAACGATATGTATGTTATTCTTCTCGGACATATGGAGCAGTTCTGTTACCGTGTCTCCCGATATGGGTTCCGCTAGCTCTTTGAATCGCTCCGGAACACTGCCGGTGGATACATACTCGGGTAGTACGATAAAATCTACGTCTTTGGACGCGGCCTTTGAAACGAATTTTTCAGCCCTACTCAGATTCTCCTTCTTATCTCCAAGCTTCAAATCATATTGTGCTGCTGCCACTTTGAAATCTTTCATCTGTTGTCTACTCCTATTGATTTTGACGGGTATAGTCTCTTAGATGTAAATATTTCGTTGTTTTTCTTCTAATTTTTTAAGGAAAAATATATATCCTGTCATTCTTTTACTATAAAGTGATAATTATGGAAGGCGACAATGAAGTTTACGGAAAACTGAAGAATTTTAACCTAGCCATGGGTATCATTCATCTGCTGCAGGGATTGTTGATGGTGGCGGTCAGCAACAAAAACGCATGGCCCATACAGGTAACATGGCTGGAATTCGATGAGGTAACCCGCTCTTTAGAACCGGTGACCAGTGACCTTTTCCATGTGCAGCTGGCACCCCTTATAGCACTGTTCCTCTTCATATCCGCTTTTGCTCATTTTTTGATATCCACCGTACTCTTCGAAAGATACAAGGGCTATCTGAAAAAGCATATGAACCCGTATAGATGGTACGAGTACTCCTTCAGCGCATCGGTGATGATAGTTATCATCGCTATGCTCACGGGTATATATGACCTTGCACTGCTGTTTGCTCTATTTGTGCTCGTAGCTGTTATGAATCTCATGGGGTTGATGATGGAGAAGCACAATCAGCTAACGAAAAAGGTGGATTGGACATCATACATCATCGGATGCATAGCAGGCGCTGCACCCTGGATAGTCATCGGCATCTATTTCGGAGGTTCACTCATAGCCTCCGGTGGAGATGTTCCCAATTTCGTTATCGGTATCTACTTCTCGCTCCTTGTGTTCTTCAACCTATTCGCCATCAACATGATCCTTCAGTACAAGAAGATAGGAAAATGGAAGGATTACCTCTACGGTGAGAGGATGTACGTTATACTGAGTCTAACGGCAAAGTCCACACTGGCATGGCAGGTGTTCTTCGGCACGTTACGGCCGTAACGTGAGTATCGATAATCCGATTCAGGGTGCGAATAGCGAATCCGGTAAGTTTGGATCTATCTCTACATCGTATATCTTTACCGTGTTTCCTTCTCCGTCGGTATAGGTATACTCGCCGCCAGTCCATGATGACAGACTACTGTGGTATCCATCGAACATGGTCTCCCATGAATCCCACATCATATCCCAATACTCGGGAGGGATAGGGTTTTCCACCCATTCGCCGTTATCATACTCATACATGGTCGTGGTTTCTCCGTTCAAGATAACGCCAAAGTCCTCACCGCCGGAAGTACCTTCCGCTCGTATCTTCATGTTCTGGGTGCCGATATCTTTAGCGCTCCAGGTAAGTATACCGTGATCTCCTTCAGCAGTCGTCCCTTCAACTGTAAATTTCAGACTGTCCGCGGTGACTACGTCATCACCGTTTTCATCTACTTCCCTGTCAAAGGAACCGTTCCAACTTCCGGAACCGGTCCCGTCTGCGAATTCCCATGAACCGGAAACTTCTTTGCCATCGGAAGAAAATTCACCGGACCATTCCACGGTACCGAAAGCTGCTTCTCCTGAGGCTGAGATGACACCATCGGAAACAGACCCTGTTATATCTCCTGCGCCGTCACCTGTAAACCAGCCGCTCACGGTTCCATCATCGAAATTGACTGTATATTCCCATGTTCCACTGATATCGCCAAATTGGTTGGATTCACCGGACCATGTTCCGGAATATACTGCAGTTCCAGTCATCCCGTTGCCGTTACCATTGTCTTCGCCGTTCTCGGTACAGCCGCTGAAAGCTAGACCGAAAAAAAGTATTAATAT
The DNA here is from genome assembly GCA_019594305.1 of Thermoplasmata archaeon. GTDB lineage: Archaea > Thermoplasmatota > Thermoplasmata > Halarchaeoplasmatales > Halarchaeoplasmataceae > Haladaptatiplasma. Next base: position 14,717 of record JAFDTZ010000010.1, read on the forward strand.
CGCCATTACATAGATAGTTCTTCTCATATTTATATAAATGAAAGGGTACTATATAATATTTACGGATATCTATTACGTTTGTGTTATTCTGTAATTATTTCGCTTCACTTTATTCGACCTCCTTTTCGATCATCCTTTTGAACATAAACCCAATCCCAAAAAATATATCCTTCCTTTCCCTACCCCCTATGATAGAGATGTTCGATAAGGATCATGTGGTTTCCATAAAGGAATTCAAAAGAGAAGAGATAGATACGGTTTTAGACAACGCAAAGGAGATGTTACCTGTTGCAGAGGGTGAAAGGATAAGCCATGAATTGGACGGTAAGATCCTGGCTACTTTGTTCTTCGAACCAAGCACAAGAACGATGCTTTCATTCGAAGCGGCCATGATACGTCTAGGCGGTCGAATAATAGGCTTTTCCAACCCGAAGCAATCTTCAGTGAAAAAGGGGGAAACATTGGCGGATACCATCAGGATGGCATCGAGTTACGCCGATATAATAGTTCTTCGGCACCCCCAGGAAGGTGCCGCCCGCCTGGCATCGAAATTTTCTTCAAAACCCGTCATCAATGCCGGTGACGGTGCAGGCCAGCACCCTACCCAAACGCTTCTTGACCTCTTCACTATACGAGAAGAGAAGGGAGGTATATCCGGTAAGCACATAGGCATAGCCGGAGATCTCAAGTACGGTAGAACGGTTCATTCACTGACCCATGCACTGGCAATGTACGGTGTGGAACTAACCTTCATCGCTCCGGAGGCACTCCAGATGCCCAAAGAGAACACCAGAGAACTAAAACGGGAAGGGATCGAATATAAGAAGGCTCCTGGGCTGGAATCAGTCATAGACGAGCTGGATGTGCTCTACATGACAAGGATACAGAGGGAACGTTTTCCCAACGAGGAGGAATACGAAAAGGTGGCCAGCGGTTTAAAACTGGATACGGATATGCTGGAAAATGTTAGAGATGAGATGATCATAATGCATCCTCTGCCACGGGTGGATGAGATATCCTCCGATGTTGATCATACGAAGTATGCAAAATACTTCCAACAGGCGGCCAATGGTGTACCCACTCGTATGGCACTGATGTCCTTGCTGCTCGATAAGTCCTCGGTGGTGAAAAGATGAACACCGATAGTAAGAAGATCAAGATAAGTCCCATCAAGAAAGGCACAGTGATCGACCATATACGCAAAGGTCAGGCTTTGAAGGTGGTAAAGATACTTGGTATTATGGAGCAAGATATCGATAGTGTGGTCAGTATAGCCATGAATGTGGATAGCAGTAGCGGTCGGAAAGATATAGTCAAGGTGGAAGGGCGTGAATTGATACACGAAGAATTAGACAAGATATCGTTAATATCCCCCGAGGTAACGGTCAACATAATCGATGATTATAAGGTTAGGGACAAACACCGTGTAAAACCGCCTAAGATGGTAAAAGGCATAGTTAGGTGCAAAAATACTACTTGTATAACCAATCAAAAGGAGCCAGTAGAGCCGGAGTTCGAGGTCACCCAAGGTAAACCGGTTACAATAAAATGCCTTTACTGCGAGCGGGAGATGAGGGGCGAAGAGATATCGGAAAATCTCAGATAGTTCATAAAAAACTAGAAAGTAACAGTGGAAGAAGCACCGTTGCATCACCTTCAACGGTAATATAATTCGCATCTTCCTTTACCTTGCCCCAGGATACAGCCTCTCGTATGCGTGCTCCGGATAGTGAACCATCATACTCGACAGCTGTTGTAATGTAAACCGTATGGTCAAGCCCACCCCTGTATTGATTCCACCATATGGTGTGATGCTTAGATATACCTCCGCCTACCATGAGTGCCCCGGTCTCTTCAGCGGGAAATACGATGTCTGCTAGTTCCTCCTGGTCCTTCATCAGGTCCAATCCGAAATCCCTATGTCTCTGCCTGTACATCCACAACTGAGATCCAAAGGCCCCGTCTGTTATACCCGGTACGTAAACCGGTATATCATTCTTCGCCGCCCAATATAGTATGGAACTCTCGTCCTTTATCCTAAGTCCCACTTGGTGTATTAGTTCCCTCGGACCCATGACTCTGTCGCCCACTATTTCCTCCAGCAGTGGTTGAAGATGTGTTTCCAGCACCTCTCCGTAGGAGGAATTCGGTATGAAGATGTTTCCCAATCGGTTAATACCTTGTTCGTGTAACTGCGAATCATTGGCGTCGAAGTCCCCCTGATAGTAATCTTCCCAGACCCTGGCTAGGTCGTGGTCAAGTGTCCCGCAGGTGGTTATCAACACGTCAAAAAGCCCCTTTCGGACGGCATCCTTGATCACTCCTCTAGTGCCGGTAGATACGATACATGCAGGGAAAGAGAAAAAATTAACGGATTCCGAATCGAACATTCCCTGGAGTACGTCTCTGGCGGTGGCTACCTTCTTTGCCACAAAACCCCCGGAAGAACCAAAATAATCCATAAGTTCATTAACCGACGTTCGGGAGTTCACATGGATATCTTTCACCTTTTTAGTTAACATGAATATACATTTACACACCGGATAAAACCTTTTTCCTACCAAAAAGCTCATGTCCGACGTAAAGTTATTTTTTGTCTGACAATTATTCCTGCCACTTATTTTGAAAAATCGTCTTCTGACAAAGAAATTAGGTAGCCAGTAGCTTTTTCAACATCAGACAGAGAACAATAACGCTTAAATACCTCTTTGCCTTTAACTTTACCAGAATGGATGGGATACCTCATGGAATCTATAGTCAAAGACGCTCTAAATAGGCACAAAAAAGAATCAGATAAGGGGATAGAAAAACCCCGGTTTCAGGAAGGAGAAGCGCCAGAAGACGAAGAGTTAAGGAAACTTCTGGAGACCCTGGATGTAAACATCAGGATATTCGGTTGCGGAGGAGGCGGGAGCAATACCGTCAACCGTCTGACAGAAGATGGTATAACTGGCGCCGAGCTTATAGCGTGTAATACCGATGCAAAACATTTACTGCATACTCACGCGCAAAAAAAGATACTTCTAGGCAAGAGAAGAACGAGAGGTCTGGGCGCTGGCTCACGACCGGAAGTTGGCGAAGAATCTGCATTGGAGGCACGTGACGAACTCAGAGATCTTATTAAAGATTCTGACATCGTCTTCATCACAGCAGGCATGGGCGGAGGAACCGGAACAGGTGTCGCTCCCGTGATCGCCGATATGGCAAAAGACGAAGAAGCCCTTGTTATGGGATTCGTAACACTTCCCTTCAAGGGAGAAGGACGTGAAAGACTTAAGAATGCCACCCGCGGACTGATGCGCCTTGAACGTTCCTGTGATACAACGGTGATGATACCCAACGATAAACTACTTGAATTGGTACCTAACCTACCACTTGATGCAGCCTTCAAAGTCGCAGATGCCATACTGATGGAATCCATCAAGGGTATAACAGAGATAATCACCAAACCCGGCCTTGTCAATCTTGATTACAACGACGTACGTACGATTATGGACACCGGCGGTCTGGCCATGATAGGCATAGGCGAATCCGATGATCCCAACCAGCGGGTGGAACAGGCAGTGGAGCAGGCTCTTGGCTCGCCACTCCTGGGTAACATCGACCTTCATGAAGCCCGCGGCGCACTGATAAAGGTCACCGGTGGCGAGGACATGACCGTCAGCGAGGCAGAGCGTGTTGCCGATATGGTCAACAAGAGGATATCGCCCGAAGCAAAGATCATTTGGGGATGTAATATCGAGCACGATATGAAGAATTCCATAAAGATACTGCTGGTGATAACCAACGTACACTACGATACTGAAAAATCTGTTTCCAACATGTTAGATGACAAAACTGACGACGATATACAGATGGTAAGTTAGAAAGAGTACCAAAAAAACCATTACCTTCTTCTTTTCTTTTTCTTTTGATGATAGCTAAGGGAGCCGGAACCCCGATAGTTCTTTCCTTTGTACCCTCTTTAGTACTACTGTTCTTTTCTTTAATATATAATATCACAATAATTTTACCGGCGATCTTCCTTCTTTTTCCTCTTGCCGTACTGTATTTCTTCCGGGATCCGAATCGCCCTATATCCAAGGGCATCGTTTCCCCTGCCGACGGTAGGGTACTAACGGTGAATGATAACACCCTCACCATATTCATGGGCATTAAAGATGTTCATGTGAACCGTACCCCCGTGGAGGGACGGGTATTGGAAACCGAGCATATATTGGGTACCCATCGACCGGCTTACCACAGGAGGAGCGCTTCCAACGAACGGCAGATATATGTGTTCGATACCGAACACGGGAAGATTGTAGTGACCCAGGTCGCCGGGATATTTGCCCGCAGGATCGTACCATACGTACAAAAAGGAGACCATCTTGAGAAGGGACAGCGCTTTGGTCTCATACGGTTCGGTTCCAGAGTGGAATTAAAACTACCTTCGGAGGCGGAACTGATAGTAAAAAAAGGAGATACGGTCAGGGCTGGAGAGACTATGGTAGGTGACTGGAGATGAGATCATATTTTACACTACCCGATTATATAACGATATCCAACGGGATACTGGGATTCATGGCTCTCACATACATCATCGATGGAAGATTCTGGATATCCTCTATTCTACTGATCATATGTATCGTACTCGATGGAATTGACGGCGCCCTGGCAAGGAAAATGAAGATGGAACATAATCTGGGCACAGACCTTGATTACTTTGCCGACATAATCTCTTTTTGCATGGCGCCCGCTATACTGTTATATTCAAATTATTACGACGCAAACCTCGGTCGTGCCTGGGAATCACCCCTGAATGCCGTAGCCACTATTGTACCTACTTTGATCGTTATATTCGGCATATTAAGATTGGGTAGACATTTGAAGGAAGGCAGTATGCACGAACATTTTGTTGGTTTACCTTCTCCAGTTATCGCTTTGATAACGGTACTTCTAACGTCATTGTACGGTTTTGAAGGCATACTGGGATATCAACCTAAATTAGTACTGTCTGTGTTGTTCGTACTGAGTATATTGTTGTACTCTAAGATACCTTATCCCAAAATACGGCGTGGAATATTTTTTTACAGCGGATCTCTGTTTCTCTGTATAACATTCGTAGGACTGGTATTAGCGAAAATTAGTTATCCTATAGGTTCATTACTTCTAGCTATGGCAGTAACCGCAACCTTCGGCTACATTTTCATAGGACCAATAATGGTGATGATATATGACAGATAACATGGACGAAGAAGCAGACAGTTATTTCGAATGTACGGATAGTGAAAGAGCCGCCTTCGAACTAGGTATAAAACTCGGAGCTCTTTTTCACCAATTTATCGGGGCCCCCGTAAGCGAAAAAAATATAGATATACTGAAAGAGGCTATGGAAAAGACCACCGAAAGACAAGCCTTCGTTAAGAAGGCAACGGTTCAGATAGTACCTAGAGGACTCGAAGGTAGAAAAAATAGTGCCTTTTATGATTATACCACCCTTTCAGGAGATATGCTGGAAGCAGCGGTCGAGGTGGAATATAAGGGTATCAAGGCCAAAGGGCGTTTGAAGTATATAGAAGAGCTAGATTACCCCCTGATGTACATAGAATATATTGAATGATTTCATAGATTAATTATTTTTACTAGTAAGTACTTGGGTAGAGCAGATAAAATGGTAAAAAGCCTAAAAATCGGTATAAGCGGTGTCTTGAGTGTAGGTAAAACCGAATCTTTAATAAAAATAATCGATATGCTCAATGAAGAAAATATTACTGTCGGAGGGATGCTGACAGAACCTATAATGGAAGATAACAGGCAGGTGGGATTCCAGGTCATGAATTGGCGTACTAAAGAAAAGGCGGTTTTAGCACATCTGCATCTCGATTCGCCGGTAACTATAGACGGATACAATGTGGACATAGACACACTAAACGAGGTGGGTGTGAAAGCCATCGAAGACGCAATCAAGAAAGATGATGTCATACTTGTTGACGAGGCAAGTAAGATGCAGGTGGAGAGCGAAAGATTCAATGAAGCAGTTAAGGCGGGGCTCGATGCCAATAAACCCTTGATACTTACCTTCCATAAAAAATCAAGGAACCCACTGCTTCAGGACGTACGCAGAAGGGACGATGTACGTATATTTGAGCTGACGGATATCAACAAGGGGATACTGCCCCATAAACTAGTGGAACTGATTATTGAGGATATCAAGGGCGGTAATACTTGAAGTTCGTAAAGATTAAGGAAGGAGAAACAGAGGTGTTGGTTCCCGAGCATGAGAAGGGACCCGGGCCCAAATGCACGGATGCACCTATCTTTTACAACCCGGCTATGGAGATAAACAGGGACACCAGTATATCATTTTTAAAGGCCGTCGGTTGCCGTGATATGAAAATACTTGACGGCATGGCCGCAACCGGTGTAAGGGGCATAAGGATCGCTAACGAGCTTAACACCGAGAAGGTGGTACTAACGGATATTTCCAAAGAATCGGTGGATCTGATACGAAAAAACGCCGAATACCTCGACATAGAGGTGTACAACGAATCCGTGGAGTCACATTTACTCGTCAACAGATACAGATATGATTACGTGGATATAGACCCCTTTGGTACCCCGGTACCCTATCTTCCCACCGCATTACGATACATACGTCAGAACGGTATAATCGCCGTTAGCGCTACCGACACATCGGTACTATGTGGTACATATCCTAAGAAATGTAAACGGATATATTCTGCATCGCCAAGTAACAATTGGTGCAGGCACGAGAACGGTCTTCGTATACTTATCGGACATATTGTACGTGAAGCAGCACGCTACGATAGAGGTGTTATCCCCCTTTTATCATACTACGACGGGCATCATTTCCGCACTTACCTGAGAATAAAGTCCGGTGCCGGAAAGGCCAACGATGCCCTTGACAAGATCAAAACTTACCGATTCAGTGAGATCGAATGGCACGTCGGAGGTGAAACAGGGCCTCTGTGGAACGGACGGATTACATCTCAGAAGATAGTGGATAGTATGGAACCCCTTGGTACCCTAACCGAAGATACCTTGGAGCTCTGGAAAAATGAAGCTGAAATGCCGCCTTTCTTTTATGATACTTCTGTTGTGGGAAAACATCTTAAGATATCACCACCACCTTTGAAAGAAGTTATCACCGTTATAAGATCCGCCGGCTATAAGGCCACAAGAACACACTTCTCTCCTACCGCCTTCAAGACGGATGCTACCACTGAAGTGGTTCTGAAGGCATTTTAACAAAGAACCCGGTCTCTGAATTCCACAACGGGGCATTTACCTACGCACTCTCCACAGTGCACACATTTTTCTCTATCTATCTTTAGACCGTTATCGATGCATATCGCCCCCCGGGGGCATCTTGCAACACAAACACCACATCCTACACAGTGATTAACTCGAAGATACATACTCAAAACATCTTTTTTTGATATATTTTTACCGGGAGAATATTCAAAAACACATTCTAAAAGATCCGTTGTCGCCTTGTCCAACAACATATCTTCCTTTAACGGGATCTCAGTTTGTCCCCGCGGTAAGTCTGTCTCTACCAGGTCCAGCAGTTCCTTGTATTCATCCGGAGGGGTTATCCATCTCCACAACCCGAACTCCTTCCATTCGTAGGGTAGAGCCGCTTTTTTTGAATATTCATCTAGTATGGTTTCAAACCTGTCGTAGCCATCATATTTATCTTTAAGCAATTCCAGCTCCGATAGGTCCGATGCCGGACATACCCAGCAGCCTATTCTTTCGAAGCCTCTTTCGTACCATGGATTGTGTGGGGCATTCCTTGAGAAAAGAAAGAGCCACACATGAAGTGCCGTCCAATCCTGGATGGGTGATGTGCCTGTCTGTCCCGGAACCCAGGGATTGTTCCATGTGTCGCCGTGTAACATCCTGTTCTCGGACTCGTATCGTCTCTGCCCTATGAAGGCTAGGACACCATGGGGATATTCCTTTCCGATCAACTCTGAAACAGGTCCCAGTTTGCAAGTTTTACAACACCAGCGATAATCCCGTGCCGAAGGGCCAAAATGTTCTACGTTGTTCCAGTAACCGCTCTTCGCAGGCATGGTCTTCAGACTCAATCCATATATATCTGCCACCTTTTCCACATTTTCAACGGTTTCCGGGAGTTCTATTCCCGTATCTATAAAAATCATATCAGGTTCTATACCGGCTTCCAGGACCAGCAGCAAGGTGGCTAAAGAGTCCTTTCCGCCGCTGTAGGATACCACGGTAGATAGATCATGGAACTCATCCACCTTACATCGGATAAAGGCAACAGATTTTTTTACCATCTCGGCTATCGCTTTCTCGTTAGCTTTTAGGAGCATCTCTCTGTCCTGACCCCCCTGGCGAGGTGTGTGGTCCACGGCCCTCCATCTGCTCTTTACGCCTTTACCCGATTGGGAACTTATCAGTTCGTCTCCATTTCGTTGGGCAGAGCCCGTACATATTACCTGTCCGTCGGGGTCAAGAACAAGGACTTCGTCTCTCTTTTTTATCTTCGTGTCTCCGTTTAATATTCCAACAGCCAGGGCACTAGCACCCTTCATTATCGGTTTGACCGCCCCTTTGTCCATATATACGTATCCCTTCTCGGGGGTCGGTAGTTTTCTCCAAGGTCTTATGAGGAAATTATAGGGTTCTCTTCCTTCGAATCTTTTCTTGATGTCGTATCGAAGCGTTCCGATGACCTTTCCATCAACTATTACTTCGTCCATACGTTCTAAGGCGGGACAGCCGTTCAAGAGAACTATCTTATCTTTCGGTATGACATGTTCGGAATATCCAATGCCCCACTGGCGGTCGATAGTTTCACGGATCAAATCTATATCAAAGTCGAAGGCGGGTCTAACATCTCCCGGTGGTGTAACTTTTACTTGATGGGGGATATCAGTACAGATACCACATTCATTCTCTCCTAGTATGGGTAGGTTGCAATCGTCGCACCAATACAACTCCATCTTTCCAAGGTGTACTGCAGGCATAGGCATTCAGAACCTTCGAGCCTTGATAAAATACTTTTGTGTCTCCTATCTTAGGGAGATTACCTTTTCTCTTGGCATGCTCCGGTATACATCATCCTCGGTGCATCCTTCGAGGATCTTCATAAATGGACCTTTGTTGGTTTTTCGTATCACCACTTTCTCTGCCCCGACCCGGTCCGATTCAGAGATTATTTCCCGGGATATATCTTGTCCCGACCTTACGTGTACTTCCGTGGGTATGTCCAAGGAATCGGCATATTTAATGATCCGTTGAGCGAAAGAATCGGTGATCTCCTTGTTGTGGTTTCGAATGTATTCCGTTAATCCCTTCCTTTCCTTCATGCCCACAGTTGCCCTTACTACGGATGATGAATATTCATTCTTAATTATCTTGGAAATCACGATCCTATCCGGTTCATGGAATTTGATAATATTTTTCATAGTTTTTAGAGAACCTTCCGTATATTCACCATAACATGCTATCAACAAGATGTTTTCGTCTTTGCGAAGGCTTATTGACATGTTTTCATCTTCTTTTGATGCGTGTAATGTTGGACTACGTTATCCAATATATAACTTTCGTGTATTTAGTCGATGCCTTTCACATATTTATGTGAAATGTATTATAAGCCACAGTCCTCAATAGCTCGCTACACTCGCCGGCGGGATTTGCTAATACGGTTCTAATCCCTGTTTTTCTGACTCAGTACTCCACCGTCCAAATCACTGATTCTTTGGCACTGTTGTAGACCCGGTATCCTTTACCTGGCTCGAAGGTGAAGGGGTACTCTACTTTCACATCATGAAATCTCATTTTTAGTGTGATTCCGGTTCCTTGCTTCTATGAGTGCACACATCCGAGGCGGCTGGTTTCACTTCAGCGCGGTTAACACACACCTCTTTGTGAGATGTATTCTTATCCGGTGGATTCCTACGATCGTATCTATCTGGAGTAGGAAGTATAATTTTAAGTAGGAAGTATAATTTTAAGTAGGAAGTATAATAATATAGAAAGCTTTATATTGTGTCACACTATGATGTACATAGAGCAAGTCCGATGGAGTGAAAAAAATGATCCGTGAAAGTTCAAAGATGATCGCCGCATCCGTGTCGCTGTTAACGATCATAATGCTGCTCAGTACAATGGGAATCGGCAAATTGCATATCGAGAGTGTGGGAGAGGTTGATATTCACACGATATCATTCCAAGATGGTAGTGGTACTGTATATGACCCGTATATGATATACGATGTACATGATCTACAAGCGATGAAAGACGACCTGAGTGCCCACTACGCACTGGCCAAGGACATAGATGCGAGTGAAACTCGAAACTGGAACAACGGTGCGGGTTTCGAGCCGATTGGTGAATATCCTTATTGGCCCGTTCATGGAACTCCATTCACCGGCAGTCTCGACGGGTGGAATCACACTATCACGGGGCTGTATGTCAACCGACCTTCCGCCAATTATAATGGGTTTTTTGGATTTGTTTGTTCGGACGGTGAAATTCGAAATGTGGGTGTTGTTGATATATACATTAGCGGCAACGAGTGTGTAGGTGGGCTCGTGGGGCAGAATGATGGCACGGTGTCGAACTTATATGTAACTGGTGAAGTGAGAGGTAGTTGGTGGGTAGGCGGACTCGTGGGTGATAACTGGTACAGCACCGTGTTGAACTCTTATGCCTCTGTAGATGTGAGTGGCCGTAGTTCGTGGGTAGGTGGACTCTTAGGAAGGAACTACGGTGGCACGGTGTCGAACTCATATGCCACCGGTAACGTAAGCGGTGATAGCCGTGTAGGCGGGCTCGTGGGAAGTAACGGAGGCACGGTGTCGAACTCATA
>JAFDTZ010000109.1 GCA_019594305.1 Thermoplasmata archaeon
TCACCACGAATCGGGATCTCCTTTATGCGATCCAATCGCTCGGGCTCAGGTTCCGGAACGGCTGTAAGAAGTGCCTGAGTATAAGGGTGTAATGGGTTATCGAGAACTTCTCCGACAGGCCCTTGTTCTACGATATCACCTAGGTACATAACGGCGATATATTTAGAAAAAAATCGTGTAGTAGATATGTCATGAGTGATATAGAGATAGGTGAGGTCCTCCTCATCTATCAGATCCTTCATCAAATTGAGTAACTCCGCTCTTACTGAAACATCCAGCATAGAAACCGGTTCGTCAGCGACTATGAAGTCGGGACTCAATATCAGACATCGTGCTATAGCAACTCTCTGTCTTTGTCCACCGGAAAGCATGTGTGGATATCTATCTATAAATTCTTCAGGAGGTGTTAAACGCACCTCTTCTAGTGCCTCCTCTATCAACGCTCTTCTCTCGGCAATAGAGTTGCCTATTTCATGTATCAGAAGAGGTTCCTCTAGGATGTCAAATACCTTGAACCGTGGATCTAGAGAGGAAAAAGGATCCTGGTATATCATCTGTGCAATCCTTCTGTAGGCCTTTAGTTTGTAGGGGTCTGTAAGATTAGCAATATCTTTGCCCTTGACATAGAGTTCACCGGATGTTAGATCGGTAAGTCTTAATATCATCTTTCCGACGGTGGTTTTACCGCAACCGGATTCGCCTACTAAAGCAAATGATTCCTTTTCTTTAATACGGAAATTGATATTGTCGACCGCTTTAACGCACAATTTCGGTTTTCTCATTATCTTGTTTATGAAAGATTGGCTTACCTCGAAATCCTTTGTTAAATTTTTAGCCTCTATCAACGTTCTTGACATACTCAACCACTCCTATCATAAAGATGGCATTTAACTTTTACACCATCAACATCATGTTCATCGGGCTCTTCCTGAGAGCACCTATCAAAAGCCTGTTCACATCTTGGATGGAATCTACATCCTTTAGGTGGATTGGTGAGTTCCGGAGGTGCGCCGGGTATATATTCAAGCCTATCGATATCCATATGTAATCTTGGGATAGCGGCTATTAACTTTTGTGTGTATGGATGCTTTGGTTCTTTGTATATATCTAACGCACTACCGAGTTCAACAATCCAACCGGCGTACATGATGGCAAGAATATCTGAAATCTCTGCAAGAATGCTCAAATCATGAGTTATGAAAATCATACCGTTATTGAGTTTCTTCTTAAGCACTTTAAGATCATTCATTATCCTAGCTTCCACAACAACATCCAAAGCTGTAGTAGGTTCATCTAAAATTACCACATCAGGCTCAAGCAGAAGTGCTGTTGCAATAACTATTCTCTGTTTCTGACCTCCACTTAATTCGTGAGGGTATCTGTAGAATAGTTCATAATCTATGTTCACCATATCAAGATATTTGAAGCATATGTCTTTAGCCCTGTCGCCTTTTATATCCTTTAGATATCTCAAGGGTTCCATCATCTGGTGACCAACAGAATATACTGGAGTCATAATGTCCATTGCACCTTGGAATACCATAGATATTTTTTGCCATCGGAGCTTTTTTCTAGCTTCTTCTTCACTCAGGCCAGTGACCTCTAAACCGCCTACACGAATACTACCGGATACGATTCTTCCTGGTGGCTGAACCATCCGTAACAAACTGAAAGCCATCGTACTTTTTCCGCAACCGCTTTCACCAGCTATACCTATAGATTGGCCGCCCTCCAATTGGAAAGATGCATCGTCGAGAGCCTTTACTTCTCCTTTACTGGTAAAGTAGTGCGTAGTTAAATTATTTACATCGAGTATTAATTTTTCTTTGATGTGAATCACCTCTGTCTCATCTTCGGATTTATTACACGTTCTAATGCCATTCCTGTAGTGATGAAACCAAAGCCCAGTAGAGCAAGGCCTAAGCCTGGTAGCATGACCCACCACCACATACCGGCGATGGTAGCTTGACCACCGTATGCTTCAGATAACATCCTACCCCAAGTTACAACAGTCGGGTCTGACAGTCCTAACACGCTGAGTCCTGCTTCAGCTATTACTATTAAGGGGATCATAAGGGCCCCCTCGGCAATAGCATAGGGTAAAAGTTGGGGGATCATGTGACGTGTGATAACGCGTCCACCACTTGAACCCAAAGATTGTGCAGCTTCAATATATGTGTCCTGACGGATCTGTATGCCTCTAGCACGGATTATCTTTGCTAATCCACGCCAACCCAATAAAGTGTATATCAAAACAAATGTCCATATCGAACGATGGACATACATCGAAATGACAAGTATCGGAAATAATGGTATACCAAGAAGTATTTCGTTAACTCGCTGCATGATCTCATCGACCCATCCACCATAGAAAGCACTGGTCATACCGTATAATAACGCTAGAGATATAGACGTCAAAGATACTATCGCACCTATCATTAGAGCGTACCTAGCGCCATATACCCAGCCCATGAAAATGTCCCTTCTAGAGGAATCTGTACCCATGAGGCCGTATTTCTGCCCTCTAAATAGTACACGTGTTCCCTCGTCTTCGAACTCATCTATATCGACCACTTCGATCTCTAAAACGTATGTACCCTTAAGTGATTCCGTGTCTAACAGTATATCTTCATTTCTCTTAGCGAAGGGTATTCTATCTGTATTTACAGAGTCTCTATCCGGTGGGTTAATGTCTCCGGGATGGAATTCCATATGTGCGTTTAAACCGAATTCATATGCTCTGTCACGCCCGTCTTCCGATCTTAGACTGAATCGATTAGAAAATGTTCCGTTTTCTACAGAGATCCGAACCCCATTTACTAATCCGATCCTTATATCGTCAGGTCTGATTAAGTCTATGTATAGAAATACTCGGTTTTCAGAACTTGTTCCGCTTAGAAATATCGTTACATCCGAAGGTGGGTAGTCATAATCGTTTTCATAGTGATAGGAAATAACATTATTCCCTTCTATTTCGTCGTAGTCCTCTCGGATATCATGAGGTGCACGTGATCCCGGTAGTATGTAATCGGCCCAAGTAGGTGCCGCTCCTCTGGGATTGTCGCTCCAACGTCCCGGATTGGCCCATAAACCATCGGTATCGGGTGCCAGCCAAGGTGCTGCAAGTGAGATGATGAGCAAGAACATAATTATTCCAAAACCCAGCATACCCATTCTTTGACCTTTGAACTCTCTCATTATACTGGTCGATCTTTCTTTTATATCTTCAAATCTCATGAATACCACCTTATATTATACTTTTTTCTCCGCACCTACTTCCACTCTTGGATCCAAAAACCCATAAAGCAGATCTGCTACCAGGTATCCAACGACCCATAATACTGTCGTTATGTAAACCAGACCCATTATTACGGGCATATCCGATTCGGAGAATATTGCTGTTCTAAGAAGATATCCCATCCCGGGCCAGTTAAATACCACTTCGGTTATCATTGCACCACCTATAGACAAAAGGAAAGACAGGATCGCACTTGTTACAATAGGTGGGGCCGCTGTCTTAAGAGTGTGCCCGTATATTACTTTCCTCTCGGGAACCCCTTTGGCCCTTGCAGCCATTATATAATCATCTTGAAGTACCGATGTAACCATGTTCCTTGTAGCCCATGCTCTTCCACCTATACTAACGAACACTATTGTCCCAAGAGGCATTGCCATACGTCTTAGAATACCGGTATAATATGACATTCCGGCTTCTTTACTTGGGAATGGATATGAAGATGCGGGGAACCAACCTAACTGATAAGCGAAGAAGAGAATTGCCAACATTCCTACCCACCACATAGGTAAGCTTGCGGTGATTATTCCAAATATGGAAAGTGCTTTATCAAGCTTCGTACCAGCTACTTGAGCGGCTTTCAAACCCATCCCTATCCCTACAAATATGGATATACATGCGGCAGTTGTAAACAATAATATTGTTCTTGGAAGATACATGAGGATGATGGTTGTTACAAATCCATCTTCGGCCTGATAGTTGTGATTTGTAGTTGATTCACCTAAATTAAAAATGAATGTGTTCCACGTCCTTCTTAATACCTTTTCAACAAAGGGATCATCTAAACCTTGTATTGTACGTAATCTGTTTCTCTCATATTCAACTGCTGCTTCTTTTTCTTCTTCACTGAGTTCTTCCGGAAGTCCCTGTGAGAAAGCCAATAACTGCTGAGCTATTCTATCTTCAGCCATATCGTCAGCCATGTTACTGTATAAAAAAGCTATCATCAGGACAACTATGAACAAAACAATTACGGCATTGATCGACCTTAACACGAAGTATTTAAACGATGTAGGCATATTTATCGGAAAGAGGCACGTCGGTTGATAATATAAATTTTTCGGTAAAAGGGTGTTGTTTTTTTCTTAATGCCAGGTGTGACGAAAAAACACTAAATAATAGTTTCTTTTGTCTATGATACTAAGATCGAGTATTATATTTGGCCAAATTTGGCCTTATAAAGCCAAGCACCTCGGCTACGAAAAAACATGTATCACTGTGTTATAAACCGTAGAGGACTCCTTTTTTTAACTATGTGTGTAGCGGAGTAAGATAGTTTGAAGACCGAGTAAGTCTATGATTTTGATACTGTTTTTTTCTCTCATCACTACATCCAAGAAAGATGTACCAACAACATGGCCGTTCGAAATTATCTAAGAGATAAAAAAAAATAAGAAAGTGGGAAAGGGTTTGTGGTTGTTTGATTACCTGCTAACGGATTACCGCTTCTTTCTGTGGTATATCAGTACAGCGAAGGCCACACCGACAACCAATAGGATCATAGCGAATCCGGGGTTCTCGTCGTTGCCGTTCTCGACGCCGTTCGGTGGTTCGTCTTCCTTTTCTACCGATACTCGCTCGAAGTGTTCACCAACCTGGAACAGGTAATCCCCTGCATCCAGAGTTGTCTCGTAACTATCCGAAGCACTGTCGTTAGCGGGTATAGTCAATGTTTCCCATGGACTTCCTTGGAAATAGATATCAAGGTCCGCTGCTTCATCGCCTTCGTTGTCCGCACTAACGGTTACTGTTACCGTCAATGGTTCATCTCCGGAAGTTGGATTCACTGTCATCTGTATGTTCGTTACACCTTCGGGAACCGGTGTCGGATCAGGATCTACTGGGCCGACGCCTGATTCTATGGTCACTGAAGATGCCGCATCGGCGGGTAACAATTGACCTTCTATCCAAGCACTTATTCTAGCATCGTATGTACCAGGGCTTAGATCTTGGGTCACGTCACCGGGTATATTTACTGAAAACACAGAGTTCGTAAGGGTTACGTCAGTTGTGCTGAATTCTTCTGCACCGTCGAGGAGTAATACTGCTTCGACTTCATAAGAATCGCCTGCACTTAGATCCCTTGTTACCCTGAGAGGATACTCTTCAACCACTCTAGCACGTGCACTGAGACTTATTGTATCGCCCTGTGTTACTCTTCGAGGTGCTGATAGAGTACCTAATCTTAACCTTGCCACAGCCAGTTTATCTCTCCAGTGATCATCATCGAACGGATAGCCGTGGTCTGTACCCCATCTCTCGAACTCGATGACAAGATTAGCTGGGTCGTGGGTTACAAGTTTGAATGGTCCGTGGGTTATCCAGAAGTGGTCGTATTCGTCGTAGAAAGCCCGCATGTCTGCTATATCTCCGGAATCTCCTCCGGGACTCAGCGGTATGGGACTGTTTCTTCCGGCCTGCAGATAAGGTGGTACGAATTCGGCGTCAGCCATGTTCTGTAGTGTTCTAGTGAAATCATTACCTTGTGCAGAGCTCAGCCAGTGTATGTAGTTCGTACCAGGTCCGGACGCCCAGTTGTAAGCTTGGTCGTTCAATGGGTCGCTGGGAGCGAGGCCCGTAAGTCCGATGAGCTGGGAAGCGGCTTCGTACTGCTGCCATGGTACTTCCGGCATCCACATGTAATAACCGCCTATCTGAGGATCTGTCGGGAACGTGTAGTCTCCGTAGATGGTCACTGTGTCTTCGGCCTCGTCAAATACGATACCAAGTATGTTATTGTAATATGGTCGGCTTGAGGCCCATGCACCTACGTAGTAGTGACTACCGGCATCTGTTTCCCAGCAGAGTTGTTTACCGAATGCGAAATATGCCACTAGGTCCTGCATGGTGAAGTCGTGGCCGGAGTGCCAAGTACCGAAGTGCCATTTGTATTCGACTGCGGTGGCGGCGTAATCCTCTACAGTTATGTTACCTTCATCGTCTTCATATGTCCATCCGTACCCTTCGGTCCACTCTTCCGTGAATACATCGTAGTTTACAACGTTATCCGGTATCTCCAGTGATTTCACTAGGTTGCCGTCTCCGTCGTACTCGTAATCTCTCATTACCTCTACAATATCTGCTCTCATGCCTATTGGGACACCTTGTGCGGGGTCCATTATAGTCGGGAAGTCACGTGACATCCTAGCTTGCAATACACTGTAGTAATCAGAGAATCCTGCGATGTTGTTCCAGTTGTCCATATACAAAACACCGGTAGCAGAATACTGAGCGGCTACAAGTTCGCCGTCAACCGTCTTTATGGTCCTGGGTGAAAACACCTGTGACCAACCTGTTACGACGTCAGTTGCGACCTCGGTTACGGCATCTCTGTTAAGCGGGATGAAATCTATACTCGTTTGTACGAACACCCTTACAGACTGGTGAATACCCGCATCGGTTAAATCCTGGAACATCTCCCAGTATGTATCCTCGTCGGGTACCTGTCCGGCCATCAATGGTGTAGCAAGTTCGTAAAGGTCATCAGCTGCAGGTTCGTCCCTATTCCATGCATACCTCGCACCGGGATCGATATACATCTGGTAATAATCCCCGGGCATATATGGATAGTAGTGTGAGTACATCTGCGCACTGCTAGCGTGCTGGTAGGCTACTGCTGCTGAAGCGATCCATCCTCCAGTGTAAAAGCCCCACTCTAACGCACCTGCATCTGTGAAGAGCCACGTGAAAACCGCAGA
>JAFDTZ010000174.1 GCA_019594305.1 Thermoplasmata archaeon
AAACAAGCTTGCCGACAAACACAAAATGTCTTTGATAGTGATCACCCATGACCTGGGTTCTTTGACCCCTGATTTCCTCACGATACTGTACGCAGGTAAGGTGATACTCAGCGAAGATTACGGTAATCTCGGTCTTAACGACATTCAATCCTTTGTACTGGAAAAAGATGGGAAGCGATTCGAGGTTTCAAAAGAGGAAGACCTGCGTAGGCATATAATCCACGGGGCAAAGTTGAAGAACGTAAAAAGGCTGGACTTCCAGACGTACCTTAAAGATAAATTCGAAAGCGGTGAATCGGAAGCATAAATGGGCTCCCAGGTGGTGAAAAACACATAAAGCAAAAAGGCCAAATGGTTTCCCGGGAGCCCAATACTCTACCTGTCAGTAGATATATTAGTTTTTTCCTCAAATATCAGACCAAGCCCGTATCCCAAACATCTCCGGAAACCATACCTTGGGATCAGGGTATGTTACTGAAGTTTCGATAGAGATCACAGCCTTCTGACCCACGCCGAACTCACCCTTCGACCTTTACCAACCGATATTCCCTAAAACCCTGTACAACTCGCATATAGCCCTTCTCACGTATCTCACGGTCAAGTTCACGATCACCGGTATCGGCCCTGAGCCGAGGTGTCCTCTGGAGCTTGGACGGTGTTGCGATTATGTACATGTTCTTCAACCCGGCTCGCCTAACAACCTTCGGACTTATCTGCTGGTTGCCTCGCCCCAAAAAGAAGCCTTGATTGCCGATGACGGAAACCACTATTTTGATACCCTCGGATCCTTTAACGGCGTCCATGATTTCAGCTTCTGAAACATCCGATTCAACTATCTTCTTACCTTTTAAAAGATCAACACCTAGTATAGTATGTTCAAGATCCAATATCTCCTGTATCCTGGCGGTCGTAGAGCCGGGGCCGAGTACGAACAAATGATTGGGATTGACCTCCATCTCTTCTATTATGTAACTTGCTATATCGTGTTTTATATCATCTTCACTCACTGAACGGAAGCTCTGTTTACCCAGTTGTATGTAATGGGGCTCGTAAACACTCACCGCCTCGCCGTGCAGTTTGAACTCCCACTCACCGTCTCTATAGAGTTCCTCATCCAAGTCCATTATCTCAACGGCACCCAAGTCCGCATCTCCATCGGCGTACATATTGAAGAGCACGGCAGATGCTTCGGGATTGATCCCGAAAACGCCGCTGTGCATTTTAACCCCGGCGGGTATTCCGAGGATAGGTATTTTCTTATCAACTATCTCGAAGATGTCTCGTGCGGTACCGTCGCCGCCGCAAAACAAGATGATATCAACCTCTTCATCTACAAAGTGATCAACGGCCTTTTGAGTGTCTTCGGTAGTCGAATCCGAGGGAGAAGATACGAGCCGGCCTACCACGTGAATCACATCGGAAGGAAAAAATTCACGAAGAAGTGACTCGCCCATGACACCGGCGGCGGTAAACCAGCTGTGTCCCTTGTCGATATCCACCAGACACCGTTTAGCCCTGTGGGAAGCGACGGGTTCGGCACCCCTTTCCACCGCCTCTTCGTAAACTCCGTCGGTGCCTTTAAGGCCTACCTTACCACCCATGCCCGCGATGGGGTTGATCACGAATCCAACCTTCATGGAGCATGGAATCCAGGGTTACAGTATAATACTTTCGGAAATCACTAGTAGGGTTACACAGATGCCGACCGAAAGTATAATACCGACTGTTGGGATTTCACCGTCGTATATGCTGATATCGGTCATCATAACGGTCAAGAATGAAGAAAGGGACATGCCTGACCTACTGGATAGTCTCGTTGTGCAGGAGCAACCTCTTGAAATAATCATAGTTGACGCACATAGTGACGACCGAACGAGGGAGATCGTGGCTGAATATGCGGAAGACTACGATTTTATCAAGCTGTACTTGAAAGGGGGAACGAGAGGCACGGGGCGAAACTACGGTGCAACTAAAGCCGAAGGAAATTTACTTGCATTCATCGACGGTGACGAGATAGTCAACCCCTTTTGGGGTGAAGAGATGCGCAAAAGTGCAAAACAGTACGATATCGTAGCCGGAAAAACCGTCCAGATAGGATATCATGCCTTCGAAGAGCTAGAGCGGGTTGAACTGTATCATAAAGGCTATGACGTTACATACCCTTCGTGCAACCTACTCTATCACAAAAAAATATTTGAAAGCATAGGCGGATTCGACCCCTGGTTCATGACGGCCGAAGACATAGATCTCAACTTCCGAGCTGTAGAGATAGGTGCCAAGATAGGATACAACGGTAAAGCTATAGTATATCACCGAACGAGAGGAAGCTTCTACGGATTTTTCAAGCAGGCATTTTGGAACGGCTTCGGCAGGAAACAATTGACCATGAAGCACGGTAAATTATGGTCGAACTACTCGCCCGATAAGATGATCAAGGTAAACATGAACACCTGGTACGCCATAAGGATGGTCCCTGCATTGGCAGGATACGTAGCATGTAAATTCTTCGGTACCCGGCCCGGTGAATCCGAGAAACCCCTTTGATATGAGAAATAGTTATAAAGAACCTACACTTGTTTGCAACCGTCATGAAGATATCTGTGGTCATCCCAACTATGAACGAGGAAGAGTCCATAGGCGAAGTACTAGACGAGGTAAAAAAAGCACTCACCGGTAGGGAATATGATATGCTCATAGTAGATACCAAATCTACGGACAAGACAAGAGACATCGCTTTAGCTAAAGGGGCTAAGGTTATCGACGAACCTCGAAGGGGATACGGACGTGCATACAAAACAGGCTTCGATAAGGCAGATGGCGATATAATAGCGACCCTTGACGCCGATTGTACCTACCCCGCCAACAAAATACCCGAATTGGTGGATATGATAGAAAATGAACATTACGAGTTCATCACGACGGACAGACTTTCTAACATATCGCCGGGAGTAATGGGCGCAGTACACAAATTCGGTAATTGGGTACTCAAGACTACCGCGAATATACTTTTCAATATAAGGCTGAAGGACTCACAATCCGGTATGTGGGTATTCAGAAAGGGCGCACTCAGACATCTTCATCTTACTAGTGACGGGATGCCTCTTTCGGAAGAGATCAAGATCGAAGCGATAAAAAAAGATCTGCACTTTATAGAGGTGCCCATAGACTACAGACCAAGGAAGGGAGATGCAAAGATCCAGTCATGGGGAGACGGCTGGAAGAATTTTAGCTTTTTGTTCAAGAAAAGATTCGGTATGGTGTAGAAAATGGGCGATGTAAAAATATCACCGTCACTTTTATCGGCTGATTTTTCCTGTCTG
>JAFDTZ010000156.1 GCA_019594305.1 Thermoplasmata archaeon
GAAGAGGATGCGATAGTCAATATTATCGTTTCCCAGGCAAAAGAGGGTAAGAGTTCAAGTGAGATAGGTGTGATCCTAAGGGATCAATATGGAATACCCGATTTAAAACTTGTTACCGGAAAATCGCTTACAGATATCATGAAAGCTCAAAATGTGTATCCTAACCTCCCGGAAGATCTTTTTAACCTCATGAAAAGGGCGATCAACCTTAACGAGCACTTAAAGCAGAACCCCAAGGACCTTCACAATAAGAGAGGACTCCATCTTGTAGAAGCAAAGATACGAAGACTAATAAAGTTCTATAAGCGAGAAGGTGTACTTCCTGAAGAATGGAAATATTCCATGGATAAAGCTGAGATGCTTGTACGATAAAACACTTGAGAGGAGGGTAATTGCTAGACCTACCAGAAGGATTCAAGGAAAAATTCGATAAAGCCGTCGATTTACTTGATGACCACGATAAATTTAGAATAATAACTCATTATGACGCAGATGGTATATCTGCGGCAGCTGTGATCTCCCGTGCACTTATGAAGGCCGGAAAGGGATTTCACTCTACTTTTGTACATTCAGCTCCGAAAAACCCGCCGAAAGGACTTCCGTTAATATATACCGATGTGGGTGCTAGTGATATAAAAAAGATATACGAAATGGATGATCCTGTTATCTTGCTAGATCATCACAGGATCGACGAAGTGATATCGGATAAAGATGATAAAGTATTCATCAATCCACACGAATTCGGTATAGACGGCGCACGGGAGATAAGCGGAGGCACTTTAGCCCTATTGTTAGCGGTATCTTATGACGAAACAAACTGGATAAAGTCCGTTTATGCTCTAGCCGGTTCTGCATCTGATAAACAAGATGTAGGTGGATTTAAAGGGTTGAACAAACAGATCCTTGAAGAATCATTGGAAAAAGGAGTGATCACTAAAAACGAGGGTATATTCATCGACGGAGACGGCATACGTGACGCACTTTTAAAATCATGCGACCCGTATTTCCCCGGTATATCGGGTGATGAAAGCAAGATAGATGATGTACTAAAATCCTTAAAACTCGATGCCGAGACACCCGTAGATAACATATCAAAGGATAAGGAGAGAAAATTGACTTCTTTAATGACTCTCAGCTTATTAAAAAGAGATATACCTTCACACATAATAGAGAGCATAAAAGGCTATAGATATATGTCAAGCAGATTAAAAATAACCGTGGACGAACTGTATAAGGTGATGAACGCATGCGCACGGATATCTAGGCCGGGACTCGCATTATCTTTTTGTTTGGGAGATACGGGTGCATTAGATGACGCATTGGAGTTGAGAGAGGATTATAGGAATGAAATGGTTAAAAGACTTCAAGAGTTAGAAAAGGAGGGACCGGAAGTAATGAAAAATATACAATATTTTTATGAAAGCCAGAAAACAAGGAAGGGTGAGTTGGCCGGACTCGGCATGATGTACCTATTCCACCAAGACAAGCCATCCCTCGGAATATGCAATGTCGACCGAAGGGTGGATATATCCGCACGAGGTACAATATCGATGGTAGAGAAGGGACTTGATCTCGGTAGTTTATGCCGCACCATAAGCGGGAAGCTCGGAGGTTCCGGTGGTGGTCACGATATAGCCGCAGGAGCAACTGTAGATAGAACAAAAATAGATGATTTTTTAAAACAAATGAATCAAGAAGTCGGCAAGATTCTATGGGTTTAATAAATTTTATTACGTTTATCTTATGACCGAAGAATTTATATCCAAATTAGGCATTGCATATAAAGATAAAATAAAAAGGTGATGCATTCTTGCCTTTTGGACGAAGCAAAGAGGAGAAAGTTGCCGACGAGGCAAAGTCGATGATTGAAGAGACCAAGAAAAAGCAGGTTTCGGGGCAGATTGACGATGCGGTTTTTGAATATCGAAGGGTGCTTCGTTACCTTAGAGAAGAGAAAGATGTAGTGAACAAAAACCCTAACACCTTCTCCGAAATTTATAATCAGATCGGAAAATTGCTATATAACTTGGGAGAGCAAGATTATGCTATTGAGTGCTTTGAGATGTCCCTGAACCTCGACCCGAGGAACATCGAGTCTTGGTTAAACAAAGCCATGACCTATGTAAGCATGGATAAGATGAACGAATACGCTTTACTTTGTTTTAACGAGGCACTCAATCTCGATCCCATCAATATTAAAGCGATACTCAATAAGGCAAACGTGCTAAAATTATTGGGGCGACACGAAGAGGCCTATGAGTTATACAAACAACTTTTAGACATAAATCCAGCCAACGTAAAGCACATACATAAACTGGTTAAACACAGTCCGGACGATCCCGACCTGTGGCAAATAGAGGCTGAGAACTTTAAAAAACTTGGAAACGATGAAAAGGCGGCTAAAGCATACCAAAAGGTTGTAGAACTAGACCCGAACAATCAAGAGGCACTACAGGAACTAATGAAGTTGAAACCCAATGACATCAATATTCTACTGGCAAAGGCTGAAAAACTCTTAGAAGACGGAAAGCCCGATGAAGCCAAGGAGAATTTTTTAGAGGCGTTGAACCAAAATCCCGAAGATATAGAGTTGATCGATCGTTTGCTCAAATTATACCCTGAGGAGCCGGACGTCTTAAGATGTAAAGCTGAGTTATTAGAAAAGGAAGACGACCTTACCGAGGCACTCAAATATTATAAAAAGATACATGAGTTGAACCCCTCGGATATAACCTACCTGAACAAGGCCCTGGAGTTGAACCCGAAAAACAAAGATCTGTTGTACAATAAAGGCGATGCTCTTTACAATGAGGGTAAGTACAGAGGTGCCTTAGAGACGTACAACAAACTTATAGAACTAGGCGAGAACAACATCGACCTATGGCATAATAAGGGCGCCTGTCTGTATCAGTTGGGTGAATACGAAGAAGCAATAAAGGCCTTTAACCTTGTATTAAAAGAGGACAGTGAAGAGATAATAGCATGGTTGAGTAAGGGTGCGGCACACTATCAACTAGAACATTATGAAGAGGCCATGAATGCATTCAACGAAGTGGTCAAAAGGGAAGCGAACACACCAAGCGCATGGTATTATAAAGCAAAGATAGCGGCTAAACAGAACAACATTAAGCTCCTGAAACCTCTTCTCTCAAGAGCGATCTCATTGGACGAAGAGTATCGTGAGGAGGCCAAAGAAGATGAGGCCTTCTATGCTGTTAGAGATGAAGATATATTCAAAGAAATAATTTCTTGATCATGGAATACAAAGAGATAGAAATCGGTATATTCCTTACATCAGAGTTTTGTATATGGCACAAAAAGAAAGATATAATCATACTGGCGGACCTGCATATAGGTTATGATCACTCTCTTTTGGAAAAAGGTATAAGCATACCCGGATCTCAGAATACACTGATACTTGAAAGACTATCTCAAGTATTCAACAGGTACGATCCCAAGGAGGTAGTGGTAGTAGGTGATTTTAAGCACTCGTTTTCAGGTGACGACAAAAGAGAATTATGGGATATATACGACATGATAGACCATATCACAGAAAAGGCAAATCTTACTCTCGTACGCGGGAACCATGATAATTATTTACAGACTATTACGGAAAAAAAGGGAATACCGTTTTATGAAGACGCATTTAGCATAGACGGAATCACCCTTTCTCACGGCCATAAAAAGATAGTCCATAAAGGTCTGCTTATCATGGGTCATGAACATCCTTCTGTAAAGATAAGAGACGAAGCCGGAGGTGTGATCAACTTACCCTGTTTTCTCTATCATCCGATACATGATGTTGTGATATTACCCGCTTTCAATCCTCTCTTCCAAGGGAGGGACATGTTAAGCGGAAGCGGGTTCATATCGAAGCAGTTGCAATCCCTATCCCTTGAAGATTTCTTTGTATACCCCGTTACAGACCAGGGTCTTATGGATTTCAGAACTATCGCCGAGGTTAGGAATGCTATTCCCCGATTTATTTGATCGAATTTAGTACTTCCATGCCACAAAATCTAAAAAGGAATACCCTTTCTACCTCTATTGTCCCTACGGGGGTATAGGGTAACTCGGCATCCTCATGGGCTCCAGTTACGTGGAATGATCGCCAACAGGGTTTGCTGACCGGTTTTCATCGGTGTGATGAATAACTGGAGCGGTGACCCGTAACGGACGCGGTGGGTAGCTCCCTCCGTGGAAGAAACCCGTTGATCGGGGTTCAAATCCCCGTGCCCCCATTTCTCAAAATTTTA
>JAFDTZ010000115.1 GCA_019594305.1 Thermoplasmata archaeon
GAACACAATGATGGAGATGGAAGAGAAGGACCCTCCTTTCATGGCAATGGAGTTCGCCAGCACTGTTATATGGTGGTGGATAGGAGCCGTGTTACTTCACGAACTGGGTCATGTACTACATCTTTATCTGACCCAGGGTAAGGTCAAACGCTCCTTCTGGGCCCTTATATTCTCAGCCATCGCTATGACATTGATATTCTGGGGTATCTTCCAATACCTGAGGGCCATGCTGGGTATGGAGGAGATGGGGAATGTTATACCTATGGTGGCGGTGATAATAGGGTTGGGTCTTTCGATCGGTGTATTAGGAGCAGTGACCCAGATCGGTGTCAGCGAAGAAGAAGAGGACGATGAAGGTGAAGAAGAAGACGAAGAATAGAAAGGGTGATTATCCATGAATATCGAAGAATGGATGCCCATATATAATCGTATTATAGACGATTTCGGATATTCAGCTGAAGACGACAAACGTTCCGCTGAACTACTCTCAATTTTACGAGGTAGCGATTCTTTGGAACCTTTGAGGTTTTTTGAAGGAAAAGTAGTAGAGATATTAGGACCCTTTGCGGTAGAATCACAGTTCGATACAAACATCGTCGCGGGTTCGGCTTTGAATAAAGCGCTCGATATGGGATGTGCCCCCTCGCTGTTGGTCACGGATCTAGACGGTGATACCCGTCTGCAGATGGATTACAATCTGAAGGGAGTTCCGACTGTTATCCACGCTCATGGTGATAATATAGATATGATAAAAGAATGGGCGCCTAGATTCAAAGGACACGTGGTATCCACATGTCAGTGTAAACCTCCTGAGGGCACCTTCAATTTCGGAGGTTTTACCGATGGTGATCGTGCGGTATTTATTGCAGATCATTTTAATGCAAAAGAGATACTGCTCAACGGTTGGGACTTTGATAATCCGATCACATCAAGCGGTAACAAAGTAGAAAAGAGGAAGAAACTGGAATGGGCTAAACGTTTGATCTATATGGTAGATACACCGGTTAGTATGTACCCCTAGGATGTTTCGTCTTGTATCCATTGAAGAAATGGTTTCGAACCCGTATCAATATCGAGGGCTAGGACGCATGGAACCTCGTAAGGGTGTATCCTCTCTACCTCGTTAGATAAATCCTTTACTTTATCTTTAGTGGTTTTCAATATCACACCTACTTCATCGTCTTGTCGTAGTTCATCGTTCCATCGGTACAATGAACGTATATTGAATATATTGGCGCAGGCTATCAATCTTTTTTCCAATAGATGCCGAATAATCTCTACCGCGTCTTCCTCATCGGCTGCGGTGGTGTATATCACAGAGTACATATTTGCTTATTGTAACCGACATAAAAATATGTTA
Organism: Thermoplasmata archaeon; assembly: GCA_019594305.1. Lineage (GTDB taxonomy): Archaea > Thermoplasmatota > Thermoplasmata > Halarchaeoplasmatales > Halarchaeoplasmataceae > Haladaptatiplasma. The sequence continues at coordinate 1,361 of JAFDTZ010000115.1, forward strand.
CGCATTACCTCTCTCTTATAAGGTATACCATAAAATTGATCAGATGTGATGCTAGAGACGGGTTGTTGGTGTAACCGCACGCTTCAAGACCCGGAGATGCTAGAAGAGCTCTGCTTTTATCACTTATTATATCCGTTGCTATCAATCCGTCCCTTCTTTCGACGGATGCACCCTCCAATATTTTCTCTCCTGGTGCCGTAATTATTGTTATATCCACCCCTCTTATCACCGCCGATTGAAGGTCGTGTTCAAGATTGTTAAAAATCGAAGAGAATTCCGGCGTTGAGATCACAAATTCTTTTTGGGTTTTACGTATTATTTCCTTTATCTTACCCATCACCTTCTCCCTTCCGTATATGGTATATATCACCTGCGGTTCACCTTTTTCGGAAAGTACTTGGTATATGGTGTTGAGCCTACCGAAAATTTCCTCCAATTCGCGTACTAGTCTGCCTTTAACCTCAAGAGGTTCTGCCGGTCTGTAAATTCTAGGCCACCCTTCGCTTACTACGACATACCCCATCTCGTGGAGTGTATCAAGGGATTTATAGACCGATGTACGCGGTAAGTTGGCCGAGGTGGATATTGTCTCCGCATCGGCGATGCCGTGAGCTACGAGTGCTATATATGTTCTTGCTTGATATTCGGTTAAACCAAATTTTTTCAATCCCTCGGCTACCAGTTCGTACTCCTCAGTCAGTTGTTCGACCATTGGTTTTTCAGGATTCATTGTAGCTCAAGTCGCTACAAAATATTTAAGTCTTACCCGCTGATTGAGGCGATGATAATCATGGTCATACAGGTGTCTTTACTTGATAAAGGACTGCCGAAAAAAACACAATCTCTATGTCCCGAGTGTAAAAAGGTAATAGATGCTGTTATCGAGGACGTGGAAGGAAAGGTAGTGATGAAGAAAGAATGTCCGTCGCATGGTAAATTTGAGACGGTATATTGGTCAGACACCGAGCTTTATCTAAGGATGGAAAATTGGGCCTTCGACGGTATAGGTGTAGAGGACCCTGCCATAAAAGACGCGAGTACATGTCCGGATAACTGTGGCCTCTGTAACCTACACCTTAGCCATACATGCCTCGCAAACCTCGATCTCACCAACAGATGTAATTTGCAGTGTCCGATATGCTTTGCCAATGCCAACCAAGCGGGGTATGTTTACGAGCCGTCTTACCAGCAAGTGGTGAAAATGCTGGAAGTACTCAGATCCCAAAAACCAGTCCCTACTCCCGCGGTACAGTTTTCCGGGGGAGAACCCACGGTGTATCCGGATTTTTTTAAAGTCATAAAAAAAGCATCGGAGATGGGTTTTGCACAGGTACAGATAGCTACCAATGGCATCAAGTTGGCAGGTGATACTTCCTACGCACAGAAGTGCGTTGATGCAGGATTGCACACAGTGTATCTGCAATTCGACGGTCTCCGTGAAGAAAATTACATCGCAGCTAGGGGTAAACCACTTCTTAAAGTCAAGATTAAGGCCATAGAAAACTGTAGTAAAACAAAACCGAGACCTTTGGCAACGGTGCTTGTACCCACTATTATAAAAACAATAAATGACGACCAAGTGGGAGATATACTTAACTTTGCAGTAAAAAACCATGATGTTATTAGGGGTGTTAACTTCCAACCGGTCGCATTCACCGGGCGTATCGCCCAGGAAGAGAGGGAGCAGCAGAGGTATACTCTTCCGGACCTTGCCATAGGGTTGGAGGAACAGACGAATTATCTTAACAGATATGATATCTACCCTGTGCCCTTCGTTACACCGATATCACGTCTTATCTCAGTTATCAAGGGCGAGCCGATGATGGCCTTTACCTCTCACCCACACTGCGGCCTTGCCACCTATATTGTTATCGGCGATGACGGTGAAGTTACACCGATAACCAAATATGTTGATGTCGAAGGACTGATGCAGAGCATGCTGGACCGGGCTGAAGAGTGGGACAACCTTCTGCACAAAACAGCTTTCAAAATGGGTCGTAAGCTGAAATCAGATAAGGGCAAAAAGAAGAGTCTTGTAAAAAACATACAAAAATACTTCGGAGAACATCTAAAAGAAAAAGAGCTCCCCGGAGGCGCTACACTGAGTGAGCTCCTCTCTGGTATGATGGTTAAAGGAGATAAAAAGTCTGTAGGTGAATTCTCTTGGCGTACTTTATTCGTAGGCGGCATGCACTTCCAGGATGACTACAATTACGATATCGAAAGGGTGAAGAGATGTGTTATACATTACGCGGTTCCCGACGGAAGGATAATACCCTTCTGCGCCTTCAACGGCGGCCCTACGTATCGTAATGAGATAGAAAAAAAATATTCCGTTCCCCTTGATCAATGGAGGAAGAAGAATGAGTCTTGAATTAAATGTAGAAAAATGTATGAGGTGCGGTGCCTGCGTAGGTGCCTGTCCGGTCAACGCGATATTCCTCAAAGAGCATTCCCCTGCTGTGGGGCGCGGATGCACGGAATGCGGACTTTGTGTTAACATATGCCCTGTGGGTGCTTTCAGTCTCGGAGGTGAGTGATATGAACATAGATCAGGGAGATACATTGGAATACGACGTGCTCGTGATAGGCGGTGGACCTACAGGCAGTACTGCAGGACGTTTTTCCGCACGTCACAATGCAAAGACACTTGTTATAGAAAAAAGGCAGGAGATCGGTTCTCCCGTAAGATGCGGCGAGGGAATATCTCTATCCTGGCTGGAAGAGCTGGAGATAAAAGATATCAGCCCATGGGTCCGTAGGTATATAAGGGGCGCTAGAATATACTCTCCATCGGGGCATGTACTTGAGATAATAGAGGACATTGCAGGCGATGAAGTCGGATCCGTTATCGAAAGGGACATGTTCGATAAGGATATGGCACGTTTAGCCGCGATAGAAGGGGCGGATTTTATGGTTAAAACCGCAGCCACCGGATTACTCAAAGAAAATGGTAAAGTGGTGGGTGTGAAGGCGAAACAAATGGGCAAGGAATTCAATATAATGGCGGATATTGTCATCGGGGCCGATGGTTTTGAATCTCAGGTGGGACGCTGGGCCGGTATATACGAAGCCATCAAACCAAAGGACATAATGACCTGCTTCCAGTATCGTATGACAGGTATAGATGTCGACCCAGATTTTACTCACTTCTACATGGGCACCCGTGCTCCCGGGGGATATGCATGGATCTTCCCTAAGGATGAGGTCACCGCCAATGTGGGTCTCGGTGTACAGTTGAGTCGGTTGAACGGTGAAGTGACACCAAAGGAATATCTCGATCAGTTCATCGCAGGCCATAAAGGGTTAAGAAACGGTGAAGCAATAGATATGGTAGCAGGAGCGGTATCCGTAACCCATCCACCGGAACGGACAGTTGCCGATGGTATCCTGCTTGTTGGGGATGCATCACGGGTGGTGGACCCCATCACGGGCGGAGGCATAGTGAACGGGCTAAAACAAGCTAAGATAGCCGGTGAGTTCGCAGCGAAAGCGGTCTCTGAAGGTAAAACGGATGTGGAATATCTTAAAAAATATGAGAAGCTGTGGCGTCATAGACTGGAGGACAAATTATGGCGTAACTACATGGCCAAGGAGAAGGCTATGCTACTCGACGACGTGATGTACGACAAGATAATCGACGCCCTCTCGGACATGGATCTTAGAAAGGTAAGGGTCGAGACGATACTCGAAGGAGTCAGGAAAAAGTATCCTGAATTGATAAAGGAATTTGAAGACATGATGTGAACGGTGTGTTGATTTATGAAAAAAAAGGTGTATGGTGTAACCGTCGAATGTGTCAGAGGAGATATCGCTCACCAGGATAATTTTTCAGCGGTTGTTAATGCAGCAAATGCACAGCTAAGGATCGGTGGCGGTGTGGCTGGTGCTATACACAGAGCAGCCGGTCCTGAACTTGAAGAAGCCTGCCGCCCGCAGGCACCTATCAAGCCCGGAGAAGCAGTTATCACAGGGGGCTATAATTTACCCAATGAGTATGTGATCCATTGTTTAGGCCCGATATTCGGTGTGGATAAGCCGGAAGACGAACTTTTAGAAAATTGCTATCGGAATGCACTGAAACTAGCCGACAGTCATGGTATCGAATCAATAGCGTTCCCAGCTATTTCAACAGGTGCTTTTGGATACCCTGTTGAAGAAGCGGCAGAAGTAGCACTTCGAACGGTATTAAATGTGATCCAGAGCCTTGAAAAGGTAGAAACCATCCGGTTCGTCCTTCACAGTGATAGGGACTTAAGGGTACATGAGGAAATATTAGCAAGGCTTGAATGTAATTGAATAGTCTGATAACAACAATCAGTTTTTATAATACAACTCCTTACTACAGGTCTAAAATGCGCATATACATATCAATGGCCGGAAGAAATCCAAGATTGGCCCTTAATGGTCTATGGGCTGTGCTCAAAGAAGGTATATTCGATCCGGAGATAGTAGTAATTCTATCTCCGGATGTGAATGTTGCTGAAGAACTCGAGAAGAGCATGCAGAGGCTGCTAGGTTCTTACGGTTTTGACACCGATATTATGAAAATAGAGACCCATTTAAATGCCTACGAAGTCACTGAGAAAGATGACGAAGTATCTCTCGATATAACCGGCGGCGACAAAGCATCTGTAGCTAGACTCCTCCTTCACGGAGATGCTTCCCACTACAAACACATTTTTTACCTGCACACCGAAGAAAAAGCCCATGCATCAACGCCTTATCCTCTCATGGACCGGCGTAAAACCAAGCTTCAGGACCTTATTAATGAGGAGGTGAAGTGATCTGGACGAGGTGTTGAAGAAAGGGGAATTGATGCTGATACTTAACAATGCCTACAGAGAGGGGATCGAAGAAATCACTGTAGAAGAACCTTACTTCAAGAAGAAGATGCTCGCGATAGATTTGGGGAGCGATCCTATGCTTGTTACCCTTTCATCAAAGAATGATTTTCAGCACCCGTCGAACCTGAACAATTACTGGGATGCCGCCGACATACCGGGATTCTATGATTACAAGGATTGTCTAATATCCTCGGGACTGGTAGAGTACAGCAATTGGTGGGATTTTGTTGAATGGATAGGTTTTCTTCGCAGGAACCAAAGTGACCCAACCCTTTCCAGTAGGACGATATATC
>JAFDTZ010000161.1 GCA_019594305.1 Thermoplasmata archaeon
AAGCGCTCATTGCAATTTCCTTGTCCTTACTGTTGTAAAAAGGACGTAAACCCATTTCCCCCAATCTACCCATGAGAACAACATCCCAAACGCGGATGGGGAATTTCTTATCGAACTCGCTGTGCTGTGGTACGTACCCTACCCTGTTTTTTTTGTGTCTCGGGTGTTTGCCGTTCACAAGTACGGTGCCCTCGTAATTATGGATAAGACCGAGAATGGTTTTGAGAAGGGTTGTTTTCCCACCGCCGTTGGGGCCGATTATACCGAGAAAGTCGCCCTTATCCAGATGGAAACTCACGTCCTTTAGAACGGTTTGCTCTCCGTATTTTACGGATACTTTATCCAATTCCAGAGTTTGGGACATTTTCACTTCAACTCGATTCGAAGGCAGAGATCAACTTGCTTGATATATCCTCGAGGTTTTCCAAATAATCTTCGGCCAAGGGATTGAGTTGAATTACTTCGCCGTCTATTTCGTCGGCTATCGTTTGGGCGTTGCTCTTATCGAATTGAGGCGACACGAATACTACCCGTATGCCTTCCTCCTTGGCCTGCTCTATAACGGCCATCAATCCCGAGGCACCCGGCTCGCGCCCTTCCCGCTCCACACCGATCTGTATTATTCCGTATTCATGGGCAAAGTATCCCATCGACGGATGATAGATCAAAAACTTCCGTCCGTGATATGGCTGTAAGTCGGCTTTGATAGATAAGTGGAGTGAATCCAGCTTATCGATATATCCTTGGGCGTTATCTCTGTAGTACTCCTCGTTATCCGGGTCAAGTTCAACCAGTGCGTCCAGTAGGTTGTTTACCATTATTTTAGCATTGACGGGTGAGAGCCATGTATGGGGGTCGTCTCCTTCGTGGTCATGATCCTCATTGTGGTGCATCAATTCATCGATAGCCTCCATGGCATCTTCGGCTGTTATATCGCCATCTTCCCATTCGTGGATGATGTGCTCGATCTCATGGAGAATATGGTCTTGATGATGATAATCGTGCATCAATTCCTCGATGGCTTCAAGAGCCTCCTCGGCTGTTATACCCCCGTCCTCCCATTCATGGATGATGTGCTCGATCTCCTCGAGAATGTGCTCCGGATCCTGTTCATGATCGCATTGGTGCTCGTAGTCCAACAAATGAATACCAACATTACCGTCCACGACCACCATATCCGAGTTATGTTCGATAAGTGTATCCATCCATCTTTTCTCAAATTCCACACCAGAACCGATTTTGAAATATATGTCCGCATCGGATACCGCTTTCATTTGAGATACCGTGGGTTCGTATGTGTGGGGATCCGCTCCCGGGGGAACCATCACCGTCACCTTTACATTATCGCCACCTACGTTTTCCACCCATTCCATTTGAGGGGGGATGGTGACTACCACGTTCAGCAGATCGTCATCATCGTCTTCCAAACATCCGCTGCTCAATACCGTAAGTATGAGTAAAGAGCTCAGTATCAATACTGTAATCTTTGTTTTTATCATACATTATCTCTCCTTCATACCTTAAATTGTCTTTTAAACCAGTGACAGTCGTAGAGGTCTTCGGGATCGTAATGATCATCTATACAACAGCCGCATTCGCAAGATAATTCACGGCCCAGGCTCGTTGAAATGTTCCTCATAAAATTTTCACTTATGAAGGGATCCATTGCAGATGATTCCCGACAGGCCTCTGTAGATTCCATCCCGAAATTATCCTGGAAATATCTCTCCATTATGTGATGTCTTTGAATGTCCTTCTGCACCACCTCAGTTCCCTTTTCATTCAAGAGCAATCCTCTTCTGTGCACGTAATCTCCGTATCCCATCGCCTCCAGACGTCTCATCTTTTCCAACACGGCTACCTTGGATACATCCAGGATATGCGCAAGCTTAGAAGGCCCGACCGGTTCCCTGTTACCTTTCAAAACGAATATTCCCCTTAGATATTCCCTGTCTCTGGGTGTTAGTTCGACATTATCATCCATGTGTTAAGTAATACTTAACTAGTATTTATAGATAATGGTTTAGTATCCATACGGATCAGGCAGCATGAATTGTGTGGATAATATCAAATAGGATTATGTGTTGGTGTGTGTTACGTAATAACAAAGGTGAACGAATGGAAGGTGAAAAAACCAAGATAATAGCTGCATTCCTTGTACCGGTGCTGATAATCGCCGGAGTGGTCGGATATCTTCAGGAATTGTAATGAAACCGGAGTTGATGAAATATGAAGACAAATAGAACAATATGTTCGTATCAGCCAAGGATATATTATTAATACAGTCGCCCATAAACCCTAGGCAATGAACATAATTCATCAGGACAGACGCAAGGGCATCATCAAGCTAAGAATCGATAACCTGGACGATCTGTGGCACCTTAAGAACATAATCGTCCCGGGAGATATTATTTCCTCATTTACTCACCGTAGAGAAGAAACTCAATCCGACAAATTAAGGTCGGAAAGGGGTGAAAAGAAGCCGATGTGGCTGGACATAGAAGTCGAGAAAGTCGAGTTCCACGATTTTACCGATAGACTCAGGGTCCTCGGAGTCATAGTCGAAGGACCCCAGGATCTGGGTTCGTATCATACATTGAACTTGACCACCGGCGACGAACTTACCATCAAAAAGGAGAAATGGCAGGAGCACGAGCTCAAACGATTGAAAGAGGCGGTGGATGCGGGGGAAAGACCCATGATCACCTTCGTGGCACTGGAACAGAACGACGCCACCATCGCCATACTGCGTCAGTACGGTTTAAAGGAGATGGCACACCTATCTCCGAACATGGGGGGAAAGATGTACAACAGCGAGGGGATGAGCACGGAAGAGTTCTTCGAAGAGATAATCAAGGTAATAAGAAACACTATCTCTCCGGGTTCACCGCTTGTCATATTAGGGCCGGGTTTCATCAAGGAGGATTTTTTCGGGTATGCAAAGAGACATCATCCCGAGGTGGTAGAGTATGCCGAGGTGATCCCAACCGGTGTCGGCGGCTTAACCGGGATCCACGAAGTGCTAAAAACAGGCAGAGAGCGTTCTACCCTGGAAGGACATAGGGTTTCCTTCGAAGCGGGATTGGTCGAAGACCTACTTGCAGAGATAAAAAAAGACGGTGCATACGCATACGGTGACGCATCAGTATCTCGGGCGGTAGAGATGGGCGCGATAGAAAAACTGCTTATCCTCGATACAGAGGTCAGAGATGAAAGTAATGAAAAATTGATGAAGAAGGTAGAAGAACTAGGTGGTGAAGTGGTTGTTATCGGAAGTGGTCACCAAGGCGGTGAAAAGTTAGATGCACTGGGTGGTCTAGGCGCTTTTCTACGCTACAAGATAGAATGAAACTATTCGGAGCTGAGAACGTCGATATTGAATCAACCCGTTTATTTCGATCCGTTACACAGGTAAAAGCTTTTATGTAATATCTTCTATCCTTAGCTATGGCTCGAGACGACCCCTTCCATAAAGTGTTAAAGGCGGTAGCAAGAGTTAGAGAACCGGGTAGTAAACCAGAAGAAGATCTGGAGTCCATGGACCGATACACTTGCGACCTATGTCAGGGTATCAAGGAGCGAGAAGATATTATACAATGCGGTTTTTGTGGAAGATGGGTCTGCAGAAAGAACTGCTGGGAAAGGAAATTTAAAGCGTGTGAAAGCTGTTCGGGGCTGATCATGTTGGCAGGAACGAGTACTGATGAAGAGGAATGATAAGATGAGCGGACTTGATGAAGGTGTTAGACTACTGGAATGGGATAGGAGAATGTTCAGATTCAAAGATGAAGAAAAGAACGTTACCGGATATATTATCATAGCATTTCTACTGGGTGTACTGTTGGGAATGTTCCTTATCCGATACCTAATACCAATGGCGGTGGATGCCTTGGTGATCCTATGAAGGTTTTGTTGATACACTCCGACTACCTACGCTATCAGGTCAAGGATAGGACACCTGTGGCGGAGGAGATAGATCATGAACTGAAGGAAGGGGGAATGGAGGAGTGCCTGACGGTATTCGCCGCCGTGG
>JAFDTZ010000076.1 GCA_019594305.1 Thermoplasmata archaeon
GTATGGTGACCCACCCGAGATAACCTTGATAACGCCCAACGGAGGCGAAGAGTGGTATGGATATACCGAGGAGGACATCACTTGGACCACCACTCAAGGCGAAGATCCCATAGGCCGTATTAGCATATGGTACAGCACGGATTCCGGTGGAAGATGGAATATCATCGTCCCTTACCTTGATGATTCAGGCAGTTACACATGGAATATACCGAACGTACACAGCACAGAAGCACTTGTCCGTATACGTGCAGTAGACGAGATAGGTAGATGGAGTGAAGATGTGAGTGACGACTTTTTTGAGATGATCTCGGTACCTCCAGGACCTCCACAAAACCTTTCTGTGGTACATTATAGTGAATCCGTTGAAATACTGTTTGAAGATGATGTGGAAGAAGGAGACATCGGATATACTACGGGCAAGTCCCATGACGACGCTAGCGAATGGGGTATACGAGATCACGGCTCATCCACGGGAGTCAACTCATGGGATTTTGGAGACGGCCTCTTCAACAAACGTTCCGATGTGGGCATGTTAAGCTGGTCAATATCTCCTGAAATAACAATCCCCGAAAAAACAATCGAAGAATACGGTGTACTCTTTACCTTCCAGCACTGGTATGACTGGGGTGATAACGGCCTCTACGATGCTGGGAATGTAAAGATATCTACAGATGGTATTGATGGTCCTTGGGAACTCATCGTACCGGAAGAAGGGTACGATGGAGTTGTACCAACGGATTGGGAAAATCCCCTGGGCGGGCAGCAGGCCTGGGGCGGCGAATTGGATTGGACAACAGCCTCTTTTGATCTTACAGATTATATCGGAGAGAATATTCACATCCGCTGGGACTCCGGTACAGAGTCCTGGGACGGTTTAAATGGTCCTGGTTGGCGTATCGATGACATGTACATGGAAGCTTTAATATTCCACGAAGACGGCGATAATGACAATCTCATCACATGGAATTCCAGTGCTTGCGAGGAGATAGGTGAAGTTAGTCATTACAACCTATATCGTTCGGAAGATCCCGGAGGTCCATGGGATAATAGCACCCATGTAGAGATTATACCTGCTGATGGTTCAGCGACTTACGATTTCGTCGATGTGGGCAAAGGTACTGACGACGATATATATTGGTGGTATCTCGTACGCTCGGTCGGAACCAACGGGCTTGAGGAGCAGAACACAAACGCTGTCCAGGAGCCTAGTGAGGCGATTACTTTTGACATACCACTCTATGCCGGTGGAGATGCCGACGGTTGGAATTTTGTATCCTTCAATATGATACCTACGGATACGTCGTTGGAAGCGATACTTGAGGACATAGATGGAAACTACGACAAGGTGACGTACTACGAAGCTTCGTCCGGAGAATGGAGTTCGTATGTTCCCGGAAGAGCCGAAAGGTACAATAATTTGGGTATGTGGACACACCGTATGGGTATCTGGATACATATGAACATAGACGACACCCTGGCTGTCGTGGGCACATCGCCTACAAGCACGGATATAACATTGTATCCCGGTTGGACCATGGTAGGTCTACCCAGCGGATCCGCCGGCAACCACGGATTACCGGGAGAAGTCGATGTCATCGGTTATTTCGACTCGTCACAGACGTACAATTTGGCGTACGGATACAGTCCGAGTACCTTCGTGTTCGAGCCTGGGGAAGGCTACTGGATACACAATCCGACTGATGTGTCCGTAGTCTGGACGATAGACTACTGAACTCAAACTACTTTTTTTCTTATTTTTATGACTTATTAATTTTAGGAAAAACGGATCTTACCAAAAGTTCTGTTGAACTTTTCGTCATATGTCAATTATGAAAAATAATTTGACGGACCAGACCAAAAATCCTAACGGATTTTTCGCTACCCGTTTTTCCTCGAAAAACGGACCAAGAAGAATACTGGAGTATTCTCCTATACCGCCAAAGTGAATTTGACGGACCCATGGGGATTCGAACCCCAGTCCTCGGCTCCGAAGGCCGAAAGGATATCCAGACTACCCTATGGGCCCGGAATGAACGAATGCACATAGGAATACATAAATATATATTGTTTTGGTAAGAGCCTATGGGCCAAAATAGTAGCCCCGGGCGGATTCGAACCGCCGTCGCGAGGACCAGAACCTCGCATGATTGACCGCTACACCACGGGGCTTGAGCGAATGTGAGAGCTCCGTGGGAACGGGAATGTGTTCCCGTGCACCACGGGGCTTTTGGGTAACAAAACCCCTGAGTATTTGGAATTTTAACAGAAATTCCGAAACACTACGGGGCTATTGAACGAAATGAGATAGTTCCGTAGCAAGTTGGAAATTTCTTTCCGACGAGATACGGGGTTAGATTGAAGTAAAGTATTTTTTCTTATGAAACTACGGATATCTGTCATATTTAAAAACATTATCCTTCGACATACGGATATCAAACAGATTTATATATTGGTACGGCATTATTGTGTTGATACACATGAAAAATGTAGAGGTAATCATCATAATCTTGCTAGCGACAGGCTGTTCATTGTTTACTTGGCTGGCAATGAAAACAATGACGGGAGGTAACGGTTTTTTCGACAGCTTCATCACTGCATTGATATTTCCCCCTATATTCGCCATCTTATTCTTATCTCTGAGATACTGGTTTAAACGAAGCAGGCACCGCTAAACTTTTTAATAGGGCCAGATGATGGCTATAAAATGAAACTATCGAATTTCGATTACCATCTCGAAAGACATCGGATAGCCCAGAGGCCAATGCATCCTAGAGATAGTTCGAGATTGTTTTATCTAAAAAAGAATGAACATATACATTTAACATTTAATGATCTGCCCGATTTATTGAATGAAGGTGATGTTCTTGTTAGAAATGTATCAAAGGTTATCCCTGCCAGGGTGGAAGGGAAGAAAGAAACTGGCGGTCACGTAGAAATATTATTTTACCAACCACTAGATGGTGGATGGGAATGCCTGATTAAAGGCGCTAAAATAAAGGAAGGTATCAACCTTCTGGTGGATGGTGAAATTGCGAAAGTAAAAAAACGATTAGCCGGGGGCCGGTATGTAGTTGATTGTAAATCACCGATAAATTTGATGATGTCTCACGGAAAGATGCCCACACCGCCGTACATCAAAAAGGAATTATCCTCTCCGGATGAATATCAAACGGTTTATGCGGTCAGAGAAGGTTCCATCGCTGCACCCACGGCCGGATTTCACTTTACTCCCGAACTACTGGAAAAAATATCCGGTAAAGGAGTTGACATACACGATATCACTCTTCATGTGGGCCCTGGAACCTTTTTGCCGGTTAGAACAGATGAGGTAGAAGGGCATGATATGGAAGAAGAATCTTTTGAGGTCAACGAAGAGACCGCTCAGGCGGTGACCTCGGCAAATGAAGAAGGCAGGAGAGTCATTTTTGTCGGAACAACAACCGTGAGGGCCATGGAATCTGTTTCCTCAAAAGGAAAAGTATCCTCTAGAAATGGTCGAACGGATCTTTTCATATATCCAGGTTATGAGTTTCAATCCGGAATGGATATGTTACTGACTAATTTTCACTTGCCCAAGTCTACTCTTCTTATGCTGGTTAGTGCCTTTGGAGGCCGTGAGAGGATACTTTCAGCCTACAGGGAGGCAATAAAAAAAGAATACCGTTTTTACAGTTTCGGAGATGCTATGTTGATAGAGGGATTACAATGTTGAACTTCGAGCTGAAATGCACAGACGGCAACTCAAGGGCGGGCGAACTTTCGGTTGACGGACGTATCGCAAAGACGCCACTGTTTATGCCCGTGGCTACAAGGGGTGTTGTAAGGACTTTATTATCGGAGGATATTGAACAACTTGGGATACATGCTTTGATAACTAACGCGTATCATCTTCTGATGAGACCCGGGGTGGAAGTTATCGAAAAAATGGGTGGTATTCACGACTTTATGAACTGGGATGGAATAATCTTTACGGATAGCGGTGGCTTCCAGATGATTCGAAAAGGGTTCGAGCAGGATATAACCGACGATAGAGTAAAATTCAAGTCGGAATACGACGGCAGTGTTTTCGAGCTCACCCCTCGAAAAAACATCGAACTACAGATGAGGTTAGGTGCAGACGTTGCCATGTGTCTTGATTATTGTCCGCCGCATCCCGCTGATAAAGAAACATTGTTGGCATCCGTTGAAAAAACCACACGATGGGCTAAAGAATGTAGAACGAAAGATGGTGCTATCTTTGGAATATCACAAGGTGGTGTTGATCCCGCTCTAAGGGCGAAGAGTTGCACCGAGATAGCCGATATCGACTTCCAGGGCAATGCGATAGGTGGTCTCTCTATCGGAGAACCTACCGACGACATGTATAGAATGCTCGAGATAGCCCACGATATATACCCGCCCAATTCTCCGAGATATCTGATGGGCCTTGGTTCACCCGTGGAAATGCTTGAATCCATAGGTAGAGGTATAGATCTCTTCGACAGTGCCTATCCTACTAGGAATGCAAGACACGGAACAATTTTTACACAATATGGACCTATAGATATAAGGAAAGCAAAATACCGGTGTGACAAATCGTCACTTGATGATGATTGTATATGCCCAACCTGTAAAAGGTACAGTCGTGCATATATCAATCACCTCTGCCGAACTAAAGAGTTATCATGGATGCGTATGGTTACAATCCACAACCTCCATTTTATACTATCATTGATAAGAAACGCAAGGGTCGCGATAAACAGTGGAGATTTTAAAGATTTTAAAAACGACTTCGCAAAAAAATACGGATAAATATTTTATCACCCTCCTCCTTTCTCCCTAACAATGACTGCCATCTGCATTCGGTGTGGAAAGATAATAAGCGATGTTTACCTCATCTGTACCGAATGTGCGACAAATCTTTTTGGAGAAAACATATTTTGGATAGCCTCCAGTCCCATTATAGGAGAACCTGTGCTAGATAGGTACAGGGAGGATTCGGAACCAATCCTAACCATCGGAGAACGCCCCGGTAGCGAATTGGAATTCACAGCAGGTTTTACTACCATGGAAGAGGTCAAGAACTTATTTCTGAATGATGAAAAGGATATGGACGAAATACAATCGGCACTTAACAAGATATTGGCAGAGCTGGGGATACCCAGGGATATAGATTTTAAAAAATATATATATTCGCCTAGTGATATAGATGTGTTTGCGGAAATATTCTATTCGTTAGAAGAGTTGAAAAAACAGGCGGGAGAATTCAAAGAGCTACCCGATCTCTACCTTCGTATTGCAAACTTGTTCTTTTACACCGCGGAATGTGCTGACATAAGTGCCTTCGAACCGGTCTTCAGACAAAAAGTGGTAAACGATCTATTGGATGAAAGTCAAATATGCTATCAAATCTCTATCTCTAATTCTGACGATGACTATGTACATTATAGAAATATGGGTTTTCTCTACTTACGTAGACGTGTTTATGATGAGTCAAAAAAACATTTTAGAAAAGCTATAGAGTTGAATGAAAAAGATGTTGAATCCTATATCGGCCTTGCCAGACTTCTAATCGAGGAGGAGGGCTATCCCAAGGCGGATAAAATTCTCGACAAGATTATATCTCTCGATCGTAACGACCCTCGTGTATGGTTCATAAAAGGTGAGCTGACTAGATTAAAGGGCCGCTGGGGTGGAGCTATACAGTTATACAACCAAACGTTAAAGAGGGATAAGAGTCACATCGATGCCGTTCTGATGAAAGGCCGGGTCCTGTTTAAGAGAGAAATGTTCGATGAGGCGAACATAATATTTAACCAGATGATAAATGAAGATGATTCTGATCCGAGGGGATGGTATTGGAAGGGGATGACCATGCATTCTATGGGTAAGTGGGGTGGTGCACTCCAGTGTGTCAACGAAGCACTCTCAATTGATTCACAAATGGCGGACGCATGGAAGTTAAAAGGAGATATCCTGATGGAACGCAAGGTGTTTGAGGAGGCGAGATTAGCTTATAACAACGCACTTGAGATAAAACCGAAATCCAAACTGGTCCAGGATAGAAAGAAAAAGTGCGAAGCACACTTGTACTAAATAAAAATCATACCGGCCATTGCCATTTTGCCAACTCGATCACTACCAGGCACGCTATACCAAATATTATGATGAATCGATGATCCAGTATAGGACCCTTTGCATCTTCTTCATCAAAGTAGCGTATCAATCCAGCAGCGGACTGGAAGCCTCCGCCTTGTTTCTTGGCAGACATTTTTACCACGTTAGATGTACACAGGTGATGATATCAACTGCTTTCTAGCTAATAAGAGAATATGGTTGTAATAAAAATCTTTCCCTTCGGTTTGCGTTTTTACTACACAGGACGCCCTAAGGTTATATGATATATTTACCGTCTTCCATCACCTTTTTATCGTCCAACCATACGTCACATTTGGTAAGAATGAGATCCATATGGACAGGGCAGCTCCAGGACGCTCCTGTCTCTTCACGTAAAGGATTTCCTAATGCAAGGTGAACCCCGGGGAATTTTTCGTCCTGCAACATGTTGTTTGCAAGCTCTTTCAAAAATATATTGGTCCCGAAACCTAACTCACCTATGTACTTGGAACAAGGGTGGCGGTTAGTGTAATCCTCTAAATCCTTAAGAAATTCATCGTTATCCGTGTGTATGCTGGTGTATCTCGGTCTGTCCTCGGTTTCTATTTCCAATGTTATAGGCGTTTCCTGTAAATCCTCGTGATGATATTTATAGCCTAGGTAGTCTCCTATGGCACCATCAACCACTATCGTTCCTTCGACTACCTTCGGGGATGTGAATATCTCTCCATCGGGCAAATTTATCCAATGGCCGGGATTGTGGCAAATGCCCGCCGTTGGTACCCATTTGATGATATCGCTGAATTTGGCCACTATATCGGTACCCTGTTTGTTCCTTACCCTTACTTCTCTCGTATCGCTTAATAGTTCGTATAGTTTATCCGTAAATAGCTTTATCTGTGAATAATCAACAGCCATACCGCCTTCGAAGACCTTCTCGGTAACGTTGACCATATGCGCGTGGCGTCCGCCGATAAGCATTGCCTTGATAAACGGCCCTCTTATATGTTCATGCTCGTCCTGGCATGCCCTAGCCGTCCAGAAACCAACAGTTGCATTCTGAGCAGCCCTCTTTATGGTTTCGGGAAAGAACTTGATAGGACGCTTTCCGTAAACCTCCAGTTTGAAGAATCTGATATTATTCGTGTGTTCACCCGCGGCCTTTCGCAGAGCCATTCCTATTCGTTCTGTGTCTTCGTCGCACAATATCACAACCCTGTCTTTATTCGTTACATTCATACAGGTTTCCACTGCAATTCTTGCACCTTCTTCTAAACTCATAATAAACCGAACCTTTTGTTTTGAGGCATATTTAAGTGCCCGTTAAATAACTTTTTGTCTTCGGGGGTGGTCATGGATCTTTAGATTTTCACTCTTATTCTACCTTAATTCAGTTCCATCTTTAAGAACTATCTTTGCAGTTGAACCGCTCATCTTCAATAGCTCCTGTAATGCTTCTGCATAATCATCTCCTTCGGCATCGAGTAATTTCAATACATAATCCTTCAGAAACTCCCCCACATCTACCTCGGATGTGTTGTATCTCCATCTTCTCGAATCACCTTTACCTAGGGCTACTAGGAAACCGAATGCCAATGCTTTCAGCCTTGTATCAGCAGTGTCGAGATTATCTATGTGGTTAACAGTTTCGGTAGCGCCATCCGTCTTATACGCCACCGCAAGGTTATGGGCGAACCTTGCTTCAGGAGGTAATCTACTAAAATCAGGGAGTGTGTTCAATCTATCCATAGTCTCCTTGGATTTGTATGCTTCCCTGAGCACTTCTCTAGGTACAACCTTATTATCCTCTACCATGGCGTAGAGTTCCTCTGTCATATCCTTATCTTCGACTATAGTATGTATGATTTCTTTTCCCTTTGTTTCCCATATTTTGTTAAGCAATTCGTTTATACTAGCCTGTTCGAGTACCAACGCAACCGAAGTCTTGTTGATCGCTTTTTTCAACGGTACTTTTTCCCAATCCTCATAATCAAATGCTTCAAAAAATGCGTTTATATCCTTACCGTAACAGGTCCTTCCTATCACGTAAAGATCGGTCTTTTTCTTCAACTGCCTACGAGCGTGTCTATCGTATTTTTTAATCAGTTCTCTATCTGATATTTTTCCTTCGTAGTAACCTTCACTACTGTCACTTGGAATAATGATGCTGGAATCCAGTGCGCATCTATCGCATTCGCCACCGCATTTCAACCTATATTTCGCCTCCAATGAAAACTGTTCGGTGTTATCCTTGGAAAGCATTCCCTCGGTAATGTGTACGAAAAGATTAACGTTCGATTTAGCGCATTTAGAACATAATTTGATGGTAGCTCCTGCGTTTTTCCACATCAGGGAGATATGTGTATGTGATGACCTTGAAGACGTATGCCCGCACGAGTAAATACCGTCAATTTTTTTAAAGTTATATGACAAACTGGACATCCTGCTATTGAAATATTCTTTAGGGGGGTTATCTTCTTTTCCCGCACAAACTATTTTGTTTCCCCAAGAGTACAGAAAATATCCTTTTTTTGCTTCGTTGTAGTAAGCAAACAATCTTATCGTGGGGTCGTGAAAATATTGGATACCCATCATGTATTTTTCCTTGGCACTGCCCTTCACATAGTTTATATCTCCTTGCGAAGTTTTCGCGGTTGCAAGAACCGGCAGTTTGTCCTCGTAAGCCAATAACATAGTTCTAGCTACAGCTTTAGATAGGTCCGTACCTCTTTTAGATGCCTTTGTAAGAAATTTTTTATCGTCCTTTTTTGTAGCTATCTTTTCAATAAGCTTTTTTGATTTGCCGAATTTACAGAGAAAACAATTACCTTTACACTCGGGTATTACTCTCAACGGGTCATCAGCTAGCAATTTAGCTGTTTTTATCAAACGGGCTTCCTGAACCTTACTTGCGTGTTTCGGACCCTTTCTAAACCTGAACATACTTCTCCAATGTTGTTTATCAACTAAATAAAATTTTTCCTCGCTATAACCATTTATGTGATCATCACTCAATTCACCAACGAAAAATATATTACTTAACTTCCTTTCATATCCAATAGATGAACGATATTTGGACGGAGAAATACAGGCCGAAACATCTTGATGATATATACGGGCAAGAAAGGATCATCGAGCGATTAAAAGCATACGTCGCTCAGGGAAACATACCACATCTACTATTTGCAGGTCCCGCTGGAACCGGCAAGACGACCTCTGCCATCGCCCTTTCAAAGGAGTTGTACGGAGATCAGTGGAACGCTAGTTTCTTCGAGTTGAATGCCAGTGATGAAAGGGGCATAGATGTTATCCGAAATAAGATAAAGGAATATGCTAGAACTACTACGTTGAGTAAGAAGGGATTCAAGATAATCTTCATGGACGAGGCGGATTCCTTGACCAACGAGGCCCAGGCCGCACTTCGTCGTACCATGGAAAAATACTCCGGCAACTGCAGGTTTATTCTTTCCTGTAATTACTCGTCCAAAATAATCGACCCGATACAATCACGGTGTGCGGTATTCAGATTCAGATATATCTCCAAGGAGGGTGTGATAAAGTGGCTGGAGCATATTTCTGAGGGGGAAGGCCTTACGATATCTGAAGATGCAATGAACCTCTTAGTGCGTATATCCGAAGGCGATATGAGAAAGGCTACAAACCTTCTTCAAATATCGGCGACTACCACAGAGGAGATAGATGAAGAGGCGGTTCGCCAGAGTGCTAACATCGCCAAGCCGGGCGATATTGAGTATATGATCAAAACCGCAATCGAAGGTGATTTCATGCAGGTAAGGAATAAGCTTTACGAACTCATCATAGATTATGGTTTATCGGGTAATGATATAGTTAGGCAGATCCATAAGGCTATATACAACATACCGATGGACAACGAGCGAAGGATGAGGCTCGTAGATAGGATCGGCGAGGCTGAGTTCCGAATGGTTCAGGGTGCTAACGAACGTATACAGTTGGAAGCGCTATTGGCTCACTTCGGTAATGATCTTTACAAGTAGGCATTACTCGCCTATCATCGTAAGCAACATTGCCCGCTCTAGGGAAACCACGGGAATTGTGAAGGCTTTTAATGAGTGCCGTACATCTTTTTAAAGGTATTATACCTAAAGGATTTTCATCCCTTTATAGTCTTGAGTACGGATTTTTTTTGCATTTCATCAATTTTTTCCGTAACACCTCCAGCGAGGCAATTCTGATATCAGAAGTAGGAAGTATAATAATAAGTAGGAAGTATAATAATAAGTAGGAAGTATAATAATATAGAAAATTTTATATTGTGATACGTTATGATGTACATAGAGCAACACCAAAGGAGTGATCAAAATGGTCCGTGAAAATACCAAGAAAACCTTCATGTTCGTAACCCCCGTAGTGCTCATACTGTTACTCAGTGTGGTCACCCCGGGTTTCGTACATGCAGAAGACGTGGACACCGAAGAGAACGAC
>JAFDTZ010000150.1 GCA_019594305.1 Thermoplasmata archaeon
CTAAGATGTATGAAGTAAGATTCCACGGACGTGGGGGACAAGGTGCGGTTACCGCCGCCAACACCCTAGCAGATGCCGCATTCAGGGAGGGCAAAGATGTACAAGCCTTCCCTATGTTCGGTGTCGAGAGAAGAGGTGCGCCCGTCAACGCCTTTACAAGGATTGATGAAAAAACAATAGATCTGAAGACCCAGATATATGAGCCTGACGTGGTTGTGGTCTTGGATGCTAGTCTACTGGATGTCGTTGATGTTACCAAAGGCTTAAAACCAGGGGGAATAGTGATAATCAACAGTTCAAAAGAACCGGATTCCTTCAATTACGACAATGCGGAGGTATTTACGGTTGACGCCACATCTATCGCAGTGGATAACGGTCTTGGAACTGAGACGAATCCGATAGTAAACACGGCGATCCTCGGTGCATATTCAAGGGTGATCGGCAATGTGAAATTAGATTCAATATTCGAGGCGATCACCGTAAATGTACCTGTAAAGATCGAGAACAACCAAAAGGCCGCTAAAGAGGCCTATGACAAAGTGAAAGGGGTGTAAATATGACGGTAAAGATAACGATAGGCGCGATAAATAAAGAACACGGAAGCTCAAAAAAATACAAAACTGGCGGATGGAGGTCTGTTTGTCCCGTAGTTGATCTTGAAAAATGCATCAGTTGTTACAAATGCTACGATTACTGTCCGGATGCAGCTATCAAGAAGATTGAAGATGGTATAGAGTATGACCTTGATTACTGCAAAGGATGTGGCATCTGTGCAGCCGAATGTCCCGTAAAAGCAATCGTGATGGTAAAGGAGGAGAAGTGATAACATGGGAGAACAAAAATCGATGACCATCAAAGGCAACATGGCAACAGCCATGGGTGCGAAGCTGTGCAGACCGAATGTGGTACCTGCATACCCGATCACACCGTCCACATTGTTCCCGGAGAAGATGTCGGAGTTCATCGCAGACGGTGAGCTCGATGCCAGTATGATCAATGTAGAAAGCGAACATTCCGCCATGAGCGCATGCATCGGTGCGTCCGCTACCGGGGCCCGAGTGGTGACCGCTTCGGCATCACAGGGTGTGGCACTTATGCACGAGATGCTCTTTATCGCCTCCGGCATGCGACTACCGATAGTAATGGCCGTTGGTAATCGGGCACTATCTGCGCCGATCAATATCTGGTGCGATCATCAGGATACGATAGCATCAAGAGACAGCGGCTGTTTGCAATTCTATGCGGAGAACAATCAGGAAGGGCTGGATCTGATGATCAACGCCTTCAGGATCGGTGAAGATGAACGGGTTCTCCTTCCCGTTATTGTAGGCATCGACGCCTTCGTTTTGACCCATACCATAGAAGGGGTAAAAGTACCCGCTCAAGAGGACGTGGACGATTTCCTTCCACCTTACAAACCAAAGCATGGAACATTAGATCACAGAGACCCTGCGACCTTCGGTTCATTCGCACCTCCGGAATACTATCAGGAATTCAAGTTCGAGCAGACCAAAGCGATGGAGGATAGCCGAGATGTGATAGACGAAATATTTGCAGATTACGCAAATAGGTTCGGTAGGGACTACAAGAAGGTAAGTACTTACGCATGCGAGGATGCAGATGTAATTCTGTTGACCATGGGCTCTATGACCGGTACCGCCAGGGAGGCGGTAAAAAAGATGAGGGAGGAAGGAAAGAAGGTAGGCCTTGCTAAACTAACAGTTTACAGACCTTTCCCCATGCCCGAACTCAAAGATATTTTATCCTCTGCTAAAGGGGTAGCTGTAATTGAAAGAAATATCTCACCCGGATCTACAGGTGCGGTGTATGCAGAGCTTGCAGGTACCTTCGTAAATGAAAAGAAACGACCCCTGCTGAAAAATTTCATCACAGGCCTAGGGGGCAGAGATACCTTGGTGGACACCTTTGAGGAGATATACGATAAGACCATCGAAGTGATCGAAAACGGCGAAGTGAAAGTGCTCGTTGAATGGATAGCTATGAATGAAGAGGTAATGAGGTGATTATGATGACTCAAAATGAAGACATTGAATTATTCGCATCTGGACACAGGGCATGTGCGGGCTGTGGTGAAGGCACCGCCGTAAGACAGATACTCAAGGTGGCTGGACCGAATACCATCGCCACTATATGTACCGGCTGTTTGGAAGTGGTTTCTACAGGATACCCTGAAACCGCATGGGAGATCCCGCTGATACACGCAGCCTTTGAGAATTCCGCTTCCGTCGCATCGGGTGTGGAGGTCGCACTTAAAGAGTTGGGTAGAAAAGAGGGAGTCAACGTCCTTGCTTTCGGCGGAGACGGCGGCACCTTCGATATAGGCTTACAGGCACTATCCGGTATGTTGGAGCGGGGCCACGATATAACATACATTTGTCTTGACAACGAGGCCTATATGAATACCGGGATCCAGCGGTGCAGTTCTACTCCATACGGTGCAAGCACAACGACATCTCCTTCAGGCAAATACAGCATAGGCGAATCAAAACAAAAGAAGCCCATAGCGGCTATATGTGCCGCCCACGGTATACCTTACACAGCGACCGCCAATATTGCTTACATCAACGATCTGAAGAAAAAGGTGAAAAAAGCAATAGAAACGGAAGGACCGTCTTTTCTGCATGTTTTCGCACCCTGTCCCACAGGCTGGAGGCACGGAAGTGACGATACCATAGAGATAGGCAGACTAGCAGTACAAACAGGTGTTTTTGTACTATGGGAGGCGGTTGACGGTGATATCTGTAACCTCAAGGTAACAGTCATGCCCAAGAAAAGAAAACCGGTGGAAGAATACCTGAAGAGACAGAAGCGTTTCGCACACCTTACCGAAGAGGATATCGCCAAGATACAGCAAGAAGTCGATGAAAAATGCGATAGGTACGGTTTGCCTAAAAGAGAGTAAATAGAATCTGCTAAAGCATTTGCTGGGAACCCTTTTCTGGTAATACTAAGGTGTGCTTAATCGACGGTTTCCATATAGAACATCACATTCAAACCGTTCAGTGTCGCATGGACCTTATCGGCAAACCATATTGCTTCCTGAACGTTTGCACCGTCGTTCCATTTGTACACCATATCATATTCGCCCTTCTGGGGTTCGAATCCCAAACCGTAGAGTATATCCACGGCCTTTGACGGTTTTACTCCTTCGCTGTTGAATATCAGCTTAAGATAGGTTTTCATGACTATCGATAATCATTAAGCGTTCTGGGTTATTAATCTTTATGCTGTTTTATGAAGCCTTTGGCGACAACGTACATCTCCGAACTGCTGGCTCTAGAGGCCTCCGGTGAACTACATCTCACGTCCTTAAATCGTTTTTTTAGATCGGATAGATAATCGTTAAAGTCTTCCCCTTGTAGTATCTTTACCACTAGGGTTCCTCCTCTATTCAATGCCTTCATGCAGAATTCCAAAGCACAGTAAGCAAGATATGCCGATCTTGCCTGGTCTAGGTGATGGTTACCGCTGAATTTTGGTGCCATATCCGATAGTACTATATCCGTATGGCCTGTTTCCGCTATTATACGTTTAACCGTTTCGTCCTCGGTTAGATCGCCCCTGTAACATGTCACACCGGCTATCTCAGCTATGTGCTCTAGATCTATGGCAATAACGTTTCCCTCGCCTACCCGTTCTACAGCGTATTGGCTCCAACCTCCAGGTGCCGCCCCGAGGTCGATCACTTTATCACCCTCTTCGAAGATATGAAATTTGTCGTCAAGCTGTTTCAATTTGTATACCGCCCTTGTGCGATATCCCTCTTTCTTTGCTTTCCTGTAATAGCCGTCCTTGTGTTTGTAAGCGCTCATAACATGTTTCTTATGTGAGGTTCCATTAAATAAATATTTACCATGTTGGGGCTTTGGGACAAAATTCTAGGAGGTAAAATACACGGATATGGAGATGAAAATAGATGGTAAGATCGATTTTTCACTGGACATCGGATTTGAGCCTCCGCTAGATTTCTTCAACTTCCCGATCCATGTGGGGAAAGAATGGACGGTTGAATCAACAATGACATTATCCGGTGTGTACTCCGGTTATTTCGATGCCACCGGATTACCCGAGGGAATGACCGAAGAGATGGAAAAAGAAGGATACTCTTTCCCGATAATCTTAGAGGAACTAGATATTCCCGGTGCGGAATTAGAAGACGGTCTTATACCGGAGACGGAACTGCTTATATCTTTCGATATGAAGTGTACAGGTACCGAAGAGCTTGAACTTGAAGATGGTACGACCACAACCGTGTTTTTAATCCAAATGTTTCCAGATTTTTCTTTTGACGAAGGTGAAGAGGACGAAGAAGCGGAAGGCGAAGAAGAATATGGGAGAGGTTACATTCACGGTTACGCAGACGGTTATCTAGTCGGAGATATGGATAGAGAC
>JAFDTZ010000006.1 GCA_019594305.1 Thermoplasmata archaeon
AAGGAATGACTATAGATGTATCGGATATACCGGACCTTACACCCATACTTGCAGTTCTAGCGACCCAAGCAAAGGGAACGACAAAACTCATCAACGCCGAAAGACTGCGGATAAAAGAAAGTGATAGGCTGTCAGCTATAACAAAGGAGCTCAATAAGATGGGGGCGGATATCCGAGAAACGCATGGTTCTTTAAGTATTAGCGGACCCACCCGGCTAAAAGGCGCGAATATATATCCACACGATGACCATCGTATAGCCATGGCCTGCGCGGTAGCTGCATCGGTAGCCGAAGGAGATACATTTATAGAGAATGCGGAGTGTATCGACAAAAGTTATCCTAACTTTATAAAGGATGTAAAAGCCATAGGAGCTGATATAAAGTGTCTTTCACGATAGGAGATAATTATCGTATATCGGTCTTTGGCGAAAGCCATGGAGAATGTGTAGGTGTGACGGTGGAGGGGGTACCCCCCGGTACCGAGATCGACGGACGATTTATTCAAGGGGAGCTTAACAAAAGAAAGCCCGGTCAGAGCGCTATCACCACTCAAAGGAAGGAGACGGACAAGTTAGAGATCCTCAGTGGGGTATTGAATGGAAAAGCCTCCGGAGGACCTATCACCATGCAGATCAAGAACGAAGATGTTGATTCCAGTTACTACGAGGAGATAAAGAACACGCCAAGACCGGGGCACGCGGATTGCACCGCCATGATAAAGTACGGCGAAGACTATGACCATCGGGGCGGTGGGTTTTTCTCGGGAAGGATGACCGCGGCTTACGTGATGGCGGGAGCCATAGCAAAACAGATTTTAAAAGAACATGATATAGAGATATTAGCCCACGTGATACAGATAGGAAGTGTAAAAGTCCAGAAAGAGTTGTCCGATACGGACATAAAAAATAACGTATACCGTAACGATTTGAGGTGTGCCGATCCGGATATATCGGACAGCTTGAGAAAGGAAGTGCTCGCTGCGAAGAAAGAAGGCGACTCCGTAGGAGGTATGATAGAAGCCAGGATAATAGGCCTACCTCCGGGTGTAGGTGAACCGATCTTTGATTCTATAGAAAGCGTACTGAGCCATTATATGTACAGTATACCGGCGGTTAAAGGAGTTGACTTCGGCGCCGGGATGAAGAGTGCCGCAATGAAGGGGTCGGAGCATAACGATGCTTTCGGCATCAAAGGAGATGAGGTGATAACCGAAACAAACAATGCAGGCGGTATTTTAGGTGGTATAAGTAATGGGATGCCTGTAGTTTTAAGGGTAGCGATAAAGCCCACACCGAGTATATCGATCCCTCAGAAAACAGTTGATATGGATACCATGAGAGAATGTGAGCTCAAGGTTAGGGGAAGGCACGACCCCTGCATAGCCGTCAGGGCACTACCTGTAGTAGAAAATTTTGCTGCATGCGGTATCCTTGATCTCATGATGAAGACACGATAATGATTATCGAACCAGATTGTTTACTACACCTTCGACTATGTCCATACCCTCTTGAATTTTATCCGTCGAATTAGCGTATGAGAATCTCATAAGACCTTCACCCGAAGGTCCGAAGGCGCTGCCGGGAGTACTGAGAACTCCTTCCTTTAAAAATTTCAATGCTAGTTCGTAGGAGGTGATATCGAAATCAAAGGACGGGAATACATAAAAGGCGCCCTCGGGTGTAAGGCAGTCGAACCCTTCGATCTCGTTGAATCTTTCAACTATGATATCTCTCCTCTCTTCGAATGTAGAAACCATTTTTGTTACGAAATCAGCCTTCTCACGAAGTGCATAGAGAACACCATATTGAATGGGGTTCGGTGGGCAGGCGACGTTGTATGAATGCAGGTTGCCCAGGGCTTGGATCCAATCCGGCAGGGTAACCATGAATCCGACGCGCCAGCCCGTCATAGCGAATGATTTGGAGAACGAGTTAATTGCTACTACGTTATCATAATCACCCAGAAAGGATACATGTTTACCATCATAAACGAATTTATCGTAGACCTCGTCCGAGATTATCAGTATCTCGTGTTCCCGGGCCCAATCCGATATGTCCCGTACGGTTCTCTCAGGTATCACACCGCCGGTGGGATTCGCCGGCGAATTGACTATAAGCGCCTTTGTTTTATCTGTTCTTCTTTCTTCGAGGTCTTCGATACGAGGAATAAATCTGTTTTCTTGCACGACCGGGTACGGTACCGGTTTTGCCCGGGCGAGCCTTATATGTGGATTGAATAGAACGAAACCCGGCTCGGGATAGAGTACTTCGTCACCTATATCGACCGTGCCTTCCAAGGTTATCCTCAGAGCCTGTGTTGCGCCTACGGTTATGAGTATGTTATCTTTCGTAAGCCCTGGTTTATATTGTGACTGACTACGAGCTATTTCTTCACGGAGCTCCGTTAGGCCGAAGTGCGAACCGTATATGTTATTACCATCGAGCATTGAACGATAGACCTCGTTGATGACATCCCTAGGTGGTTGAAAATCCGGCTGGCCTTGCCCAAGATTGATGGTGTTCTCATCTGCCATCTCGAATAATTTACGGATTTCGTGAAGTTTTATCTTTTTTGTACGTTCATTTATCATATGTACTCACCTTCAGAACTCCGACAGAGGGATATCCATTATCACCCCGTCGCCGATATCTTTTAAAAATACGAATTTTACCATATCACCGGTCCTTTTCTTATCTTTTCTTATAGCGTCTCTTAACTGCTCGGTATCCATATCAATTTTGTGGGGTAATCCGTAATTCTTTATGACCCTCTTTAACCGCTCTGCATCCGCCGGTGGAAGCAGCCCTCTAGACACCGATATATCTACTGCCATCACCATGCCCATACTAACTGCCTCTCCGTGGGTGTAAGACGAGTTCTTCTCGATGGCGTGACCGAAGGTGTGTCCGAAGTTGAGTTTTCTCCTTTCACCCTCTTCGAATTCATCCTTTGAAACTATCTGAAGCTTTATGTCAACGGTTTCACCGATTATCCTTTTTATCGCTTTACTTTCCAAGTCCGGGACTGTTTCTTGATTATCTTCAAGAAAGCGGAAAAGGTCCTTACTGTATATAGCTGCGGATTTTATGACCTCCGCAAAGCCGTTTTGTACTTCTTTCATAGGCAGTGTTTCGAAGAATTTATGATCCATCAATACGAAATCCGGCTGATCGATCGTCCCAATAATATTCTTATAACCTTTGAAGTTCACACCGTTCTTACCACCTATAGATGCATCTACCTGTGCTAGCAGCGTGGTGGGTACGAATGCGAATCCCATGCCTCTCATATATGTCGATGCTGCAAAGCCGGCGATGTCACATACTACGCCTCCGCCTATACCGATTACAAATGAATGGCGGTCGATTTCACAGTCTAAAAATCGCTCATATATATGTTCTACCGTCCGCAGATTTTTTGATTTTTCCCCGGGTTCTATCTCTATTATCTCTGCATCGGGAAACGAAGATGAATACAATTTCCCCACATTTCTGTCGGTAATGATTATATTCTTATCTGCGGTAAGATAACTATCTAGGTTAGATACGGATTCATCTAGATATATGAGGGAAGATCCATTTTTGCCTTCGAATTTTTTCGTTTTCATATTTCGGCCCGATTTTTAATTCGAATCAATTTAATCTGTATGAATATTTAAAGTTTGAGTAATCTTTCAAAATAATACATAAGGTTTAAACACATGTATCGATATGCAAACACTATTATGAGTCCTCCGAGAAAAATCAACCCTATGGAAGACCCTAAAGATTTTATCGATAGAAGGGAAGAGATGAAGGTATTAGAAAAACATATGAATAGTGTAACGGAGGGAGAGGGAAAGATAGTTTTGCTCAAAGGAGAAGCCGGGGTCGGAAAGAGTATTCTCGCGGAAGCCTTTGCCGATAAATGTTCAAAACAAGGCTTCGAGGTATTGATAGGAAGATGTCTTTACTACGAAAGTACCGACCCTTACATCCCGTTCATAGAGGCCCTTGGCGATTATGTAATGGATAAAGAGGTTCAACCGGAGGATACCAGTGGGTCCATGTCCGTGGCCGGTATGCCCATGAGTCTTATAGGTGCGGGGTTAGAAGAGGAAGAAGAGATAGCGGATATATCCATTTCCGATAAAAGGGAGTTGATGTTCGATAAAGTTACCAGTGTGGTGATAAATCGTTCGAAGGACAATCCGATATTATTATTCATAGATGACCTTCAATGGATAGATGAAGCTTCCGCTCAGTTACTCCATCATCTTGCAAGACACACTTCCGATGACAGGGTTCTTCTTCTCGGGGCATACAGACCTGAAGAATTGGTTACAGGTGATAGTGAATATCCCTTGGATAAGGTACTCGATAGGATGAGAGAGGAACGTTTGGTCGATATGGTGGACATTAAAAGACTCTCCTTCAAATCTGCCTCTGAGATGATAAAGAAAAGGCTGCACTCGAAAGAACTTCCCCAGTCCTTTTTGATGTTGATATATAGAGTAACCGAAGGGAACCCGTATTACATAGTCGAGATGCTTAACTCCATGGTCGATGAGGGAGTCATCGATCCTTATTCTTATACTTGGGACCCGGAGAAGGACCTGGCAAATGTAACGGTCCCAGCCTCAATAAAAGATGTAACTACACGTCGTATAGAAAACCTTTCAAACGATGGGAAGAAGGTGTTGATGTATGCTTCAGTCATAGGCACGGAGTTCGACTTTGAAGTCCTTGAGAATAGTATCAAGATGGACGTTATAGAACTCCTTGATATAATGGATGATCTTGACGCCCACGGATTAATTCACGAAAAAGAGGGGGAAGGAGAGGAGATTTACAGATTCGGGCATATACAAACAAGGGCGGCGATATACGATAATATGGGACGGAGCAGGAAAAGGGTACTGCACCTGCAGATAGCCAACACTATAGAAGAGGTATATTCCGATAGAATCGAAGAATACTACTATACCTTGAGTAGGCATTACTACGAAGGCAAGGATTACGATAAGGCCTATGAATACTCGAATAAAGCCGGTGAGATGGCAGTGCAGAGCTATGCTACCGAGTCCGCGTTAGAATATTACGATAGAGCATTACGTTCCCTTAAAAAGTCAAAGGAGATAGATGAGAAGGATAAAAAAGAAGAGGCAATATTAAAGCAGATAGGGGATCTGAGTTACGATACAAGCGATTGGGAGATATCCAAGGATTCCTTTGAGAAGTTAGTAGATATGGCGAAGGAAAGAGATGATAGAGATCTAGAAGAAGGAGCTTTAAGACGAGTAGGGCATATTTATCGTGAGATACAAAAGTATGAAGAGGCGAAGGAATACTTTGAAAGATCTCTTGAGATCGCGAAAGACGAGGATAATGAAGAAGGTATCGCAGACGCGAATAGAGGTCTCGGATACCTTCATTGGAGGTCGGGCAAATTCGACGATGCCATCGAACACTACGAAAGCGCTGTTGAGGTGGCTAAGGACATGGATAACCAGCGCATACTCGCTCTTACATATATCGAGATGGCGAATCTATATTCAAATAGAGGCGATAAAGAACTCGCTATCCAATACTACAAACGCTCTCTGCCTACCCTGATCAAGCATAAGTCATATCGGGAACTAGCCAGAGCATACAATAATATTGGCGACAGTTACATGAAGATGGAAGAATGGGATAAAGCTATCGAGTACTTCGAAAAGTGTACCGAGAACGCCGAGAAGATAGGTAACAAAATGTACTTGGGCTGGAGCTATTTCAATCGGGCGGAAGCACTCGCCTGTAGAGGTGATCCTGAAGAAGCTATGAGATACGCCGAACGTGCTGAGAAATTAATGAAACACCTTAACGACAAGATCGGTCTCGCAGCCACCTATAAAGCGATGGGGATTTCGGAAGTAAAATTTGGAAATCTGAAAGAGGCGCTCGGTTATTTTGAAAAGGCCCTTGAAACAATTAAGGAATTGGATATACCCTTTGAAGAATCCGAGATTAAATATTGGTTTGGACATGTTTACAAAGAGATGGGCGATAAAGAGAAGGCCATGAGCTTTTATACCGATGCAAAATCTATTTTGGACTCCATCGGCGCCGGTACTTTCATTGAGAAGATAGATAATGAAATGCAGTCTTTAGGGGATTAAGAGCCGCGATCATATTGTTACGTACTTTTCTATAGGGATCTCTTCCTTTTCCGCCATAGCTTTTAGGGATCCGTCCGCCCTTTCGTTTTCAGGAGTAAGATTTTTCATTATTATCTGACCACAGGGTAATTCGTCCTGGTTTAGCTTTATCTTACCGTCCCTATGGAGAAATAGTACCGCTACAAAGGCGGTGATAAGGTCATTTACCCTACTATCGTGTATCATACCAAACTCCAGGGTGTCTTGTTGATACCAGCATATACGCTCCCAGATTATTTTGATATCATGGTAAATATCTTCCTTATGGGCACTAGAATCATAATTCTTCTTACGCTCTTCCTCCGCTTTTTTTCTTTCGTTACTTCTCTCCTGGCGAAGGCGCTCCATTTTCTCTCTGTAGAGCGATTCCCGCCTCGCTTCTTCGAAGGCGTCCACTAATTGTATAAGGCTGACTGGTTTTCTGTCCTTCCGTCGAATGACCTTTTCAAGAATCGGTTCGTCGGAATCCAATAAGCCGTCTTCAAAATCGATGTCCTCCGGTTCATCGTAGAGATCGTAACCGAACATGTCCCACTGCGGGATAAAGTCATCCTCCGGTATCTCTACAGATTCTTTTTCTTCGTTTATGGTTTCAAGTACCTCTTCACACTGCATCCTGAGAATAGACCATGCCATTCTGACCAGCTGACCTGCAACGATAAAATTTATATTGTCCTCGGAGCGAGCTCTATCGAGATATAGCTTGGTAAAAGAAACAAGGTCTATCTCCCAAGGATCCATCCGTTCTTCCATGACCAATTTGAAGACCGTTCCAATGGAACATTCGAAGGGGTCGTCGGAGATATGATAATGCTCATTCTCGTCTGCATTTTCTATCATTTCTATGTATGATTGAAGCCTCCCGTCGCTCCTTCGGTGATCTAGAAGTGACTTATGGAATATCAGATGTTCCACTACTTTTTCCCTGGTCTCTAATTCATCGTGATCGTAAAAAGTGCTTTTCGTTTCGGATACCATATCTACACCTCCGCCTCCAGTTGACTGATGCCGGAAAGCTCGGGAATGTCCGCTTCCTCATTTCTGCCTAGATCGACCTTCATTATTACGTCGGAAATTCCTTTTTTGTTTATGGTTACACCTATAATGTGGTCGGATTTTTTAAGAGTTATCTTTCTCAAGGAAACCTGGATGAATTGGGCGGATTCGGAGTTAGATTTAATCATATCCGCAACCTTTTCAGCATTCACACCGTCTAGATTTTGATCCACCTCATCCAACAGATAGAAGGGTGAGGGATCGTACCGCTGTATCGCGAAGATAAAGGCCATTGATACAAGGCTCTTTTCACCTCCTGAAAGTGCCTGTATACGGTGAACCTTCTTACCCGGAGGTCTCGCTTTGATAATGAGTCCTCCTTCGAAGGGTGCTTCGGGATTTTCAAGTTCTATATTTGCATCTCCGCCGCCGGACAGTTCTTTGTAAACCTCCACAAAATTATCGTTGATCTCGTTCTTTACCTTTATCAATCCTACCTTCTTCTTCTCATCCAACTTATTGATCAATTCGTCCAGCCCTTCCCGCCTTTCGCTTAGTTGGGTATATTCCTCTTGGAGTGTCTCTTTTCTTTCCTTCTTACCTTCATAGTCCTGTACCGCCCTCATATTGATGGGACCGAGCCTTTCCATCTTTTCCTGACCCCTGTGGATGATGTTCTTCAACTCTTTCATCGAGGGCATCTTCTTACCCGAAAAATCGATATCCTCTTCTAATTCTTCCTGTATCTCCTTTAAATTCTCAGTGTGTTGAACTATTTTTTCCTCTTGACTTTTTATGTACAATTTTTTACCTTCTATAAGTGACTCAAAGCGCTCGATTTCTTTTTCAGCACTCAGTTTCTTTTCGAATTTTTGGTCCCTCTCTTTACGTAGCCCTTCCAGTTCACTGTCCATGGATGATAATCTCTTTCTCAATTCGTCCTCTTCTTTGGATCTGTCCTTGATGAAGATTTTCTTCTTTTTTATCTTGGACTCAAGGTTAGATATATTGTTCTTCAGTTTGGATATCTCGCCCTTGTATTCCTTTATACTATTTTGCAAGTGTGTTTTCTTTTCACCGTTCACTTTTATCTCAGAGGCGATTTCGTTAAACCGTTTGTTAAGTTGTATCTCTTTGTCCCTGAGCTCCCCGAGCCTGGTTGACAGCTCCTTCGGCGAAATATCCTTTATCATATCGGATATTTCTTTACGTTTGAGTTTCAGCTCTTCTATATTTTCTTCTATGAAGTCCACCGATTTTTCCAGTTTCTCAAGGTCCTCTCGGGCGTCGGATATCTCTTTATGTTTATCCTTTATCTGTTTCTCTTTCTTAGTTATCTTTTCCGTCAATCTTTTTATCTCGGATTTAAGCTTGGTGATCTTGTCGGTCCTCACCCCTTCCGACTGCGCCTCCATTATCTCGCTCTGTGTATTCTGGAGTTCGGCATCTACCGTTTTAAGCTCTTCCGTTACTTTTTCAAGATTCTCACGTGTCTTGGTGAGCTCCTTACCGACCCTTTCGAGTTTCCCTCTGTCCGGTGCCTGGAAGCTCAGCATGTTCTTGCTTAAATTACCGCCTATCATGGCACCGCTCCTTTCTATGCTTTCACCCCCCATGGTGACCATTCTCACACCGCCCATCAAGCTCCTTGCGGAGTCTATGTCTTCCATCACGACGGTATCCTGGAATACGTACCAGAAAACATTCTCATATTTATCGTCATAATCAACAAGGTCTAAGGCGAAGCCCAGGGATTTATCGTTGTTTTTTGTTCTTATAGCCTTACCGCCGGGCCTTCCCGGGAGCATCTTGTTTATGGGCAGAAAGGTCGCACGACCGGCTTCCTTCTTTTTCAACAGATTGATAGCGTCCGATGCTACACCGTCGTGTTCTACAACTATGGATTGCATCCTTCCCCCCGCAGCGACCTGTAATGCGGTCTCGTATTCCTTTGAAACATCCGCTAACTCGGCCACTGTACCATGGATGCCTTTTATCTTGCCGGTATCTCTTGCCTGCAGTACGGTTTCTACAGCCCTGTTGTATCCCTTCTTCAGTGATTTAGCTGCGGCATCCTGGGCTTTGAGATGATGATACTCCCTATCTAGCCTATTTAACCGCTCCTCGAGATCCGACTTATCCCGTCTCAGCCTTTTTTCTTTTTTCTTGTACTCGTGAAATGCTTCTTTGAGTTTGTTCAAATTTTTATCGCGATGAGATACGGATTTTTTTGCGTCTTTCAAGACCCACTCGTTGTCCTTTTTGTCCAGTTGAAGGGCTTCCAGATCTTCTTCGTCCTCTGCCAATTTTTCGTTCATCCGTGCGATACTGTCCCTCTGTCTATCGAGCTCTACCTTTTTCTTGGAGAGCTTGTCGACTTTGGATTCCAGTTCCTTGGAGACGACCATGCCCTTTTTTTGCATCTCGATTATCCTTTCATCGGACGATGCCTGTTCACTTTTTATCTCCGCTATTTCTTGGGTTACCGCTTCAATTTGGGCTTTGACCTTCTCTTCCTCTTCCTTGGCGGCCGTTAACTCTTCAGTGATCGTTGCTAGTTCTTTTGTTTTGTTTTCTATCTCTTTTTTATATTCTTCGTGCATCGCTTTACTTTCGTTTATATCGTGTTCCGCATCTTCGACACTGTCCTCCGCACGGGCCAATTCGAGGCGTAATTCGCTCACCTTCTCCTGCAGCTCTTTATTCTTTTTACTCCCCCTTTTAGCCAGTTCATTATCGATGTCTATAAGGTCCTCTTTAAGTTGCTTCACTTTTTCCTTGAGCTCGACCTTCTTTTTCCCTATCTCTTCACACTGTCCCTTATTCTCTTCTATATCTTTGCGGATGGTATCGATCTCTTGTTCGACGCCTTCTTTTGTTTTCCAAGCCTTCATGTTCTTTGCTTCGTTTACTTTGTCTGACAGCTCCTGATACTTTAAGGCTTCCTTGGTATCGGCTTCCAGTTCCCTCACTTGCTTGCCTATCTCATCCAGAAGTATGTTGATCCTCTCCAGGTCGTTGATCACCTCTTGTTTACTTTTTTCCGCTTTTTCTATCTCTTTGTCGTAACGGGTTATTCCGGATATCTGATCCAGGATCCTTCTTCTTTCAAGGTCGCTCATCTCTACTATCTTTGATATATCACCTTGTTGAACCATATTGTAGCCGTCGGAAGTTATCCTGGCATGGGACAGGAGCTCCTGGAATTCTGTAAGGGACGACGACCTACCGTTGATGTAGAAATAAGAGTTGTATCCAATATTGTTATCCGATCTCTGGACCTTCCTAGTGAAGGTGACCTCTTCCTCGTTCATAGGGATGGTCTTATCTTTGTTTTGAAATGTAAGACTTACACGGCAATAATCTGCAGGTTTACCCTCTTTACCCCCGTTGAATAACAGATCCGTCAGACGTCCGGCCCTTATCTCCTTAGAACTTTTCGGCCCGAGCACGAATAAAATAGCATCTGCGATATTGGATTTTCCGGAACCGTTGGGTCCTGTGATATTGGTATATCCTTCTCTGATAGGTATCTCCATTCGTTTGCCGAAAGATTTAAAATTCTCCATGTATATGTCTTTCAGATACAAAACAACCTACCTCCGGTTAATCCTAGCTCGGGCATCTTTCCTATACTTTCCTTTGAGTGCATGACGAATCCCATCCATCATAATATAACAGTCGGACGTAATGTCTGACAAGAAAGTAATGTTTTCAAGATATAAAAGTATTGTGGTATATCACCCATATAATCTACTAACTACACCACGACTAATAAACGGGAAGCGGGGAGTGGGTTCGTACCAGGTCCGAGATTATATTTAAGGATGTGTATATCATTATAGATCGAGGCAGAAATATAATACCGAAGTGCAAAAATTCACTTTCGAAAAATCTTAAATACATAGTCGGGCAATCTGAGAGAAAGGATGTACTGTTCCATGAAGAAGATAAGAAAATGCCCTAGCTGTGGTGGATACTTTCTCTCAACATCGTGTAAAAAATGCGGTGAGGAAACCATAAATCCTCACCCTGCGAAATACTCCCCGGAAGACAGATACGGAGATTACAGAAGAAGACAAATATACAAACATGCAAAAGGTGAATAAAGATGGATGAAATAATAGTTAAATATCTGGAAAAACCCGATCTCAAAGACCCGTTATTCATAGAGGGACTACCGGGTGTTGGAAACGTAGGCAAACTTGCAGCGGAACACCTTATCGACGAGATAGAAGCTACCCTCTTCGCTGAAATATATTCAATATACCTTCCTCCGCAGGTACTTGTGGATGAAGACGGAATAGCGAGATTAGTAAACAATCTTATGTACTACAAAAAGGGAGTGGGGGACAAAGAAAGGGACATAATAATCCTCACCGGAGATTACCAGGGGATGACACCCCAAGGACAGTATATATTAACCGATAGGTTACTAACCATAGCCAAAGAGATGAATGTAGGCATGATATTCTCATTGGGCGGCTACGGTCAAGGCCAGATGGTGGACAAACCGAGGGTTCTTGGTGCCGTAACCGGGCCCGAATTGGTCGAAGAGGCTGAGGAAAGGGGCATCATATTCGACCAGGACCATCCGGCATCAGGCATCGTCGGTGCTAGCGGACTACTCTTAGGCTTAGGAAAAAGTGTTTACGACATGGACGGTATATGTCTTATGGGGGAAACCTCAGGATATTTCGTCGACCCTACTGCGGCTAGAGAGGTTCTTGAGGTATTGACATCTTACATCGGGATAAGTGAGATCAGCTATGAAGAACTCGATGAAAAAGCTGCCGAGGTCGAAGCTCTGGCAAGCAAGGTAATGGAATTGGAGATGAGCAATCTAGGTAAAGACACAAAACGAGAAGACCTAAGTTATATCGGTTAGGAGTTTAATATGGATAAAAATCAAAAGATATCGTTGTACATAAAGGGCTATGAAGAAGGGCAAAAGGAGGCTTGGACCGATATCAAGAGGTTAATTAAAAGACATGACGGTTGGGATCTAAGAAGCCGTATCGAGAGTAAATTAGGTACCCTTTACCAGGATCTGGCTTCAAAGAGAGCCGAGTTGATGGACGACCCCGCTTTACTCGGTCTGGATGAAAGAGAACGGGAGGAGCCGCAAGAAAGTGACGAGGTAGATTGGGATGAAGCATTCTACCTGATAATAGAAGATAAACCTTCGAAGAGTATGTTGGCACTTAAGGAATTAGTCGAGAACGGATACCAAGGCCTCTGCATATCAAACCAATTTCCGAACAAGTTAAAGAAAAAGTATG
The DNA here is from genome assembly GCA_019594305.1 of Thermoplasmata archaeon. Classification (GTDB taxonomy): domain Archaea; phylum Thermoplasmatota; class Thermoplasmata; order Halarchaeoplasmatales; family Halarchaeoplasmataceae; genus Haladaptatiplasma. Next base: position 12,457 of record JAFDTZ010000006.1, read on the forward strand.
AACTTCCCGATGAAAATATCACATACATTCAACTGCAGAAGAGTAATTTCGGGAGTGATAAGAGTTGTATCAGATGTTCTCCGAATAACCTAACTAACATATCGACGAAGATAGGTGGCTTTATAGAGAAGCATTCACCGCCTGCGATCGTACTCCATGGCGTGCATAGCTTGACATTGACCAACGAGATCAACACGGTGCTCTCCTTTATAGAATGGATAAAAGATCGTGTTCACAAGAATGACGGTTTCTTGTTAACTTCTATTTCAAACTCGGACTTTACCGATGAAGAGATAGGTAAATTCAAAGGGTACTTTGATGAAGTGATATACGACGGGTAAGGAAGTTGGAAAATATGCTAGCGGTGGTATGCAAGGATGATGATACCCGGGATAACATAAGGGAATTCCTTGAAGAAAAAGGTGAAGAGGTGTTATCATTTTCATCACTCGATGATACTATTCCATGGGCGGAAGCTGAGAAGGTGATCATATTGAGTAAATCCATGGAAGAGGTCAAAGATCATAATTTGGTTAAGGGTGTGAAGATACTGTGTTATACTTGGGACGATATCGGTAACTATGAAGGAAAACCGGAGATCGAACCGATAGGTAAAATCTTAGCATGCTCCATATTGGGTAAAATAGAAAAATATCGCGATAGAGAAAAAAGCGAAATATTACTTGATGTCTTAAAGATCTGCAAGGATGGTCTGAGTATATTCGTACACAACAATCCGGATCCCGACGCACTTGCATCTGCCATGGCCTTGGAACTACTGTGTGATCATGTGGACATACCGTCAACTACATACTACAGCGGAGAGATAGGCCACCCGGAGAATGAACTATTTATAGGACATACCGGTCTACATCTAGAGAGGGTAACTGAAGATGATGTAGTTGAAAAATTGTCAGGAATGGATCATATCGCCTTTGTTGACTTCGCTCGACCGGGCGAGAACAATATAATCCCGGATGATATTGAAGCGACTATCATAATCGACCATCACTACACCAATCTTTCCGTTGAGAAAGGCGGATATGTTGAAATAAAGAGTGTAGGTGCAACCTCAACTATCATGATAAAACATCTACGAACATTGGATATTGAGATACCAACAATACTTGCGAGTGCTCTACTTTACGGTATAAAGGTGGATACGATGGATTATACCAGAAACATTGTATCTCCCGACTTCGAAGCTATCAGTTACCTCCTTCCCCTTGCGGACAAGGAGTTATTGGAAATTTTCGAGGCCATCCCCATGCGTCCTAACACCGTTGATGCCCTGGGACGTGCTATAATGAACAGAGAGATCAAGGATGGTATAATGACTACTAATACCGGATATGTTACTCAAAGGGACGATATACCGCAAGTCGCGGACATCCTGGAGGGAGAGAGGGACATATCGACGGTACTGGTTTCCGGTATGTTGAAGGACAACATACATATATCCGTGAGAAGTAAAGATCCGAAGCTTAATATGGGCGATATAATGAAACGCGCATTCAAAGATTTGGGTTCCGCAGGCGGTCACTTGCATTCCGCAGGAGGTAAAATATCCGTTAACGTCTTTGATAGCGAAGAAGAGGGGTTGAAAGAGATAGCCGCTAGATTCAGAGACGAGGTGAAAAGAACATGAAAAATACATATACCGTAAGCATAGGGCAGCCTAATAAAGGGATGAGCCAGAAAGAGAAAGTACATCTTACTGTAGCGTTGTTGGTACTCACACTCGCATTCACCATAAGCTTCTCCGGAGGCTTGCGTTACGGTCTTTTCGGTCAGGGATTTATTACACTATTCATCATCTCATTCGTGTCCGTCGGCACCGCCTTCCTATTCCACGAACTGGCCCATCGTATGGTCGCAAGGAAGTACGGCTGTTGGGCCGAGTTCAGGATGTGGCCCATGGGTCTTATGATGGCTTTGTTCTTTAGCTTCTTCGGTTTCGTTTTCGCCGCCCCCGGAGCGGTAATGATAAGAGGGCATCTGAACGAAGAACAGAACGGATTGATAAGTGCTTCCGGGCCGGTTACAAACTGGTTTGTAGGCGCATCATTTCTTGCAGGCTCTTACTATCTCCTCTATTTCGGTCACGGCCTTTGGTGGGTGCTAGCGTTCGTTGCATTCATCAACCTCTTCATCGGAGGTTTTAATCTGCTGCCCATAGGACCTCTTGACGGAGCTAAGATATTTCGATGGAGCGTTCCGAACTACGTCATGTTAGCGATAATGATCGTAGGCACACTCTTGATAGGACGTTACCTCGGACCGTTCAGCCCATTCATTTAGGCCAGTTCCGGATTGCACGATTATTTATTTTTAACGGATATATCAGTAAACCTTATATCAATGATTCCTTATATTCGTGCAATGGCGAGGTAGTAATATGAAAATAAAGATATTAGCCCTCTGTATAGGACTGTTGATACTGATAAGTGGCATTATTTCGGCCGTACACAATGGGTGGTCCCCGGAGAGAGAAGATGAAGTTACGCAAACTTATATCGTTAATGAAAGCAATATTTACGAGGAGAAATCTTTCCTCAATGAACAACCATGGGGCGGGCAGAGATTTGAAAAAAGACAATTTAACCCGTCCATATCCACAGGTGAACTTCGAAAACAACATACGATGAGTTCGAACCTCGGTAAACCACTTCCGTTACAAAATTACACACTTCGTGATCCGATACGCATTAACAATGATACCGACCTCGCAGAGCAGGCGGCTTCTGAAGACTGGCCTGGAAACGGCACCCACGACGAACCCTATATCATCGAGAATTACGAGATCGACGGCGAAGGATACGGATATGGCATATACCTAGGCAATATAACCAGTTTCCTTGAAGTGACGGGATGTCACATACACAATGCAAGCGGAAACGGAGGGACATTCTATGGTAACAGCGGTATTCGTCTTTTCAACACGACTAATGTAGGTATTCAGTACAATATACTTATCAACAACGACGAATACGGACTTTACATCACCGATTCCAATGATATTCTTGTTGACGGAAACCTTCTGTTTTCCAATACCGGACATGAGATACTACTGGAAGGATCTTCCGATAACACACTTCAAAACAACATTATGTACGATGAATCTGATCACGCCAACACAGTGAACTACTGCCACGAAAGTGTACTGGTAAAACTTGATGTACCTGACTACGCCGACAGAGCGGACATATTGTACCGGATATCTGAAGAGCTGGCGAATTTAGTGGATGGAAAAACATCAAGGATATATCCCTCTTTAGAGATGGCGAAGATCCTTCTCAGGGGAGATACTGATGTCATCCAGGCTGTTGGGCTACTATCCAATATCGAAGGGGTCAAACATGCCGAACCGAACTATCAAGTACGAACTATGAACGTACCCAACGACCCGGGCTACTCTTCCCTTTGGGCTATGCCGGTTATACAAGCCCACGATGCATGGAATATCTCTACCGGTAGCGAAGAAGTCGTAGTTGCGGTTATCGACACGGGAATAGACTATACCCATCCTGACCTTAGTGGTAATATGTGGACTTCTTCGGAAGGTTACCACGGTTACAATGCGATGAACGATAGTTTCTATCCCATGGACGATTATGGTCACGGAACACATGTAGCCGGTACCATCGGTGCGGTGGGGGATAACGAATTGGGTGTAGTGGGTGTTAACTGGAATGTGAGTTTGATGGCGGTTAAATTCCTAGGGCAGGATGGATTCGGTACCATAGCCGACGCCATCGCAGGGCTTGAATATGTGCTGGAAAGGAAACTTGAAGGGGAGAACATAGTCGCTACGAGCAACAGCTGGGGTGGCGGGGGTCACAGTGAATTGCTGTATGATGCCATCGAACAGCACCGTGACGCGGGTATACTGTTTGTCGCGGCGGCGGGAAATTACGGTTCGAACAATGATTTATGGCCAATGTATCCCGCAAACTTTGACCTGACGAACATCATTTCGGTGGCTGCTACCGATTCGACAGATGATCTTGCCGGATTCTCAAATTACGGTGCGAGGAGTGTCCATGTTGCCGCCCCGGGTGTAAACATAAACAGCACTACACCGGATGGCACCTACACATACAACAGCGGTACCTCCATGGCCGTGCCGCATGTTTCGGGACTTGTGGCACTGCTGGCATCACACAATTCATCCCACGATTATATCGGCTTGAAAAATACCGTGTTGTCTTCCGTAGATCAACTTGACCCTCTTTATGACATGCTGATGACAAACGGACGTATAAATGCGTATAATGCCTTAAATACGACTCCTGACCCTGACGATATCCGGTTTTGGGTACACCGACCATATACCGTCTGCCAGTGGATGAAAGAAACAGGGATCATGATATCCCTAACAGATGGTGTTAACCCGATATTAGGTGCCAATGTAAGCGTAGAGTTCAGCAACGACGAAGACACCGTCTTTTTGTTGGATGATGGCTCAGGATACGATCAGGTCGAGAACGATGGATATTACAGTACACATTGGTTACCTAGGAAGATGGGAGAGATAACACTCACCATAACGGCACAAGCAGGAGACTGGGAGGAGACCAGGGAAGTCAGCGTTATCGTTGAGGGGGATTCATCGATCGCCCTTTGGAAATCACACGATAATACGTTGTACAACAATACCTTATCGGGACGATATTACGGCATCTACCTTTCTAGTTCTAACAATAACAGTTTGAGGGATAATGAAGCCGAGGGAGAGTTTTCATGCATCGAAATGCACGATTCCGATAACAACGCTGTAACAGGCAATACACTTTGGAACAGCTGGAATGGTGTATCACTTGAAGAATCGGATGGAAATCTGATTTTAGGTAACGAGGTTTACAACAACGATTATGGAATCTTTTTATACCGATCGCGTGATAACATGATAGATAACAACTCCGTCTCCAATTGCTGGTACGGAATATTGTTGGACGGGTCTGATGAAAACAGTGTTTATCGGAATTCCTTATGGGATAATATATTTGGAAGTTTACTGTACGAATCAAGCTATACTACCATAGTGAACAACACTTTCGACCTGAACTTATTGGATGGTATTTACATTCTGTTCTCTTCGGACCACAATATAATTGATAGCAATACCATATCATACAACGGCTACGGTATATGGATGGAAAGTTCTGTGGAAAACATATTGCGGAATAACGAAATATCATCCAACTTTGATGGTATACTCATGTTCGATTGTAAACGAAACACCCTAGTAGATAATTCCATGGAATACAACGGTATAGTGCTTATCGGCTTTCTTTTGGAAAACTGGAATACACATGATATCGATACATCCAACACGGTAAACGACAGACCGGTGTACTACTGGAAGGATATGACAGGTGGAACTGTTCATTCAGGCGCCGGTCAGATAATACTTGCCAACTGCACCGATGTAACGGTATCGGAACAGGATATGTATGACGGAAGTATAGGTATTATCATGGGATTCTCAGATGGTAACTACATACATGATAACCTGGTTTACGATAATACCGTAGGTATATACCTCCTTGAATCCTCCGGCAATACTTTGAGAAATAACACCGCATCCTCGAACGAATGGACGGGTATATTCATGGGACTAGCACACGATAACACCTTACATAACAACACTGCGTCTTCCAACGTAGAGGGGGGCATTACACTCAACATGGTATCTAAGAGCAACATCACCATGAACACCCTACGGGATAATTATCAAGGCGTGTATCTCTACATGTCAGAAGATATTAATTTTTATCACAATAACTTCATCAACAACCAGCAGCAGGTATATTCATACGATGATTCATCATCGGACTGCCATTGGGATAACGGTTATCCTTCGGGTGGTAACTATTGGAGTGATCATACGGGGGACGACATTTACCGAGGCCCGGAACAGGACATGCCCGGAAGTGACGGCATAGTGGATGTACCATACGAAAGTAACGATATCTTTGACGGGTATCCATTGGTCAGTCCCGCACCTACACCGCATATAAACATCGTTCGACCGGAAGAAGGTGAAGAGATCTCACAAAGTGATGTGCTGGTAGAATGGAGCCCGATGTACCGTTTTACGGATACCTTATGGTTCGAAATTCGTTTAGAGGGCCATCCATGGATAGACGTAGATATAGATACACAGTATGAATATACAGCACTATCAGATGGAGAATACCATGTTACTGTAAGAGCCAGGGACGAGTATGGAAACATGATAACAAAAAGTGTTACATTTGTGGTGGAATATGTAAAATATATTGTGGTATCCCCGGGGAACACTACCATAACCGCCGGTGAGAGCATTGAGTTCACCGCCGTAGCTTACGACGAGTTCCATAACGAAATAGAGGATGTAACGACAAATACCACGTGGAATATAGAATCCGAGGCAGGAGGGAGCTGGGAAAATAATGTTTACACATCCGAACGTTTCGGTTCCTGGATGGTGTATGCGGTTCATTTAGAAAAAGAAAATCAAACTACTCTGAACGTCGAACCCGGTGAAGTGACTAATGTAACCATATCTCCGGAGACGGACTTCAACCTGACCGCCGGAGTGAGCCAGCAGTTCTCAGCCAATGCCTTCGATGTCTTCGGAAACCTGATCACAGACCATGTTGACAGCTTCACATGGGAGAACGCTGCGAACGGTATGTTCAATGAAGAGCTTGTGGGAGAATATATCGTCAGCGCTACCTATGCTCATATTACATCAGAGTCCGTGACGGTGACCGTCGTACCTGCCGAGCCGGACCATATAATTATCACCCCAAAGGAATCAACCGTTACCGCCGGAGAGTCTCAGACATACCATGCCGTAGTCTTCGATGAATACGGTAATGAGATAGATGATGTGACAAATGATACCCTTTGGAATATAGACTCGGGGGCCGGAGGTAGCTGGGATATTAATCGTTATACATCGGAGGAAGCCGGTGAATGGACGGTAACAGCCGATTACAACGGCTTGGTTGATGATTCCACCCTCATAGTGGAGAGTCGGGGAGTGGTACAGGCCGTATCCGATAACTGGTTGCTTATACTTGTTTTGTTGGCCTGTACCGCAGTCGTTCTCATAATAGCTTTCCTTGTCTGGAAAAGCAAAACTGCGCCCGGCCGGGATGAGAAACTTTTACAGGATTTAACGTACGAATATCCCGATGAAATGACCTACGAAGACCTCAGACGAACTCAAGAATTCGACGAAGTGGAGATGGAGGAATTCGACGAGATTGAGTCGGAGGAAGGCGATATCGAATAACCACGTTACCTTTTGACGGCCCAGCAGTACATAAATAACGAATCTAAGACCTTGTGCGGGTATTCAACATGATCAGTGATCTCGAACTTCTTGAACAGATGACGCACATCTTCCAACGTGTGGTACACAAAATATCTGGGATGTTCTTTCATGGCACCGCACTTCTCGAAGCCTTCTCCTTCACCTAACTTGAAGCTGAAGGCAAATACTCCTTGAGGTTCAAGAATACGGTATACCTCTCGTTCCAAGGTGTGTATCTGCGCCTTTGGGATGTGTATAATAGATGCACTTGCCCATATTCCGTGGAAGCTTTCGTCGGGAAATACGGTGTTTCTCATATCCATTTTAAGGAAGGTCTGATGTGGGTTGGCACGCCTTGCCAACTTGACCATTTCCGCTGAAAGATCTATACCTACGACGTCCGCACCCTTACGTCCTAGGTAGGCAACGTCCCTACCATCACCACAGCCCAGGTCTATGATACGTGGTTTAGGCGGAAGGATGTCCGATGTTCGGTCAAGCATCTTCTCACAGAATTTCCTATCACCTTCGATCCGTGTACGAGCGGTGTACTCTTCAGCTACCTGATCGTAGGAATTTATGGTACGTAAAACAGGGTCTTCAAACAAGGGACAGGTCCTCTTTAATCTTGTCAAGTTCGACTTTTTTCAATGCCCTTGGATAGTTCCTGTGCTCTTGGCCGGGACGAGTGGTGTAATAAGGACGGTTGCATCCCGGGCAGCCCTGGGTACGAAACATTTCGCCCTCGGCGATGATATCTACAAGTTCTTCCGGATGATCTAGCAGCATCTCTAAAATATCTGAAGGCGACCTGCCCTTTTTGAGAAGGTGTGAGGCTATCTGTGCCTGCCTGTAATACCGTATATCCGGTCCGTTTTCCTTTGACATGTACGAAAATAACGATACATCCGCCCCTGCGTTTACCGCCCTGTATGCACCCAGGGTAAGCTGAGGTAAATTTTCGCCCAGTCCGACGATAAAATGTGCCGTGACCCTGTTCGGCCCCAGGTGACTTATGGCGCGTCCGAGGTAATCCCAAAATACCTGCGGATCATAGTTCCGTTTAACACTAGCGCGGATATCATCAGTAGCACCATCGATACCTATACCGATGCGATCTATTATCCCATCAAGCTTGACCAGTGTTTCTTCGGAGAGAGGTGGCGCCGATATAGAGATGGGTTTACCGGTTTCCGAAAGCAAAGTGGCTGTGGCAACGATGGATTCCTCGTAACCCGGTACATCGGGACATTGAAGACATATGCGCTGGAGGTCGGATTCCGTCAGTGGACCTATCATGTCCTCAATATCGAATTCCGGCCATGAGACACGTGAAAGCCATCTGCTGTCTCCCCGGGCCTGTGGGCAGAAAGTACATCTGCCTCGGCAAACGTCGCCCGGTATCATCAGGTAGGCGGTAGTGGGTACTTCCAATGCACCTCCGTTCATCAAATTCAGATACATCGCCGTTCCTGCGGATAACCTCAGGTTCGTGGTTTCCACCTCCTTTGGTAGGTCCATGAGTCGGATGAATACTTTTTCTTTAATTGATCGGCTAGTTCTTTCTCTTCATCGCTCAGTTCGCCTACTTCCAGTGGTAGGTCAAAGTTTTCTTCATAGGAACTTTTAAGATCTTTTATGAGTTTTTCCGGATGGATATCGTAACCTAGTTCGTCTTCCATGGTGGTAACGAGATCAAGGAATGAATTCGCTCCTTTAGCCTTCAATTTCTCGAGGTCGAGAAGCAATATGTCCGAAAGGGTCATGAGGTCCGTGCCGTACATCAGTGTCCCGTGCTGCAGCATTCCCTTTCGTCCTCTCCTCTGTGCGCTTCCTGATATCTTCTTACCACCGACCAGTATATCGTTGTAGGGCTTGAAGGTGGCATCCAAACCGTAGTCTTGAAGAGTAAGGATAAGGGGTTTCAACAGTGAGTGAAAGCTATCTTCGATAGCTCCCGGTATCCTGTCCGTGACCACTGAGTAGGTAACCTCGCCGTCGTAATCATGATATACCGTTCCGCCCCCTGTTACCCTACGTACGAATGGAATATCCAGTTCCCTGCATTTATCGGTATCGATAACATTTTCAACCTCCTGGGCGTACCCGATGGTTATTGCGGAGGGCATGAACCTGAAGAAGCGGAGTGTTGGTGGTGATATGCCTTTGTCGTAACAGCGTAATATTGCTTCATCTATAGCCATCTGCTCCGTCCCCGTAGCTTCAACGGTTGGTATGTATCTCAGCTTATCCATGGTCATCCTTATGGTATATGTTACTCATCAGATATATCTCTTTCTGTCGTTGGAAGTTTAATCTTTGTAGAAAACGATTGTTATGTTTCCACTGGGATCTCTCACCGTAAGTCTTAGTACACCATTTTGGATAAGATATTCGTATACCGTAACACCATCTTCATCCCTGGTTCGGATCTGGTTGCTGCCTACATCTTCCCATGTAAAGGGTATATCGACGTAAAAACCGGTACCGTCCTGGTTGAACACGATAGCACCGCTAACGAATTCTCTATCCCGTGAACCATCAGGATATTCGGTTATCATCTCATTGGCCTCCCACCTGCCGACGACGGGGTGTGTACTATCGGGTATATCTACTACGAACAGTAATGTGATTATCACTCCGACGACCACGATCAGTATCAACGTGTGGATGACAAATTTTTCCATTGGTATCTAATATTCTTTAGTGATGTGGCATATAATAATTTATCCCTTTGGTATGTTGATTTTTTTTGTGGTGTGATGGCGATACTAAAGCGCATCCTCTTCCTTTTCTGATCTACCGGATCTTTTATTTCACAGTACTAAGAACGCCACGCCTCCGATCGCTATGACAATGATGATAATGAGGTACATAACAATACGTTCTCAGGTAACGAAAAAAATATCGATATGGCGTTCGTAGTAAACGAATATCCGCCAGAAAATGACGATAAAGATAAATGGTTACTTCCAGTAAGAAATAGTATCTTTATTGTAGTGATTTTGGTATTGATAATCGCTGCTGTGATATATGCATCCTTTGGACTTAAGAAAAAAGGAAATCGACGAGTACAAAACTAGAAAGAAAGGATACAAAGAGAGATGATAGAGATGAACGAAAAATTCGTGTAAATATCTTATTACATTGCTCTTTACCAGTATGACGATCCCAGCTCACGCCGAAAAGGCGATGATTTAATAACCGACCTGTCCAATACACCAACAATGATCATCCTGATGCCCTATGAATCGGCCGAGGAATTCATCCATATACTCAAAGAGAATCTACCCATGGAGAACAGGGTGATCGACCCGATCCCCGACCTTAAACAGATGTACGATAAAAAAAGAGACCAATATAACACCAGGGGATATGTCAGACACTGCTCGCGTATGGCACGTAAGGAAGAACATCTCGTTCTGGGCGTTACCGGTGTGGACCTTTTCTCAGCAGGACATAACTTCGTCTTCGGCTCCGCCCAAGTAGGCGGTCACGGTGGTGTTATCTCCACATACAGGCTGGGGGGAAAAAGATTCGAAGAAAGGATTATCAAGGAGGCCGTCCACGAAATAGGACACATAGTCGGCCTCACCCACTGCGACGACCCCCTATGTGTGATGCACTTCTCAGATACACTTGATGATACGGACAATAAAGCCGGATGGTTCTGTCCGAACTGTGAAAGCGAGTATAAAGAACTTAAATCCACCAGATTGGATAAGACATATGTCTAAACAGTGTTTCGACAGTTTTATATACGGCAGCATGTTACTTCTGCCCCATGATAACGAGTATTGACGAAAAGATGGCCGGCGAGATAACTATGGCCCCGAAGCCGGGAGAGAGGATGAGGAAGTGGAGAGAGGTTTTCAAGATCACCCAGACCGATGTTGCAAAGCATATGGACATCGCCTCTTCCGTTATCAGCGACTACGAAAAGGGCAGACGCCGCCCGGGCAGCGGCTTCGTAAGAGACATGGTGAACGCCATGATCGAGATAGACGTGGAAAGAGGCGGGAAGGTTGTTAAGAGGTTCACACCACCGGGACAAGAAGGGATAACTGGAATGGGAGAATTCACCTCCGCGGTTACGGTGGAAAAGCTGGTGGAAGCGGTAGACGGGGAGATACTTAGAGAGGCCGTCATCGAGAGGAATATTTTCGGATACACCATGATCGACAGTTTGAAGGCCGTAACGTCCATGAAATCCTTCGATTACCTAAGAATATACGGCTGGAGCACTGAACGTGCTTTGTTCTTCACCGGTATCAGATTCGGGCGCTCTCCTATGGTTGCCATCAGAGCCAGCCCCTTGACGCCCGCCATGGTGGTATATGTACAACCGGAGGATGTTGACGCTCTAACTTTGAAATTAGCAGAAGTGGAAGATATCAATCTATTAAAAACAGAACTGGATGAGGGCGAGATAATGGATAGACTCAATGAATTATAGGTGATAAATATGAGATCTGAGAAAGTTGTAGGTATAAGAGGATACGCCGGATACGTACCGCGATATCGCATAACACCCCGGGAGATAGGCAAGGTTTGGGGAAAGGACGGTGAGATGATGGGGAAGAGTTTAGGTATCGAGTGTAAGTCCGTTCCGTCACCGGACGAGGATGTGGTTACCATATCCACGGAAGCCGCTCGATGGGCTCTCAAACGTGCAGGGATAGCCGGAGAGGAAATAAGCGCGATATATGTAGGATCGGAATCACATCCATACGCGGTCAAACCAACCTCCACCATGGTCGGCGCAGCCATCGCCGCAACACCGAATATAACGGCGGCGGACTACGAATTTGCGTGTAAAGCAGGTACCGCCGCATTTCAAACCTGTATGGGATTGGTAGGTGCGGGGATGATAGATAACGGCCTAGCCATAGGTGCCGACACGTCCCAAGGGGCACCGGGAGACGCATTGGAATACTCCGCATCCGCCGGAGGCGCGGCCTTCGTGATAGGTCGGGAAAGATTACTGGCGGAGATAAAATATACCACTTCTATCACCACTGACACTCCTGATTTCTGGAGGCGTGAGGGACAGACTTATCCGTCCCACGGTGGTAGATTCACGGGCCAGCCGGCCTACTTCAAACATGTGGTCGGCTGTACGGAAAAGATACTGGGGGATGTAGATATGGAACCTTCGGATTTCGATCACGCTGTCTTCCACCAACCCAACGGTAAATTCCCCATGAAGGCAGCCAAGAAGCTGGGGTTCACCAAGGAACAGATGAAAGTAGGACTTCTGGTTACCCGGATAGGAAACACGTATTCAGGTGCGGTCCCCCTGGGACTGGCAGCTATACTGGATGTGGCCGAACCCGGTGACGATATACTGGTAACTTCCTACGGATCTGGTTCGGGTTCTGACGGATTCTACATCAAAGCGGCGGAAAATATAGATGATATAAGAGGCTCCTGTGTCCCGTCCATCGAAGATGTGATCAAGGATGTAAAACACATAGGATACGCCGAGTACGCAAAGTATAGGGGCAAGATAAGAAGAGGTGGATGATATGATGAGAGAAGTAGCTATAATAGGAATAGGCGAAACGAAGATAGGCGAGCTGTGGGGATCATCCCTTAGAGAACTCGGCATCCATGCAGGACTCGAAGCAATCCAGGACGCAGGTATAACCGGTGATGAGATAGATAAGATATATATCGGTAATATGTCCGCGGGAAAACTCATCAACCAAGAACTGGTAGCACCTATGATAGCCGATTATGTGGGGCTCTATGAGACACCCTCGGTACGTATAGAATCCGGGGGTGCCTCCGGAGGTGCGGCCCTTGCGGAGGGTTATACTGCCGTCGCCTCGGGTATGAATGATATCGTTGTGGTAGGTGGTGCTGAGAAGATGACGGACGTAGGTGACGAAGAGGCAAAGAATATATTGTCTTCTACCGCCGACCGGGAATGGGAATCGGTATTCGGAGCCACCTTTGATTCTCTTTACGCGATGATGGCCCGTTATCATATGGCCGTTCACAATACTACAAAGGAGCAGATGGCACAGGTAGCCGTCAAGAACCATTTCAACGGTGCTAGGAACCCCAATGCACAATTCCGCCGAGAGATTCCTTTGGAGATGGTATTGAACGCACCCCCTGTTTCTACACCCTTGGGGTTATTCGACTGCGCCCCATTATCAGATGGAGCCGCTGCGGTGATACTCTGCCCTGCTGAGATGGCAGATAGTTACAAAGGTAAACCGGTGCGTATCCTAGGTTACGGAACCGGAGGTGACCACCTGGCGGTTCACGATCGAAAAAACATGGATGTGATGAAATCCACCGTGGGAGCGGCAAAAAGTGCATTCCGTATGTCGGGAAAGACCCCGGACGATATCGACTTCGCAGAGGTGCACGATAACTATACCATCAGCGAGATACTAGCCATCGAAGATATCGGATTCTTCAGTAAGGGAGACGGCGGACCGGCTACTGAGAGGGGTGATACCGCACTTGATTCGATAATATCCGTAAATCCCTCCGGAGGGTTGAAGGCGAAGGGGCAACCGGTAGGGGCTGTGGGTATAAATCAGGCGGTTGAAGCTGTGATACAGTTGAGAGGCGAAGCCGGAGATAGGCAGGTAGAGGATGCGGAATATGGCCTTACCCACAACCTTGGTGGTACTGGAGCGAGTGCGGTTGTGCACATCTACGGGAGGTGGAAGTGATGTCCATACCTAGGTTCTGGCGAGAGATACGTCAGAGGTACAAGGGTATAGGTGTCGAGTGCGGAAACTGCGGTAGGGTTTACTTCCCACCCAGGGCGATATGCCCTCGATGCAGACGTAACAGTCTGGGTAAGATGAATGAACTGGAGATAAGCGGAAGGGGCAAGGTTGTGAGCTTCACCGAGATACACGACCCCATGCCGGACTTCAAGATGCTGGCACCCTACATAATGGTCATAGTGGAGATGGACGAAGGAGTCAGGATGACGGGGCACCTGGTGGACGTAGAACCGGATGAAGTCGAATCGGGTATGAAGGTTGAAGCTACCCTAAGAAAGCTTGGTGAAGAGAGTCCTTCGGGGATAATCTACTACGGCTACAAGTTCCGTCCTTGCCGATGAAGGGGGTTATACCGTAGAAATCGGGATCATTTCGAGACCACTTTCGTAAAATGTATGGCGGATACCTTGGGCGTTTATTATGATAGACTCCATCTATTCAAGCCACTTTAACAGTGGCACTGCCGGTGTTATCGAGCATCTTCGCGCCCTTTCTTGGCTGAGGTGTTTGCCTGGTAAGGCGGAGTGATGAAGTGATCGACGGCATCTTTTGTTCTGTGATGTTGCTGGGGAATAACACGGTCTGGCAACCATGACGATATGGTCCACTGAATAAGCACACACTCAAAGCTGATGCGACTATATAGTAACTTCAATAACTATATATACATACATACATACATAGAATATATAGGATAATATTATATAGTTCTACATTGTTATCCCTACGATAAGATAAAATGG
>JAFDTZ010000061.1 GCA_019594305.1 Thermoplasmata archaeon
CGCCAATAATGTATTCTCCATCGCTTCCCGCTGGGAAGAAAAACCGTTTCCTCCTCGGTTGTAAGAATATCGAAATCTTCCAACATGTAAAAAAAATCCCTGTCATCGGAGGAAAGTAGGTTATCCGTTAATGTCTTGTCGTAACCGAAGAGGTTCATCACTCTTTCGGCGATTTCGTCCGCATTTTTCGCATCTATATTCCTCCCCCTCAACACCTTTCGAAGCACTTTTTTGAATTCCTGTAGCGTTATACGAGACAACAAAGATACCTCCACTATATCCTCTTTATATAAACTAACTTTCTAAAGGATATAAACATATTCATGATTTATCATTTTATCTCAATGTCTATACCTATCTCTTCGGCGATCTCTTTGTATCTGTTCCTTATGGTCACCTCTGTGACACCAGCTACTTCTGCTATTGCACGCTGGGTCCTCGGTGTACCTTCTAGTATGGATGAGATATATATGGCAGCGGCTGCAACACCGGTAGGTCCCTTTCCCGAAGTAAGCCCCAAATCCGTTGCCTTATCTATGATTTCTTCCCCTCTGGAGATAACATCTCTCTCCAATTCAAGCTTGCTACAGAACCGCCTTATGTATTCCTCGGGTCTCGTCGGCATGAGTTTCAAGGATAGTTCACGTGATAAGAAGCGGTAGGCACGTCCTATCTGTTTTTCGTCAGAATCAGCTGCCTGTGCCACCTCGGTAAGTGTTCTCGGAACATTACATTTCCTGCATGCAGCATAGAGTGAAGATGCTATCACTATCTCGATGCTTCTGCCTCGTATCAGATTCTTCTCCACCGCCTGTCTGTATATCATAGCGGCAGACTCGCGTATACTCCTTGGCAACCCCATCTTTGAGGATAAAACATCGAGTTCTCTGAGGGCTGAAGCAAGATTTCTTTCCGTTGCGTTCGATATTCGAATCCTTCTATGCCATTTACGTACACGGTATATCTGTCCTCTGTTCTTGTGAGGGATAGTGCGTCCGTATGCATCCTGGTTTTTCCAAGATATCTGAGTAGATAACCCCTTATCGTGAATGAGAAAGTTCATAGGCGATCCCGTACGAGCTCTGCTCTCGCTTTGTTCCGAATCGAAGGCCCTCCATTCCGGTCCCTCGTCAATATAGTAATCATCTATCACAAGACCACATTTTTCACAGATGAGCTCACCTCTACGGTAATCTTTGGATATATGTTCGCTGGAACATTCTGGACATTTTTGGATTTTCTCCACTCTCTTACTGGTTTCTACATTCATAAACATTCCGCCCATGGGGTTTAAATCCAATCTCTTCAAGTCATATATATACCTTACCCCGAAGGGATTGTGCAAAAAGTTCATTTACCCGTATCCTCGAGCACGGAAAAAGCGCCGAGAGAGGGATTCGAACCCTCGAGGTGCAAGGCACCACGAGCTTTTGGGTCCCCCAATCGGAGATCTCCAAGCTCGCGCCCTACCAGGCTAAGCTATCTCGGCATATTTGGTTACACAAAGAGATAAGTGATATAAATCTATTTCCAGACACGGGGATATTCTCCGCTAGGGTGGAACACCCTTTGTGTTCTCACCACCAACCCTTCTTTCATATTAATAATCTCTTCAGCATCCTTCAATGCAACACCGATTGCGATCCCTTCCCCTTTAGCTGACATAACACTAACCATGTCACCGGCTTTGAAATCGTCCATCTTAAGAACACCCGGTACCGCAAGATCAGCTCCTTCCAGCAGTGCACCGGAGGCGGTATCTTTTATAAACACCCGGGGGTAGAGTTCTAACGCCCTTTCGTAGGGTACCAAAATATCCTTTAAAGGCTGCTCGTCACCTTCCTTGTACCGTTCCCAAGCATCTCTTACCACATACATAGGATATGCTTCACTTTCAACGAATCCTCCGGCCTCGACTCTACGAAGCTCCGTCATGTGGCCACCCCTGCTTATGCAGTTACCCATATCCCTGCAAAGTGTCCTTATATACGTACCTGATTCACACCTTACCCTGAAGAGGTAATCTTGTCTATTGTAGTCCAATATATCTAACTCATATATATCCCTCACACGCCGTTGCCTTTTAACACCCGAGCGGACCGGCGGCATCTGATATATCTTTCCCGTAAAGTCATCCACCAACTCTTCCACCGTTCTCTTCTTAACCGGTCCATGAAATCTCATTCCCGCTACATATTCTTTCGGTGCAACATGGAGAAGGTCCACAACGCGTACGGAATATCCCAGCCCCATGGGCAGCACACCGGTAACACCGGGGTCCAGTGTACCGCTATGGCCGGCCTTCATACTAAATATTTGCTGCACCCAAGAGGATAATTGATGGCTCGTGGGACCGGCGGGTTTATCTACGATAACCAGAGAACGATTTAACGCGTCTCCGACCCCTCTGTCTTCAGGTATAACCCCCCATCTAGAGAACGTGCAGGCCTTTTCCCTCACATGCTCCATCTTCTACACCTTTTATGATTTTATCGACTATCTCTTCAGGGTCGTTCTCTCCCGAATCGATCACTAGATCATATATCGATTTGTCATTCAGATCGATATCGTAATATTTTTTATATCTTTGATATTCACTTTTTTCCCTTTTCACTGTTTTATCATAGATGACCTTTTCCTTCTCGTCCTCCCTATTAGCTATACGCTTTACGCGCAATTCCTTAGACGCCTCCAACCACACTTTGAAAGATTCTATCCCTTCACGAAAAAGGATGTGTCCGGTTAACCTGCCTTCGAGTATACAACCGGGAGATGCCTTTTCAAGTAACCCCTTATCTAACTCGATATCTATGCTTTTGTTTTCCTCAGCTAGTTTACTGAATTCCTCCAAACTTACACCTTTTTTATCCGCTAGAGCTCTGAATATTTCACCGCTGGAAATCAATTTCATGTTGGTTTTCTTAGCTAGTAATTTTGCAGCTGTGGTTGTACCGCTCCCCGGCAGTCCACTAATCGTGAATATAGTGTTCATAAACCATTCTCCACATCCACTTCATTGAGCCGTTTTTTGAACGTTACGATCTGCAATCCTAGCCTAAATGCCTGACCGATGGGTATGGAGACCAGCATATACGCACCTATCCATTGAGGAAAGGGTAGCGGTCCTATATTTGTCATGAAGCCCGCATTCAATGCCCAGGGAACGGAATAACTCTTATTAGGTAAATCACCAAGGAAGGTCCAAAGTGAAGCAAATATAGCTATTATCACAACCATGGTGGCGGCCATCGATTTGATTTGAGGTTTCATTGTCTTCATCTGCATTGTCGAAATTTCAGGCTGTAGCTTATCGAGCTTCTTCAACTTGGTGGTTTTATTGTTCATCCTTGCATCCATACGTTCCTTATTGAATGCGGATGTCTTTTTCTGTATCTCAGCCATCTCCACCCAATCCATCATCATCTCACGTACGATGGTGGAAAAAACTATCATTAATGAACCGACGAAGAAAAGGGTGAGAAAAGGGTATTTACCGTCAAAACCAAATACGACAAAAAGAGGACCTCCTATTACGGTGCCTAAGGATTCTCTGAGATTGGTGTCGAACATCACCATTATCGCTAATATACCCAAAAAAATCCAAAGGAATCTTCTGAAGTTAAATAAGGGCATTTGCGGTGCAGGTGCTTCATTTTCCTCTTCCGTTAAATCTTCTTCTTCGCTCACGTTTATCGGTCCTTATATATATTTTAATTTCAACCGCTGAAAAAATCCCTTAGTACAGGATGCATCTCCATCATTTGTTCCTTACCCATCTGTTCGTAAAGTTGCGTAAGGATACTGACCGCTAAGAACAGACTGATCCCTGTGGCATTACCAACGGAGCCCAGCATGTTCGAGCCTGCGGCTAAAGCTCCCATAAAGATACCGCTAAAGCTGGTTATGGTGGGAATATATCTTTCAAGTACTTTTTTTAATACCCTCGGATCACGACGGAAACCTGGTATCTGCATACCGCTGTCCTGGATCTGTTCCGCAACGGACTCGGCATCCATATTGGTGGTTTTAACCCAGAAATTTGCGAACAGAAGACAAGCTACCGTCATGAAGGTAAAGTGTGCGATAACCCTAGCTATAATCTGGAGCTTGCTGTAACTCCAATCTACACCTTCGGGGCTGAGCAGGTGTGAATATTTATCCGATATAAGCGGCAGCAACCAATCCTGAAGTCCGTTAACATTTGAAATGTACCACGCTCCACCGGCTATAGGCTCCGTACTTCCGGGTAGGAATGTGCCTATCCACCATTGACCACCCACAAGCGGGAATTGTTGGAAGGTTGGATTGGTGTAAAACAGCATGGCAAAAAGGTTGATATTGGCCAATAGAGCGGCCACCAATATGACGGGTAGCACTGATGCATAGATCAGCTTTATGGGATATCGTCCCCTTGCACCTCTGGCTCTACCGTGAGACATTGGAAGTTCGATACGCGTAGATTCCGCATAGGCAACCACAAGGAAAATAGCGATGGTGCATATTAATCCTATCAAAGGATTCGGTTGTTGTAGCAGTAGTGTTTCAAAACCACCCTGTACCCATTCCCGGGATGATAGATTACCTATATAGTAGATGGTCTTAGGTATTACACCAGTCGGAACCGGTGAACCGGAACCAGGTACTGGGACCCAGTTGAAAGTTCCTGTGAATATACCCTGTGAAACACCTGCAACGATAAAAAGACTCACACCGCTGCCTATACCCCATTTGGATACCACCTCATCCATGAGGAACAGCATGTATCCTCCAAGGGCTATCTGTGATACGATAATCATACGGGCCAGTAAAAGCCCCTGTCCCGACATAAGGCCATCTAGGTTATCCACTAGACTAACCGAAGGTTGTAGATAGCCAAAGGCCTGTGGGATCGCCTGTACGAAGATCATCACGATAACAAGGAATTTTTGAGTGCTCTGATAGAGAGCTTGATCTTCATCATCTTTTAGATCTAGATTAATTATGTCTGCACCTTGAAATAACTGAAGCATTATGGATGCATTAACTATGGGTGTGATACCTAGATGTACGAAGGAACCGGATTCACCGGCGAATATCGCACGAAATTGTGCGAAGAGGTCGAGGGTTCTTGCAGCGTCAAGACCATAGACGGTTATATTCGTCATTGTAAAGTACAGTATCAATATTACTGCAGTCCACATTATCTTACGTCTGAAGTGAACATGACCGTCCGGCTTTTTGACTGCTGGCATACGTTCGACCAGAGGTTTTAGTTTGTAGAGTAAACTTTTTTCCTCCTTCGCCATCTTTTTTACACTCCTTAGCTATTGTCCCCGGTGATAATGACCTCACCTCCAGCTTCCTGAACCTTGGTCACGGCTCGTTCGCTGGAGTTAGCCACTTTAATTTTCATCTGAAATCTAGCCTTTCCTCTGCTTAATAATTTATCATATCCTGCCTTGACCAGATCTATCTCGTAATAATATCCTTTCTTTTTGACGTACCCGTCTTCCTTTAACTGTTCTAATTTTTCTTCTATTTGATATATGTTTATTCCCTTTTCTTCCTTTGTCAAACCTTTGGGTCTTTTGAATCCTTTGGGTCCAAAATGATCAGGGTCGTCTTTAACGGTCTTTATCCACTTATGTTTACCCAGACCCGCATTGCCACGGCCGCCGCGCTGTCCTGCTCCTCTACCCCCTTTGATACCTTTACCATGGGTTCTTGAACCCCGATATTTTTTAGTTTTCTTTTCTGCCATAATACATCAACCTTTCTTTATTTTTTCTCAGCTGCCGGTCCAAGCATCCTTTCCAAAAGATTGTTTATTTCTTTGCCGCGATAGCCCAGAGAACCACCTGTGTTATAAGTTTTTTTGATTCCACGGTACCCACCGATAGGTGGATGCATCCTAAATAGATTCTTTAAACCATCGATAGATTCCAACTTTTCCTTACCTTCGACAACGGCCTTTGCGAACTCGTCCACAGTTTCGTATTCTGTATATTCTTTGACAAAATCGTCCGTTAGCCCTTCATTAATATTTGCCTTCGTCGTTAACATCTTCGACAGTGTTTCAGGTTCTATCTCACCCCATGTGACGATATCCTTTACCCGTTTCAACATTCCCTTTATTTCCGGATTATCATCTATAATAGTGCAGTGATTCACACGTGTGAGCCGCAGTCCCTTCAATGTATCCTCAGTTCGTCGATTATTATTGACGGAACTTCTCAATCTCAATACGGCAAAGGTCATTCTGATTCCTCCTTCTGATCAACCTGTACCTTTTCGACAACACCGTCTATAATCCCTACGCCCTCTCTCTGCATCTCTCCGACACGCATCCTTGAGGTTTCTTTAAGGGCTTCGAATATAGCCTTAGCGTAGTTTATGGTGGTTCGAGTATGACCTTTGGAAAAAGTCCATACATCTTCTATACCTGCACGTTCCAGTATGGACATAGCAGTGTCTCCTGCCGCCAACCCGATTCCGCTGGGCGCTGGTTTTAAGGTTATACTCACGGAGCCTGATTTACCGGTGACGGCGAAGGGGACGGTATGAGGATTACCACATCCGCATTCCCATGAACCGCATCCACGCCTTATACGTATCATATTCAACTTTGCATTATCAATGCTTTTTCTTATGGTGGGTCCCACTTCTTTACCTTTGGAAGTACCTAATCCTATGTAACCATCTCTGTTACCTACAACGGTAGTAACGGTGAATTTTACCCTCCTGCCGGAGTCCGTCATTATTTGGACCATGTTTACATCCAGAACATCATCGTAAAGCTCCGGAAAGAGTATATCTATTATCTCAGGCTCTCTGATGGGCAATCTAGTTGCCAGAGCCTCTTTCATCGAGGTGATCTCTCCCCGTCTTACCTTCTTACCAAGTAGGGTCTTGGGATTCCACTCATTCATCAAAATGCCTCCAGTTTCTTTTTTACCTTCTCAAATTCTTTAACGGTCGGTTCGCCTATGTGCTCTCCCTTTGTTCTACTCTCATCCGGCAGTATGCTCGGGTCATGTGGTATGTCCATACCAGCTTCCACCAAACCCTTCAGTACGGAAAAAATCTTACCACGAGGTTGCGGATGTTTCATACCTATATCAAGAACCGCCTCTTCTATACCCGATTCCAATGCCTTCTTTCCAGCAAGGTATCCTACCAAATAGCCGGAAGGCATATTGGATCGACACCCCGACCAGTCAAAATCTTCAAGATGTTTGCTGGTTACCGTGAGGACTATGTGATCCCCTTCGGATTTATATATTACGAATTGTATTTTTGTGTTTTTGTTAGATATTCTTACGACCGCCCTCGTCTTACCGGATTTGATCAACCTCAGCCTGCGCCTGTAATCGGTTTTACCTTCATGCCTTCTTCTAAGCGGCATCCTGTATCGTGGTCCGCTGCCCATGTCACTTCACCTCCAACAAATTATAGTCATTTTCTAGATGTCCTTCAATCTTTAAATGGAGTACCAAATCGGAACGGTTCTTGAAGGTACCTCCCTTCGCTTTCAGGTAAAACTTACGGTAAATATTCCTTTCTATGTATCCTTCATCACGCATATGCTTCAATTCTCTACGTATGGATCTCATACGTTTCATCCATAACTCTTTGGAAGGAGTTCTTGCATTTTTCTTACCTTTGCGTTTTCCGTGTCCCTTTCTCCTACCCTTTTTACGCTGTTCCTTGAGATAGCGGTGTCTGCCTCTCGAATTTCCCCTTACGGGTTTTTTCTTGATCACATCACTGCTTATCAGTCTCCTTACATCTTCGCGAGTTATTGCTTCAACGACTTCATCAAGCATCGTGTCATCTACCCAAACTCGATTGACGCCGCACTTAAGAATTTCCGCTGCTAATTTTTTCTGGTATTTTACATCCATTATGTCCACCTCACGAAGGGTTAAGTACCCTGATCTCAAGTTCGTCAGCTTTTTGCTCTATGTCTATCCTCTTTTTCATACCTACTCCGTGAGCTATCCGTATAGCCTGTCTTTCCGGGTCTAAACCTTCAATTTCTTTAAGATTATGAACCAATACTTCCTGAAAACCTGAGGGATGTAATCCTCGAACATCACTATGTCCGCGATATCCTATAGATACCTTCGGAGGTCTGTACTTGAGGTTCTTTCTAGCTTTAGAATGGACCCCCTTTGATCTTCTCCAAGTATCTTCATCAAGCTTCTTGTAACGGAATGATTCCTGACGTGAGAATTTCGGTCTTTTTGACTTGCTCTTATTATTTTTGTTAAATGACATTGACTCTTCTTTACTCAATGAAGGCTTTTTCTTCACCATATATTCGTCATCTTTTTCCTCTTCTGCCATATTATCTTGCCTCCATAATCATCATCTCAACGGTCTTCCAGATTTTTCAATGATGTATATTCCGTCCTGAAAAACTCTGGGGTCTACTTTCTTTATCTTGGTGACAGCTTCGATATTCGCTGCAGTCTGCCCTGTATCTTCTATGTTGTTGCCTGACAAGGTTATAAGATCTCCCTGAATGTTGACCTTGGTGTCGCCGATTATCTTTGCCTTCCTGGGCTTCGATTCACCAATGAAGTTTTCTATCACCATCTTATCTTTTTCAACTCTTACCTTGACCGGAAAATGCGAGTATATGATTTTCAACTTATAAGTAAAATCTTCTTGGGCACCCTTTATCATATTGTTTATATGCGAGCGATAAGTGCCTAATAATGCAACTTCGCGCTTGCTCGGATATTCCGTTGATAGTATCAGTTTATCTCCATCTGTTTCTATCTTGATCCTGCGGTCGCGTAGAGCTCTCTTTATCTCACCGTTAGGTCCGGATACGAAGATTTCTCTCTTATTCTTGTTTACGGTTACCCCTTCCGGGATATGAATTACTTCTTCCAATCTGTTAGTTACCGGCATGATAATCCCTCAGTATACATAGGCCAACAATTTTCCTCCGATTCCGTGTTCTTTTGCATCGTTGTTAGAAAACACGCCTTTATTGGTTGTAATTATTAGTACTCCGAAGTCCTGTGCAGGAAGATATCTCGATTCATAATCTTCAATATCCTTTCTTTTTAATGTCCAGCGAGGTTTAATGACTTGACATCGGTTGATATTGCCGGATAGAGAGATTTTAAATAAGCCTCCCCTGCCGTTCTCAAGGTATTCGAAGCTGTCTATGTAACCATTTTCTTGCATCACTTTTAGAACTCTTCCTATTAATTTTGACGCGGGCTCCACTTCACATTCGAGCTTCCCGCTCTGTTCTGCGTTGTTGATTGTGGAAAGTGCATCATTCAAAGGATCATGTTTCATTATTATCACCTCATGAGTACTTTTTAAAGCCCAGGCTCTCAGCTATCTCACCGAAGCATTGTCTGCATATGTGAAGGCCGTATCTACGTATTATACCTCTCTTACGACCACAGCGTTTACAGCCTACCTTTCTCCCAAAATTTTTTATTGTCTTCATTCGTACATCACCTCAACACCAAAAGCTTTTTCAATAAATTCTATACCTTCTTCGTGTGTCAGTCGGTGTTTTTGCGGTATCTTCTTCTTGTTGTTTTTCCTGTATTTATTACGTTCACCTTTTCTCGATAATTCGATGGCGATGTCCATACCGAATATCCCTATATTCGGGTTGTAGCTCATGCCCTCGAAGTCTGTATAGTCCGTTATGCCGAAGGAGAGATTTCCGTACTCATCGAAACTATCTTCCCACATAGCATTATTTTTAACCCAGAATGCTCTTTTTAGGAAGTCGTATGCCTTCTTTTTTCTAAGTGTTACCTTGCATCCTATAGGTTGTCCTTTCCGAATGCCCAGGTCGGCGTTGGTTGTTTTTGATATGGTTTCAACAGGGCGTTGGTCTGTAAGCATCTCCAAAACTCTCTTTCCACGCTGGAGTTTTTCACCAGCCTCGCCTACCCCTATGCTAACAACGCATTTGACTATATGCGGACGTCTCATGATATTTTCTTTTTTCATATGATGCCCACCTCGGGTATATTAATCACAGGTTTGTCATCTCCAAGGATGAATACGTAGTCATCGACCGTGGATATTCCACCTTCTAGGTGGACTAAATTAGGTTTCGAACTACGCACTATCTCGTAACTTTTTATCTTACCTATCTCCCCGATATGTTTACCGCCTGTAACAAGAGCGATATTGCCTTCCTTGAATCCGTAAGCCGAAATAATGTTTTGAGAGGGCACCTCTATTTGCAAGACATCTTTGGTACGGTATGCCTTTTCATCGTCGAGTGAAAAGTTCCTTCCATCATGGAGATTGTATTGGGTTAAACCGTTCTTTATGGTGGTTTTATTTTCTATCCTACAAAGTTTCCATTTCTCCGTTCCCTCGGCAACAGGTACGATTCGAATCCTAGCGGTCTGATCGAAGAGTACTCTGTAATGCTCGGAAAGATCCGGGATACTCAATACGTCCATCAAACCTACTGGTGTGTTCGCATCGGTACATACCTTACCATCTATCATAATCTTACGTTCGCCGATGATCATCTTTGCTTCCCTTGCACTGTTTGCATATTTTAGAATGTCTCTTATTATAATCAATAGAGGGACACTACGGTCGATGGGATGTGCACCGGATTTCGTCTTCGGCGCCCAAAAGTGTTCCTTCGAGGGTATTCCCCAGATCTTAGTAGGTGCTTGGTATCTTTTTGAGTGTTTTTCCATTATCTTCCCTCCTCCAACTTGTTTTTACGCCATGGGTCGGATAAATCAAGGCTGACTATCCTTACATTCGATGGATGAATACCGTATGGTTCCCGGGACTCATCGGCCTTCTTTACCGTCACATTTTCAACATATATTTTCTCACTGCCCCTATCAACCTTGGCAACCTTGTTTATAACCCCTGCAAAACCACCCCTCATTATCTCTACTTCATCACCTTCTCTAACAGGAAAACTTCTTTTGCCGTATTTCTTCCTTAGATTACTTGCTAGTGTGGCAGACATCATCTTTCTTTTTGTGTGATGTTTTGCGTTTTTTTGCGCTTTCCTTTGTTTTCTTGCTTTTTTACTTTTCATGGATACACCTCACACAATCATGGATGCAGTTGATCCAACCCTGGGCCATCTCTCGGCGGCTTCCCGGGCAACCGGTCCTTTTATTTCCGATCCCTTTGCCTCACCGTTCTCATGGGTGAGAACCACTGCATTGTCCTCGAATACAACCATGGTTCCGTCCGGCCTTCTGAAGGGTCTCCTTTGTCTTACTATCACCGCATGGGTGAGTTCACGTTTCATCTCGGGCGTTCCCTTAATAACAGAAACTACTATCAAATCACCGATGCCCGCATGAGGGTTTCTTCGATGTACTCCGTGATATCCTTTAACCGCGATTGTCCTTACAATCTTTGCACCGGTGTTGTCGGCACATTTTAATCGACTACCTACTTGTAAACCTCTAGTCTGTCTTCCCGAAACACCTCTCATTATTTCCGCCCCCCTTCAATAACGACAAAGGATACGCTTTTACTGATCGGCCTGCATTCCATTATCTTTACATCATCTCCTACCTTTACATCGATACAAGGGGGTAAGTGAGCGGAGTAATGGCTTCTGCGTTTTTCGTAACGTTCGTATTTGGGAACATAATGTAGATAATCCTTCTTAACCACCGCACTGCCCTGCATCTTTTTTGACTCGAGTACACCGGTGATTATCTGTCCTCTGACCGATAATTCCCCATGAAAGGGGCAGAAAACGTCTTCGCATTTCCTGGTCGGTGGATTTACATTGACTCCAATATCCTTTGTTTCCTTGTTTACCATCATATCATCAACCTAACTTTTTTATCCTGTCTTCAGGGCGGTACATTATATCGTCCCCGTCGATTATATCGCATGAATCGTTAATCGTCAATTCGAAACGGCAACCTCTTTTAGGTACCATTCGTTCTCGGTGGTTTTCCACGGTGAATGTATTTTTCGTTTCGTCAACTACTTTACCTTGAATTCCATTGTATCCCGGGTCAGATGAATCTATCACCTTTATGTGTGCACCGATGAATTCCTTGGTATATCTCTTCTTTTTCATCTTATCTCACCTCAACTGGGAAACCCTTTGATTCAAGGTACTTTTTCACTTTATCTATGTGATTTCCTTGTAGTTCAATCCTGCCGTTCTTCGCAGTACCACCTGCGGCACATTTCCCCTTCAGGTCGCTTGCTAACTCATCGATATCTATCTCACCTTCGTCGATACCGTCGATGATGGTCATTTTCTTGCCATATCTCCTAGTATCGGTGTAGAGCAATATCTCTTGTTGCTCTCGTGCGATATCTTCACATATACAGATCTCGCTTGGTAATCCACAAGTTCGGCAAACCTTTTCGGGCATTAATTTCCTCCTTTGTCTTTCTGTTTTTCATTCATGACTGTAAGTATTCTGGCAACATTCTTCCTTAAAGCACGTATCCGTCCCGGACTCTCGGGCGCACCACCCATAGCTGCCTGCCCCCTCTCGTGTAGTAAATCATCTCTTAGTTTACGAAGTGTTTCCTTTAATTCCTCATCCGACATTTTCCTAATCTCTTCTGTTTTAATCAGAGGCATCTTCGTTCACCTCCTCTACTTCGATCTCAGCTTCCTTTTCGACCTTTTCCTTCTTAGCCTTCTTTTCGATCTTTGGCTTTTCTTCGGCCGCAGGTTTTTCTTCGACCTTTTCCTTCTTAGCCTTCTTTTCGGTCTTTGGCTTTTCTTCGGCCGCAGGTTTTTCTTCGACCTTTTCCTTCTTAGCCTTCTTTTCGATCTTTGGCTTTTCTTCGATCTCAGCTTCCTTTTCGACCTTTTCCTTCTTAGCCTTCTTTTCGGTCTTTGGCTTTTCTTCGGTCTCAGGTTTTTCTTCGACCTTTTCCTTCTTAGCCTTCTTTTCGGTCTTTGGCTTTTCTTCGGCCGAAGGTTGATCTTAGACATTTTCCTTATTATCCTTCTTTTCTGTGTTTGGC
>JAFDTZ010000028.1 GCA_019594305.1 Thermoplasmata archaeon
ACCTGTACTAAAAAGAAAGATCGAGGTCAAAGCGGATTCCTTACCTGTACTAAAAAGAAAGATCGAGGTCAAAGCGGATTCTTTATTAACAGAAACAAAAGACGAAAGTCCGGATATTACAGATTTTTCATCAGATGAATCTCTTTTAAACGATGAAGAAAGAGAAATTAACATGGATGAACCACCCGAAGATATCATCGACAAAGTAGGCGACGGTATTCCCGATAACGATGATGAGATTGTTGTTGATGGTTGGAGAAAAAGACGGATGTTGAAAAAAGAAGATAAACGTATAATAATGGCAAAACATAGAGTTATAAAAGGGAAAGATAAAAAGTCCGCGTTTAGTAGAAAACTCAGGCAGTTAAAAGGTCAAAACAGCTAGAAACCTTTACCTACGATTTCTATATCGGGACCTTTCATGTCCAGTCTTAAAAGGGATTTAATACTGATGCCCAGTTCCTTCTCCAATTCTTCCTTATGCCCTATCTTCTCAAAGATAACCAACACATCCGTCAATTGGGTACCGATTTGCTGTAGTGCCTTGATTATTGCTTTAATAGTGCCTCCTGTGCTGAATACATCGTCTATGAAGAATACCTTGTCTCCTTCTTCTACGTAGTTAATATACAAATCACATTCCGAGTAGCCGGTTATCTGACACACCGATCTCTCGCCTTTAAGACCGTAACTCCTCTTTCTTATGAATTTATAGGGCAAACCGGTTCTAAGAGAGAGTCCAGTGGCAAGAGGAAAGCCCATGGATTGAGCTGTTATTATGTAATCACAATCCAGGTTACAGATGTTTTCTATAACGTCCAGAACCTCTTCTAAGAGTTCTCTTTCTACCATGGGCAGGCCATCAGTGAGTGGATGTATAAAGTAATGATAATCGTCCATCTCGACCACGGGAGATTCTTTTACAGATTTTTTAAGCAATTCCAGCATTTTTACACCCCCTTAACCAAATTCATTGCTCTCGCGGTAGCTTCCCTGACTATCTCATCTTCATCCCGTACATATCTATCCTTCATGACCATACTTCCATTTATGAATACATGGGTTACATCCGAGCCTTGGAGTGAATATATAAGGTCCGATACCGGATTGTGTCCGGGGACACCCTTTATACCCTTATCCAGCAGTATGATATCTGCAGCCATACCTTCGGTTATTGAGCCTCCGCCGGTCTTCAATGCTCTTGCCCCGATTTCTGTGATCATACTGTAACCATCTTCGGCAGATAACAACGTAGGGTCTCCCGATATCTTCTGCTGTAGCGCCGCGATCTTAGCTGTCTCCAGCATATCCAAATTGTTGTTGGAGGCACAGCCGTCGGTGCCGAGGGTAACCCGCACCCCGGCTGAGTACATGGAACCGTAATCCATGGGCTTTCCCACACCCAGCTTCATGTTTGAAACCGGGTTATGACTAACTACCACACCCTTATCGGACAGATTTACGATATCCTCTTCATCCAGCCATACACAGTGTGCAGCTAGTAGATTATTACTTAAAAGACCGACTTCGTCCAAGTATTCTGTGATATGATCATATCCGGTATTTTGTCTTTTGAATTCTTTGATTTCATCCTCTGTTTCCGCAAGATGTAGATGGACGGGAAGCTCTCTCTTATGAGAGAACTCAGCGCACCATCGAAGTCCTTCTTCAGAAACAGTGTAAATTGCATGAGGGCCCAAAGCGGGTTTTATAAGCTCTGATGAAGCAACATAGTCCACGAATTTTTTAGTCTTTTTTATCTCGGCCTTCCTTTTTTCTTCGTCCCCCAGATCGATGAAACCATAGCTCAAGACGGCCTTCATACCCATCTCCTCTACCGCGTCGGCTGCCGATTCCATAAAAAAATACATGTCGTTAAAAGCTACCGTTCCTGTCTTTATCATTTCCAGGCATGCTAGTTTCGTTCCCCAGTAAACATCTTCCTTGGTCAGTTTACTCTCCAGGGGCCATATATGATCCTCAAGCCATTGTTGGAGTGGCATATCGTCCGCATAGCCTCTGAATAGAGACATAGCAGCATGAGTATGGGTGTTGACGAAGCCCGGCAAGAGATATTTTCCATCTGCTTGTATTACCTCGTCGCCATCTTCTTTCCCGCTGATGCGGTCTATCTTACCTCCGTCTAACAGTATGTCAAAGCGCCCTGAACGACCGGGTATCTTCGCATCCTTTATAGCAATGCTCATAAATATTTCACCTTGATTTAAGGAATATCTTGAGTATGTCTGTTACAATCATCCAATTGCTCCTCGCCGTATTTATAATATCTTCGTATCTTATACTATCGGGGCCCACCCCGTGGCCATAATTATCGATGGTAACCAAGGACGCATATTCCATACCTACCTCCTTCGCCAGTGTAGCTTCCGATGCCATGGTCATCCCCACTAGGTCACCGTAGTTCGATAGTAACATAACCTCCGCTTGTGTCTCCAGCCTCGGCCCGGACGTCTGGACATAAACATCATCACGTCTAGTTATACCTATATCATCCATATCGGAGGTAGCCTTTAATAAGCCCTCTCTCAACACGGGCGATAGGCAGGGTGTGATGTGTTTGATGGATTCTTCATAAAATGTTATCGTATTCCACAGGTCGACATAGTCTTTAGGCACAGATATAGACGGAACCGGAATGTCGTTTCGAAGAGCGCCTGCGGACGAAACACCTACTATTTCATCAACCTCCCGCTTAAGTGCGTAGATATTTGCACGATGATTTATACGATGAGGGGGTATGTTTCTTCCCGGTCCGTGTCTGAGTAAAAGGATAGCGTCTTTGCCGGAAAAGTTACATCTGTACAGAGGAGATGAGGGGGTACCCCATGGGGTCTCTACAGCATGGGTTTTCTTTATATCTATATCTTTCTCGTCCTTGAAGCCCGTTCCACATATAATTCCTATCGAAGACATTGAATCAGCCTATAGAGATGTGAAAAAGGATATTAATGTTTGTGTGATTAAATAGCTGAATATTAAGGTTGTTATCGATGATAGAATGCGAAGGATTTATTAACCTTACTATCTCTTTTAACGAGTCGAAGATTATGTGTATGGATGGTCTCAGGATAGAAAACGTGGTAGCATCTTCATCCATGGGTGCAAAAATAGACTTGATTGACGTTTCAAAGGCTCTTGACGGTTCGGAGTATGATCGGGATAAATTTCCCGGCCTTGTGTTTAGGTCCAAATCACCAAAAACGTCCCTGCTTCTCTTCTCTAGCGGGAAGGTAGTTTGTACAGGTGGTAAAACCTCCGATGACGCTAAAAAAGGTGTGGAAAAATTGAAGACTTTGCTGAATGAAAATGGTGTAGAGACATCCGATGAAATAGATGTTAAGATTCAAAACATCGTTGCATCGTACAAGTTAGGACAGGAACTTAACCTAAACTCAGTTGCTATCACACTCGGGCTTGAGCGTGTAGAGTACGAACCGGAACAGTTTCCCGGTCTTGTCTTTCGATCCGAGGAACACGATGTGGTTCTACTACTCTTCGGGTCCGGTAGCGTAGTATGTACCGGTGGCAAGGAAATACAAGACCTTGAATATGCTGTAAAAACCATAAAAAAAGAGCTAAAAAAGGTGGGGTTGCTCCATTAGTGAATTACCTATCTTCGACAATCATGTTCATCTGCAGGAGATAGGTGATAACGATGAGGCGGTAAAGCGGTTCGAAAGAGCGGGTGGAACCCATCTTGTGGTGTCCCATATGCCATACCACGACCTCAGAGATTGGGATACCAAGGGCTATCTACCCATTTACGAGCGTACCCTTGAGCTTGCAAAAAGAGCACGGAAGGCCACATCGGTTGAGATATATGTTACCTTAGGACCCTATCCCGTGGACCTTATAGCTTTGGAAGGGAAGGTCGGTATCGAGAAGGCCGAAAGGATATTGATGGACGGCATGGAGCTAGCGGCCGAATACGTGAAGGAGGGAAAGACCATCGCGATCGGCGAGATCGGCCGGCCCCATTTCGATGTAAATCAGAAGATATGGGATGCATCCAACAGGATAATGAGATACGGCATGGAACTAGCATCTGATCTGAACTGTCCCGTGGTCCTCCACACCGAGAGTACCACACCCGAGGTTTGCAGGGAACTTACTCTTATGGCCGACCATGCAGGGTTGCCCAGGGAGAAGGTGGTCAAGCATTACTGTTCACCCCTGGTAATGGAATCCGAGAACCACGGATTATTCCCGTCGATACTGGCCAGTGAAAAGAACCTCAGGGTGGCACTGCAAAAGGGAGACCGGTTCATGATGGAGACCGACTACCTTGACGACCCCCGGCGGCCCGGGGCGGTACTTGGCATAAAGACAGTCCCCAAAAAAACATTCAAGCTACTCGGTGAGAATTTACTGACGGAAAAAGAGATATTGTGTATACACAAGTACAATCCTGAAAAGGTGTATGGGATAGATGTTGAGCTGTGATTCAGAGTTTGGCTTTGATCTTTTCTACTAGTTCATTGAAGCAAGATTCACATATCGAGCGGTCACCTATCTTTTCATGTTCCTTTGTCCACCTTCTACAGAAGTGACATCTATCGGTATCTAACGGCATTTTTACACATTGACTACGATAGTTTAAGAGGAAATAAACTTTGCGTGCCTAGAATGCTCCGTAAAATTCAGATACCCCTCGGCGGTTAACCATCCTCAAGGCGAAGAACATGATATATAAAAAAATCGATTGGGATGAGATAAGAAAACTGTTTCCGGCTACGGAGACGTACACCTACCTCAATGCAGCGGGAGGTTCGCCCCTTTCGGTGAATGCGGCTGCAGAGGGTAAAAGTTTCTACGATGAGATGCTCGCCCACGGTGATCTTTACTGGGAAAAGTGGCTGGATAGAACGGATAGAACGAGGCTGAAGGTGGCAAATTTTATCAATGCCGATCCGGAAGAGATAGCATTTACGGTAAACACATCCCACGGCATGAATATCATCGCCGAGATGCTTCGGGGAAAGGGTGGTGTGGTGACCATGGAGGACGAATTCCCCACTTCCACGTTCCCGTGGATGCACCGTGATTATCCCGTTCATTTCGTTCGACCCGTGGAGGGCGCATACACCATGGAAAATATAGGCTCGTCCCTTAGAGGTGATCCAAAGATCCTGGTAAGTAGTTACGTGCAGTACCGCACGGGCTTCCGCCAGGATTTGGTAGAACTGGGCGCGCTATGCGAAGAACAAGGGCTGATCTACGTGGTCAACGCTACACAGGGCATAGGCGCCATGCCCATAGATGTGAGGAAGGCAAAGATCGATTTTCTCGTTTTTACCGGTGTTAAATGGCCTATGGCGGGCTACGGTATCGGGGTGCTCTACATAAACAAAAAATGGTTTGACATACTCGACATACCCTTTGCCGGCTGGCAGAGTGTGGTCGAACCCGAATCGATGGACAACAGGAAGATGGATCTGAAGAAGGATGCTTCCCAGGTTGAAGTCGGATGCCCTCACTTTCCCAATATATTCGCCCTGGGGGCATCCTTAGATCTGCTGGACTCCATAGGTTCGGAAAACATAAGGAACAGGATCTTCGAACTGAACCGGTATCTTGTGGAACGGCTGGCCGAGTTGAAAATGGGGATCGTTACTCCACTGGAAGAAAAACATCGCTCGGGCATAACGGTGATCAGGGTCCCCCATGCGGATGAAGTTGCAGAAAAGTTATTCTCACGAAATATTGTGGTTACCAGTCGAGGCGAGGGCATCAGGATATCACTGCATGTTTACAACAACGAGGGGGATATCGATACATTGGTGACGGAGTTGAAGGATATTATCTAGAGGAGAGAAGGGTGGTCCGGGATGCCATCGGGGGTTAAGAACCCAACATGTATCGCCCTGGAATAGGTATTCACATATCCGAATATTTTGTGGAATAGTATGGGTGGAAGAAGCCCTTGCTCGATGACCGCGATGATTTATAGTAAAGAGAGGGGCGGGTATAATACCTGTTGGGGATTGTCTGCTGATACTGTTTTTACCACCAAAACACACCCGTTCGAGTTCTTCGACACGGAATGTAACCATCACTCGACACCCTCGACCCTGCCCCAGCCGCCGCCCCCGGGTGTTTCAATGCGGATACGCCACCCTTTCTTCATAGGCATGTTGACCATGGAGTCCAGCTTTTTCTCGCCATCGTCTTTTACAATTATGTTACGGCCCGGAGCGCCGTCTCCGCCTCCGTGTGAACCCTTGGGCCCCTCCCTTCTCATCTGGGATTGGATGGACAGTTCGCAGTCCTCCAGCACCTGGATCTCCCGGACGATACCATCTCCGCCTCTGTGAAGTCCCTCACCACCCGAACCCTTACGAAGATGGTACGAAATCACCCTCAGGGGATACTCGTTTTCCAGTACCTCTACAGGCGTATTTTTTGTGTTGGTCATGTGGACGTGAACACCACTTTCGCCGTTACCCAGATACGAAGCTCCGGCTCCGCCCCCGATGGTCTCGTAGTACGTAAATTTGTCATTACCGATTATAAGGTTGTTCATGGTCCCCTGCCCCTCGGCCGGTATCCTTTCAAGCAGTTCTTCCCGCAAGGCGCCGAATAAAAGCTCCACCACGCGCTGCGAGGTCTCCACGTTACCGGCGGAAACCGCTGCCGGGTACCTGGGGTTGAGGATGCACCCTCCGGGTATCTTTACCTCTACAGGTCTGAAAGTACCGGCGTTGATGTGAATATCTTCCGGTATAATACATCTGATAACATAATAAACTGCGGATAAGGTCACGGGCAAGGGCGCATTGATATTACCGTCCACCTGGGACGAGCTACCGCTGAAATCCATCTTCACTTCACCGTGCTTGATCTCTATTTTCACCCTTAGTTTTACAGCCCTCTTCCATTCCATGAAAGAATCACCAAGGTATTTTCCGTCAGGTATTGTCCGGAGAGATTCCCGGGTACGCCTTTCGGAGTAGTTCATTATCTCATGGGTGAATGCCCGGTAGTCCTCCTCGCCGAACCGCTGCACGGTCCGTAAAAACTCAATAGAACCACGCTGGTTGGCCCCCAGCTGCGCACGGATATCACCCTTTCTTTCTTCCGGCGAGCGCATCCTCTCGAATATGCGTAACACTTCATGTACTATCTTACCATCCCTCATGAGATGGATGGGGGGAATTACGATACCTTCTTCTTCCAGCCGGCGGCTGTTACCCGGCATGGAGCCCGGGGTTGTACCGCCCACATCGGCGTGATGTGCACGATTGACGACGTACCCTATACACTCTTCACGGTGGTAAACCGGCTTGATCAACGTTATGTCCGGTAAGTGCGTACCTCCGGCGTAGGGGTCGTTTAGCACCACCTGGTCTTCGGGCAGCATCTCTACCTCGTCAAGTACGCTCTCAAGAGCGCACGGCATGGCACCGAGATGTACGGGTATGTGCTCCGCCTGGGCCAGCAGCTTGCCGTGCCCTGTGAATATGGCGCAGGATTCGTCCATCCGCTCCTTTATGTTAGGCGAGAAGGCACTCCTTTTGAGTGAATTGCCCATTATCTCCGGTATTGCGGTGAAGGCATGCTTCATCACCTCCAATCTTGAAGAGTCGAGTCTATTCATGGTGGACGGCCTCCATATGAATTATTCCGTTTTCATCCACCAAAAAATCCCAGTTCGGTGGTACGAGCACCGTTGAGCCTGTGTCTTCTATCAACGCCGGCCCGGTTCCGGATGTACCGGGTGCGAGTTCACGACGGTAATATATATCGGTCTTGAGCCAACCACCATCGAAAAGACAATTCCTACCGGATGGATTAGCGACTTCTTTATGTGAGTAAGGTATATGGTCAAAATCCCTTCGGCGATAAACTTCCACCTCCAATCTGACAACCTCTATATCGGTATCCTTCAAATGGTATCCATATTCCCTGTGATGTTCCTTATGGAATACCTCCTCTGTTCTATCCGTATATAGGACATTAAGATGATGGCTTTGACCTTTGTATCTCAGCCCTAGATATACACGGTGGTTACCCTTCATGGGAAGTTCTTGCAGTAATTTGTCTGCTACTTCTTGTATATGATCCTCATCTGATAGTCGTGTGAGCAATGTTCGAGAGACCCCGTAGGTTATATCACTGGTTATCATACCCAAAGCAGAAAATACACCCGGCATGGTAGGTATCATCACCTTGGGTATGCCCAGTGAATCCGCTAGTGTCGCCGCGTATAGAGGTCCCGCACCTCCGAAGGCAAACATCGTAAATTTACCAGGGTCCGACCCACGCCCTATCGTGATACTCTTAATACATCTAGCCATCTTGGCTATGGATATATGGAATATACCCATAAGTGTATCATCCATCTTAAGGCCCGCCTGTAACGATAATCGTTTAATGGCGCTTTCGGCCCCGTCCGCGTCCAGGGTCATCTTACCTCCGAGGAAGTAAGAGGGATCTATATGTCCCATCAACAGATGAGCATCGGTAACTGCAGGTTCGGTACCTCCTCGACCGTAGCAAACAGGGCCCGGATAGGCTCCGGCACTCTCGGGCCCCACCCTCAAGATATCACCTTCGTCAACCCTCGCGATGCTGCCACCGCCGGAACCAACGGTTATGATATCCACCATCTTAGATATTATGGGAAAGCCGTCTATGTCGCCCTGGTCTTTCCAGCTTAATTTGCCATCGATCACGGTTGACATATCGGCACTGGTTCCCCCTATATCCAGTGTTATCAGATTTTTTACACCGGTCAAACGGGATATAAAAGCCGCTCCTGCGGTTCCACCTGCCGGGCCCGACAACAGTGTATCAACGGGTGAGATGGTACTAGGAAGTTCCAGTGTTCCGCTGGATTTTATTATGTAGGGTTCAACGTCCAAGATACCTTCTAACTTGTGGAAGTAGCCTTTCATGATCGGGGTCAAATAGGCGTCCATGAAGGTCGTCATACCTCTCTCGTATTCCCTGTATTCCGGTGACACATCGTGGGATAAAGAGTACGGTACATCATATTTCGAAAAGATATCACCGATGGCATCCTCGTGGTACTCATTGGTATAGGAGTGCAGTAGGCACACGGCAGCGGATATGTTTTGTTCGTGTAACTTCCGTGCGAGGTTTTTGATCTCTTTCGTATCCACAGGTTCTATCTCTTTACCTTCGGCGTCGAGCCTACCCTTTATCCCAAGACACATATGGAGAGGAGGGCTTTTTTTCCTAACATGTAGGTTATACAGCTTCGCTCGGGTCTGCCGGCCGATTGATAATATATCTTCAAAACCTTTGTTGGTTATGAAGGCCGTCATTGCGCCCTTACCTTCAAGGAAGGCGTTAGTTCCTATGGTAGTACCGTGAAATACTTCATCTGAGGGGTCAAGGTTCTTCGCCCCCTGTTGTACCGCCTTCCATGGTTCCTCCGGGTTGGACGGCACCTTGAAATGATCTACACGGTCACCTTTGATAACTACGAAATCCGTAAAGGTCCCGCCTACGTCTATAGCTACCTGCATTCCTTACGGATATTCAAAGGACTGTTAAAAATCTTGTCAGGGGCTTCGATCTGCAAATCGTTAGTTCGACATGTAAAAATTTATTAAACTTCTCAGGGTTAATACCTTCCATGGAAGCTGATATCAAAGTAAAGGTAGGACACGTGGAACTTAAGGGTGTACTTTACGATACGGAGTGTGGTAAGGCGGTGTTAGAGGCGCTACCGCTCAGAACAGATTTCGAGAGATGGGGGGAAGAATTTTACTTCTCGATAGGTATAAAGAAATCCTTAGATGAGACCGCTTGTAAGGTAGTCGAGGTAGGGACCGTCGGATACTGGCCCCCGGGTGACGCTTTGGCTGTCTTCTTTGGCCCCACACCCACCTCTACCGATAAAGAACCCGTCGCCGCCAGCGAAGTTAATATAGTGGGAGAACTGTATGACGCTTCGGAGTTGAAGAAGGTACAGGACGCCGTTGAGATAGTGATGGAGAAGGCTTAACGGGAAGCTCATGGCAGAGTATAATAGACACATAGATATTTTTAATATCTCTAAGGGGCAATCTTTATAACCATAATGTATTATTCTAACCGTAGGTGGAATTAGAATGCAGCCAGGACAAATGGGATATGACCGTGGAATAACGGTCTTCTCTCCAGACGGGAGATTGTTTCAGGTAGAATACGCTAGAGAAGCAGTGAAAAGAGGTACCACCACCGTTGGTATCAAGACAAAAGAAGGCGTCGCTTTGGTAGTGGATAAAAGGATTACCAGTTCGTTGGTGGAAACCAGGTCTATCGAAAAGATATTTCACATAGATAAGAAAATCGGACTTGCAACTTCAGGATTGGTAGCTGATGCTAGAGTTCTTGTGGATTATGCTAGAGTAGTGGCTCAAATAAACAGAATATCATACAATGAGAGGATAGAGGTACCTACCTTGGTTAAGAGGATAACGGACTTCAAACAAACCTATACCCAGTATGGTGGTGTAAGACCATTTGGTACCGCCCTTCTAGTTGCAGGTATGGACGAGGAAGGCC
This sequence comes from Thermoplasmata archaeon, assembly GCA_019594305.1. Classification (GTDB taxonomy): domain Archaea; phylum Thermoplasmatota; class Thermoplasmata; order Halarchaeoplasmatales; family Halarchaeoplasmataceae; genus Haladaptatiplasma. The sequence continues at coordinate 10,540 of JAFDTZ010000028.1, forward strand.
CACATCTTTTCGAAACCGATCCCAGTGGAGCCTTCATGGCCTACAAAGCGGTCAGTATAGGTATGGATAGGGACGAAGTTGAAGAGATATTCAATGAAGAGTATGATGAAGATATGTCATTGGATGAAGCTATAACTCTTGCCCTCAAAGGACTGACAAAAGCAGGTGATACTGACATTAACACCAGATCTCTCGACATAGCGACCATAACGGAAGATGAGGATTTCAAGAAGCTCAGTAAGGATAAGATAAAAGAATATGTAACTTCCGTTACATGAGGTGACGTGAGATTGGGTAAAAAGGATTATCAAAAGGAACATACAGATACACTTCTTGACGAATATGTTATAGCCAGAGTTAGATCACATGGTAAAGACTTTGAGATATTGATCAAACCTGAAGCGGTTGAAAAATTCCGTGTGAAAAAAGATGTCGATATACTGGATAACATGCCGGTCGACAAGATTTTCTCGGATTCCAGCAAAGGTGAAGAACCAGCGAGAGAGGACATAGAGAATGTGTTCGGTACAATGGATGTAAAAATGATCGCCGAAACGATACTCGAAAAAGGAGATGTACAGATAACCACCGAACAACGAAGAAAGCGGCAGGAAAACAAGAGGAAGGACATCATAGATAGAATAGTCAGAAACTCTATCAATCCCCAAACCGGTACACCACACCCACCTAACAGGATCGAGAACGCTATGAAGGAGGCAGGCATTCATATAGACCCCTTCAAACCTGTGAGCATGCAAGTTGATGAAGTAGTGGATTCGATAAAGGCATTGATACCACTTAGTTTCAAAAAATTGCTCGTAGAAGTGAGGGTCGGTGGAGATCTTTACGGCAAGATTTACGGTGATTTGAAAGACATGGGTACTATCACCCGAGAGGACTGGCTGAACGACGGCACCTGGAAAGGGGTAGTTAAGATACCCGCAGGTGTGATGGATGAATTTTTTGAGAAGATAAATAACAAGACTAAAGGTAAAGCAGAGTTAGAATTATTGGAAGAATAAAAATATTGATTAAGGTGTTTGAAATGAACGAGAAGAAAGAAACAAAGAGAGAACTTCTTTTACCCGGAGATTTGATAGTGGATGAAGGAGTCAAACCCGGTAGAGGCACGTTTAAAAGAGGGGGCAAGATTTACGCTGCGACCCTTGGTGTTAAAACTGTCCGATCGGGTTATGTAAATATCGCCGCCCAGAGCGGCCGTTATGATCCAAAAAGAGGTGATCGGGTTATAGGAACTGTAACGGATGTTAATTCATCTATATGGATGGTTGACCTGAACGCGCCATTTCCAGCGGTACTTCATGTGAATGATGTACCATGGAGAGTCGAGTTCGGAGATACCAAGCGTTACATAGATGTTGGAGACGCTATCCTTGTAAAGATATCAAATGTTGACGAGTTAAAGAAGATTCAGATAAGTATGGATGAAGAAGGTCTTAGAAAACTCAACAACGGACAAGTGATCGAAATAGCTCCTTCACAGGTACCGAGGGTAATCGGTCGAAAGGGCTCCATGATATCTATGTTGAAGAATTACACTGATAGTAGGATATTCGTGGGTCAAAACGGTAGAATCTGGATAGACGGTCCCTTAGAAGGGCAGTATATAGCGGTAAAAGCAATTCAAATGATAGAAGAGAAAGCCCAAGTGGTCGGGCTTACAGACGCTGTTGAGCAATTTCTAAAAGAAGAAACAGGTAAAGTGTTGGAAAATAAAAGAGAAGATAAATAATTTTGGAGGAATTATTATGGTTGATGAAGATATAAAATTGATTGGAAAAGATGGAATACGACGGGACGGCCGCAAGTTCGATGAATTAAGGCCGATAACAATAGAGGCAGGAGTGCTTAAAAGAGCTGACGGCTCCGCCTACTTAGAATGGGGCGAAAATAAGGTCCTAGCTGCGGTTTACGGACCCAGAGAGATGCATCCCAGACATGCTCAGAACCCTTCCAGAGCCGTAGTTCAAGCAAGGTACAACATGGCTGCCTTCTCAGTACCCGATAGGAAACGGCCCGGGCCGGATAGGCGTTCAGTTGAAATTAGTAAAATCATGTCAGAAGCCTTGGAAGAGATAATATTCGTTGAACAGTTCCCAAGATCTTCCGTAGATGTGTTCGTTGAAGTACTCGAAGCGAGCGCAGGTACGAGGTGTGCGGCTTTGACCGCGGCATCGGTGGCACTTGCAGATGCAGGTATACCCATGTCCGATATGATATCTTCTTGCGCCGCAGGTAAGATAGATGGTCAGATAGTGTTGGACTTGGGTAAAAAAGAAGATAACTTTGGTGAAGCTGACGTACCTCTTGGAATGGTCACATCCTCGGGTAAGATAACATTGCTTCAGATGGACGGTAACCTAACCTTGGACGAGTATAAAAAGGTCATGGAACTCGCTATGAACGCATGCAGAGAGATATACCAGATACAAAGAGAAGCACTAAAAAAACGATACTCTACATCATTAGAGGGTTATGAAGATATAGAAGATACAGAGGAGGAATGATACACATGAAAGAATTGATATCTAGAATAACGAAAGATTACTTGTTCAGACTGATAAAAGAAGGTAAAAGGCTCGATGGTAGGGACCTGTTAGAGCATAGAAAGTTGGATATTAACACGGGTTGGATAGGCACTGCCGAGGGTTCTGCACGAGTACATCTTGGAGATACTGATGTGATCGTCGGTGTGAAAATGTCGATCGGAGAGCCTTTCCCAGATACACCTGATAAAGGAGTTATGATAACATCGGCAGAACTCATACCCATGGCATCGCCCAAATACGAAGCGGGACCACCTAGAGAGGATGCTACGGAACTAGCTAGGGTAGTAGATAGAGGTATTAGAGAAGGTCATGTAATTGACACGACTAAATTGTGCGTAACGAAGGGAGAGAAGGTATGGCTCGTCTTCCTAGACATGCATATACTCGACTTCGATGGTAATCTATTCGATGCTTGTGGTATAGCTGCCATGGCGGCACTTATGAATTCAGAGGTACCGGCTGAAACTTTCGATCTTGGAGACAATTACAAGCTTCCCATAGGCCATGTAGTCATACCCACCACCTTTTACAAGATAAAGGACCAGATAATGCTGGATGCGCGTCTTGAAGAGGAGATGATCGCCGATGCAAGGCTGACCGTAGGTACTAACGAAAAGGGAGAACTTGTTTCAATGCAGAAGGGATTGAGTGGTGTTTTCGAATACGAAGACACGATATCCTGTATCGAAAAATCAAGGGAAATCGGCGATAAAATAAGAGCACTATTGAAGGACAAAGTATAAATACTGATAATACCACATCAAAAGACTCAGTTCAGAGGCGTTGTAATATGGCCAAGAAGAAGAAAAAGTCAAAAAAAAAGAAGGTAGGCAGTACCGGTCGCTTCGGACCACGCTATGGCGTCAGAGTTAGACGATCCACAAAGAACATAGAAGAATCTTTGAGACGCAAATACGAATGCCCTAAATGTAACCACCTGAAGGTAAGCAGAGAGAGCTCGGGTATATGGACTTGTAATAAATGCGGGCTCAAATTCGCAGGCGGTGCCTACCAGCCGCGACCGGATAAAGGTATACGATTTGAAGAGGATAGTTGATATAATGTTCAAGTGTGCCATCTGTAAGGAGAAGATAAGTAAAGACAACATCAATCGGGTTGGTATACAGTGCGATAATTGTGGCGGAAAGGTTTTTTACAAAGAAAGGCCCAACGTCAAAAAAGTATTGAAGGCTCGGTAAGAATATGCATCGTATAACACTCCGTCTTGAGAAGGGCGAAGACCACAAGTATTTACTTAATTCACTTAAACCCGAAACGGAGGATAGTTTGAAAAAAGTTCATGTCGAACTGCTTTCAGAACTCCCTGGGATATGCATTGAGGCGGATGATTCACACGCACTCAGAGCTGCCCTAAATTCGTATATGAGATGGTTAGACATCGCAGAAAGAATAGGTAAAAAATTTACATGAATAGGAGGCAAAGAATATGGCTATGAATCAAGAAGATATACAGGCAAAACTGGCTGAAGCGCAGCAGTTACAGCAACAGCTGCAGCGGATAATCACACAAAAGCAGCAATTACAGCTCAAAGAGAACGAAACGGAACGTGCTTTGGAAGAGTTGGAAAAATTGAGTGAAGAGTCACCCGTTTACAAAAACGTGGGCGAAAACATTATGATTAAGATCGAAGACCGTGAAAAGTTGATCGAAGAGCTGAAAGACGATCTCGAATCCACCCAAGTGAGGGTAAAGGCGATCGCTAGACAGGAAGATAAATTGAGGAAGAACTTTCAAAACATTCAGAAGGAATTGAGTGCTTCCTTAAGTGGTTTGCAGCAGGGACCAACCGGCGGCGGATAGATGGACATTCGGGAAGGGGTAAACAACCTCTTCATCGCCCATCAGAACGCAGATCCAGATGCTATTGCTAGTTTGTATCTCTTGTGGACGAGATACGAAGGGGTGATAGGTTTACCCAACGGACCCGACAGCAGGGGTAAAAGATTAATGAAGTATCTCGATATCGAGCCCGTTGTGGCTCCGAAATTCGATGATTTTGATCTGGTGGTAGTTGTAGATACACCCGACCCTAAGCAACTCGAACCCATGGTTCTACCGGACGAAGGGGTAATGGTGATAGATCATCATCAAGTCAACCTTTGGGATCGAGATATAATATACGAAGATAGAAAATCCTGTGTAGAGATCATATATGATATGATAAAGCCCGGTGAGCTCACCGACAGAGAGGCGGTTGCTATCGTCGCGGGTATTTTATCCGACACATCGAATTTCAGAAGGGGCGACCATCTCACTTTCAAAATTCTCTGGGATGTCTTGAGTAAATCAGATATCACCATAGATCAAGTCCACAATATATTACAAAGAACACCCTCGTATTCGGAAAAGATATGTCGATTGAAGGGTGCGAGTCGCTCTTCCCATGAAAGGGTCAACGGATATCTGATAGCATATTCCTTCGTCAGCTCCTTCGAATCGTCCGTATGCAATATGCTGCTCTTAGCAGGTGCAGATGTGGCCTTTGCCGCATCCCAGCGAGATGATGAAATACTTATTTCCGCAAGAGCTAAAAGTGAGTTGGTGGAGGCGGGTTTCGACCTTGGATATCTGTTCAACAAAGTATCTCAGGCTTGTGATGGGATCTCCGGTGGAGGTCATAGGGGTGCCGGAGTCCTTAGGGGGAAAGGAAAGGTAGAAGATGTTCTGGAGCGGATGGTGGAAGAAGCAAAATCGTGGATACGTAAAGAAGGGTTAGAGCGAAGTAGGGATTAATTCCTTCATCCTTCCGTAGTTGTCCGGATTTTGCTGGAAGTGCTGCCTAACCGGTTTTAATAGGTCTGTTAAATATAGGTTCACCGCGTTCTTTAAATCCGCCGGATGAAGCTCACCTTTGATATAAGCGCCTTCCAGCTCTTTGTATGTTTTGTATAATAAAGGTCCCCCCCATTTTTCGTCTCTGGGGACATTGATCTCAGAAGTTTCAGGGAATATTAGGTACCTACACATATCCAGCATAGGGTTGTCCTCTTTTGAAGGTGGGCAGAATGCGCCCTTTACCTTTCTGCTTATATCTTCAGGTGTATCGTGTATAAAGATACAGGAGTCGGGGTCGCTCTTACTCATCTTGCCTTTGTGAGCTGAATCCATACGTCCGCCTCCCTTGAGACCTGTAAGTATGGGGGTGTGAATGGCTACCGGTTTCTTCCAACCTAGCTTATCGGCGGTGTCTCTTGCAAGCATGTGTGCCCTTCGCTGATCCATACCTGCATAGGCCACATCGACACCGAGTTCGAAAATATCTGTTACCTGAAGTGATGGGTAAATTAGTTTTGAAGAATCCGAATCCGTATCTTCAGCTTCCCTTCCCATTATATCCACCGAGCGGCGTATACGTGCTACGGAATTTGCCTTAGCTACTCGAAGTACCCTTTCCCAGTAATCCATGTTGTCCATTATCTCGCTGGCAAGAACGAACTCGACTTTATCCTTGTCGACACCCAGGGCAATGAAACAGTCTCGGATATAATCACCACATATCTTTATGTCCTCTATGGAACCACCGAATTTATCGTTTATGTAAGCGTGCCAGTCTGCAAGCAGTATCTTCACTGTAAACCCTGCCTCTTGCATATCTCTTACCTTTCTTGCAGTGAGCATGCCCTGACCTATGTGCATGAATCCGGACGGCTCGATACCGATATAAGCAGTGGGAGATGAATTATCTTCCAATACTTTTCTTAGTTCTTCCTCTGTGACTACCTCTTCGACATCGCGTAATACGCGTTTTAGACGTTTTTCTATTGACATCACCTCATGAACAGTTTGGGGTTCAATATGAAAATTTTGGTGCGATTAAGGATGAAAACTACCTTTATGATAATAAAGCTTATATCATTTACCCGTAATCCATTTGTGATACCATGTCCGATGTTGAACATAAATTCTTCACGCTGGATGACTTCAATCTAAGGGGCAGAACGGTGCTGGTAAGGGTGGATATAAACTCACCTATAGATCCTAGTACCGGAAGGATACTTGATGACCACCGTATAAGGAGTCATTTGGAAACTATAAAAGACCTTGAGAATGCAAAGGTGGTTATCTTGGCTCATCAAAGCCGTCCGGGGAAAAATGACTACACAACAATGGATCAGCACGCAATCAGGATGTCTCAACTTCTTGGTAAGCGTGTAGAATATGTAGACGGACTCTTCGACAGTCATGTAAGGACAAGGATAGGGAACATGAAATCCGGTGATAAGATACTTCTGGAGAACACCCGGTTCTACGCTGAGGAGATCACCCTTAAAGGCGAGTCTGATTGGAATAAACATAAGGGAACCCACATGGTAAGTAACTTGGCCCCGTTGGTAGATTTTTTCGTTAATGACGCCTTTGCGGCCGCCCACCGTGCTCAACCGTCACTGATCGGCTTCGCCGAAGTAGTGCCAAACATTGCGGGAAGGGTGATGCAAAAGGAACTGGAAGACATAGGGCGTGCATTCAAGGAAAACAACAGGCCGAAGATAGCCATATTAGGTGGTACAAAGATAGATGATTCGATGGAGGTTGCGGAACACATGCTTTCACAGGAGAGTATGGACACGATCCTTACTACCGGGCTAATGGGAAACATATTTTTAATGGCCTCGGGACACGACATCGGAAAGGGTAGTGTTGACGTCCTCAAACGAGAGTTCACAGACTATGATGCACTTGTCCAGCGTGCAAAGAAAATACTTGAACGTTGGGGTGATAAGATCAGAATACCTCGTGATATTGCACTTAATGTTGATGAATCAAGAAAGGATGTAGGGCTGGAAGAACTTCCCTCGGAATATCCCATATTCGATATCGGTCTTGAGACCCTAATGGATTACACAAAAGAGTTGATAAATGCCAAACTCGTTATCGTCAACGGCCCTGCGGGTGTATTTGAAAATGAAGATTTCTCCATAGGTACTACTGAACTTTTCAGGGCGGTGGCACACTCCGATGCATTCAGTATCATCGGTGGGGGCCATTCGGTAGCGGTATTGGAAAAACTTGATATCGAAGATGAGATAAACCACATATCCACCGGTGGTGGTTCATGTATAAACTTCCTTGCCGGTAAACCCATGCCTGGTATAGAAGCCCTGGAGAGATCAAAAAGAATTTTCAAGAAGGGTCCATTCCAGTCACGTTAACTTCAAGTGTTTTTGTTTACAATATTGCCACTGTAGCTCAGCAGGCTGGAGCGATGGTTTCGTAAACCATAGGTCGGGGGTTCGAATCCCTCCAGTGGCTTGATTATTTAACGAGCGTCCTGAACAGCGAGCGCTGTGAGCTATTGAGGACGATGGCTTCCATTTAGTCGAAAAAATATACATTCGGACTATCTGCATATCACCTAAAAGCCCAGGTGCCTTTGTATTATGACAACTAATTGTTATTATATAGCGTTAGCGTACTCTTTGATATCCTTCAGATTGTCTTCGATTTCTTTGATCTTTTCTTTCTCTAACCCTTCGATCTCTGCAATGATATCATCAAGTTCCATATTTAAGCTATATTCATAGAAAGGTCTTCCTGATTTTCCCAGATTGATGGTCCTCTTAGTTACCCAACCGCGATCTTCGAGTTTTCGTATAGCTATTGAGACCTCCGGTTGTTTCAATCCCGTAGCCTTCTGAATATCTATACTCTTTACTTCATCATTTCCAAGGAGGTAGGCGAAAACCTTTGCAACATGTTTGTTGACGTCTGCCTTGATCAAACCGTCTATCAGTTTTTTCTGATTTCTCGTTAAGCTATTTTTTTTCATGTTAATGCCCTTTGTTATTGGAAATATTAGACATGTAGTATTTATCATTTTTGTATGAACTGCGATTTAATGAATATCTCAAGCGGGTATATCGCTATCTTGGAATATGATAATTGAACCCGCTATTAACACGATTGCAACCGCTGTCAACAATAAAAGATGCCACGGGTAAACCACTCCGTCCAGCAGTACCGAATTGTAATCCCAGTGATGGCATATGGTAAAGGGTAAAACCGGTTCCAGGCTCTCCACCATGTGGGCCGCCATGAATAATGCATATTGAACAAGTATAACGGCAAAGGAAGCCCCCACCGCTACGCGTGAACTTTTAGTGAGAACTGCAAGTAACATAGACACTGCGATTATCACCAGGAACATGGGCCATGAAGTTACCAATGAAACAAAGAAAACGGTACCGCCGGGCTCACCTAATGAATTAACTGAAAACATCAAGAAAAGTCCGGAGAGAATAAGCATGAGAAGCGTAAACAAACTCAACGCTAAGAATTTCTCTAGTATATACTGTCGTCTGGGTAAAGGTGTGGAGAATATTATGTCCATCCTTCTTTCCTCATAATCCTCGGTTACGCTTTTCACGGATATATATGAAAGGTATATACCCACCAATAGGATCCACCAGCTGTATAGTTCAACTGATAGGAATCCTTCCATCTCTTCGAAAGTTATATCGGAGCGACCGGCGGTGAACATACGGTAGAAAGGTGTTTCCATAAGCTCCGCCATGGGATCTCTAGGTTCTGCTGTAGAGGTCATCCCCAGAGGTATTTCCGATGATTCATTGGTCACGCCGATAACTCCGAAATATCTTACTTCCCCTTCCGTGTATGAAATAGATGTATGATTCAGGGACGTTCTATTCACCACCCTAGATGTCACCATATACGGATGGCTATCTTCGATGATTATGTACTCAACAAAATCATCCATCTCCTTCCAAGACAGATGTATGATATCTTCTTCTA
>JAFDTZ010000014.1 GCA_019594305.1 Thermoplasmata archaeon
AAACGCTCACCAATCAAAGATTTGTTCGCTGTTCGGAATTACTCATAACTTCGTAATTCTAAACGCTCACCAATCAAAGATTTGTTCGCTGTTCGGAATTACTCATAACTTCGTAATTCTAAACGCTCACCAATCAAAGATCGGCTCGTGAACCCTTGGTTCAAACCCCTTAAAATTCCCAAAAAAGTGAATGTCGGGGGCGGGGTTTGAACCCGCGGCCTCCGGATCGCTCAGGATCCAGGGCAGGTTCTTCGCGCCTCAAATACCCTCAAAGGGTCCCTATGAGTCCGGCGCTCTACCAGGCTGAGCCACCCCGACAGTTGATGCGGATGGTTTGTATTTGCTGATGTATGGTAGGCGGAGGAACGGTGATGCGTATTCCTGCGCTCTACCAGGCTGCATTCGAGGGCACTTTGGTCTGACCATGCCCTCGATTGTGCGGGGAAGATGCCGCACATCTTCCCTGCAAAGCCACCCCGACAGTTGATGCGGATGTTAAAACAGGTGGTTTTGATAGGTGGAGGAAAAGCGAATCAAATCCCTGCGCTCTACCAGACCGTACCGCTTTATCTCGAATATTAACTATTCATCGGGATGAAGTGCTTTGTATATTTTTTCAGAGAATGATGGTCCGACACCATCTATCTTGATTAGATCATCCCGGGACGCTGCCTTCAATTGTTCAACAGATTTAAAACCGCCGTCATAGAGTTTTTCTGCCATTGTGGGGCCCACGTCTTTTATCTCCTGAAACTCCGCAAGAACCTCACTCTTGGTAACCTTCTTTTCTTTAGGCTTCTCGACCTCTTTATCCTCCTCTGCTTCTACTGCCTTTTCCTCTTCTTCCTTTTCTTCCTTTAACTCCTTGTCGGTAACGATCTTTTCCACGACCTCTTCTTCTAAAGGAATAGACAATACCTCACTTTTTCTTATTTCAACCCTCTTGAGCGGGTAAACATCCTTGCAACCTTTTTTAATGTTCGTAGCTAGTTTTCCGAAAAGCATCTTCTGTACAAGATGCGAAAGGGTCGAATTTTCAGATTCCTCTTTGATGATCTTTTCTTGACGATTACGAAGGGATCCCTTGATAGATGTGTTAATTCTTTTGTCAGTTATGGAGAGCACTTTTATCCTAACTTTATATCCTTCTTTGGTGGAAACATCATATACAGAATCAATCTTAGAACGTCTCCTACGTGTAAGTCGTCTTATATAATCAGTAGTCATGTCATGGTCGATAAACCGTGAAATACATTCACCGCCTCTGACCCCATTAACTTTTAGTTTTACCTTTATATGGATCTTCGAAAAATCACCCACTAGGTCCTGAAGGTTTACGTCGCAAACCCTCCCCAGAAGTAACTCCGGGTCTGATGCTGGCGATTCGCCGACTACTCTACCATCAAACATATCGGGTGATACAATTCTGTACCATCTTTTCGTTTTCCATTTGTCCTTTACGCGCCTTGCTGTTCGCCTAGATTTTCTCTTAGCCATCGTTATTCCTCAGGTAGGAGTGAGATGATGTTATCTAATTACAATATAACAACTTTTTGGTTAACTCATAGAAGATTTAAGCCTTTCGGTAAATCTCCGCATATTTCTTTGAATCTCTCGGGCCATTTATCAGGCTGTATACCTTTTTGTGCAAGGAAAGCCGCCGTCCATCTTTCCAGTCCTATACCGCTACAACCTGAATAAAGCTCTTCTTTTTGGGATTTTATGTTAAATGCCTTGGTATATTTTCTGAAAACGCTAAGATTTTGGAATTCCAGCCATTTGCTATCCTCTCTACCGCCACGATAGGGCATGTAAGCTTCGAAATCTATGGTTCCCAGCACTTCTTCTTCATCCTCACTATCGGTTCCCGCCTGCTGCATATAGAATGGCGCTACTTTTGCGATACGCCATTCAAGCTGTAGTATCTCCTCAAAAACGTATGTGTATCTCTCAATAAGTTTATCCTTCAATTCCAATAACTGCTCTTTGGTTCCTATGTAAACGGGTTCTATTCGATGAAATTCATCGACTCTTTCGATCCCATGCCGACCTCCGGATTCATATCTAGCGCTGGGGACACTCCTATCGTAAAGTAGAACGGGAAGGCTATCTTCAGCTATGGTTTGGTTCTTTAAAGACCAGTAGATGAGCGGGCACTGTGCGTAGCAGATGCCGAATTTAGGCGGAGTCACCAGCTCTCTAAGTTTTTCCTGTGGAACGTCTTTTGATATCTTGATGTGGTCTATCAACTCTTCCCACTCATACGGATCTCTAGTAATCGGTTCGCATACATAATACACCTCGTTAGGTACGCCTTCCATATGCCCTGTATCCTGCCAAACATCGAAGGGAACCATGAAAGACTCTATGACCTCTTGAAATTCCAAGGGTTCAAGGACTTCTTTATACGCTATTTCCTCCATACATCGTAGAATTTTAGCCGCTTGTGGCCTGTAGAACCATTTCCCCTTGGTAGGACCCTGTTTGATCCATCCCCTTTTCGCCATCTCTTCCGTAGGATCTTTGTCCCACAATATATCCTTTCTACCGGAGTACCATATTAGATTCCATAATTCTTCTTTGCCCTGATAATACTGGGCATCGATTTTTTCTTTTATCCTATTAATAATACGATCTACGAAATTTTTTGACAGCTGCTCCTCCGTAAGTTCTTCCAATAATACGGTACATTTTTTACCTTCTACGTCTAATTTTTTAACGTAGGGAACCTCAATCTTATCCTTCGGTTCCCGGTCCAAGTTTAATCTTATGGTGTATGATTTAATTTTAACGTCCCTAACACCTATCTTATACTTCTTTCCCATATCTTCGCTAAACTTCTTTTTAAGTCTGATGACGGCATCGTGAGCGCGAACATACCTATCGGACACTATTTTGATCTTGAGTGTGCTTCCGTCAATATCATGGTCTATGACAGTAGCTCCTCCATCTACACCTCTGGGAACACCTCGTTTAAGGATATCGAGGTTTGCCTCGTTAATTGTCTCGAGTATCTGTTCTCCCGCCTTGTTCAACTCGCCGCTGAAGGAGAGGATTGCTTCCAATTCGAAATGCATGATGATCTAAGGGATATCAAGGGGTGAGATATAAATGTAATTCATGTGTTTAATGGTATGAACTCTAACGGTATAAACCCCGATTTTTATACGAAAGGTTTAATAGGCACTTTATAATTCCTATTCAGGATTGCTCATGGAAACATTCGAAAACCCGGATGTACGAATACAAGATGTGATGAGTGTAAATCCCATCATAATCAAGAGAGGTCAATGTGTAAGGAAAGCCGCTAAACTGATGAAAGAAGCCGGAGTGGGCAGCCTTTTAGTTCTTTCGGACGATGGGTCTCTCGAAGGTATAATAACAGAGATGGATATAGTGTTCAAAACCGTCGCCGAAGGTTTGAACCCAGATAAAGTTAAGGTCGATGATATCATGTCTTCACCAGTACACTCTATCGAGGGAAACAGAGACCTAGGTTATGCAGCCAAGATAATGGCGGAATTAGGTGTGAGACATTTACCAGTTACAAAGGAGGATGATTTGGTAGGCATGTTGACTGAAAACGATATCATCGAATTGTCACCCGCTTTGTTAGATATCACTAGAGAATATGCAAGGATTCAATACCCCGAAAGCATAGACGAATATAAGGAGCCATCTAGAAGAGAGATATCGGGCTACTGCGAAAGCTGTGCCATATATTCGGATCGATTATCTATGAATGACGGACAATTACTATGTCCCGAATGCTACAAATAAAATCAATGAGATGAGTAAAATGAAGTTTGTTAAACTCTCCGATAAGGAATTAAAAGAAATAGCGACCTTCTACCAAGGTGTTATGGCCACGGCATATGAGGGCTTGTTCTATCGAGAAGGCAGGGTCATCGGAGATGGCATTCTTGAGATGATCCCTCGCGATAGCGATATATTGGAAAAGGCGGCAAAACTCATAAAAGCAAGGGGGTGGGTCGATGAGGTCAGTTTTGAGGAAGATAAAGCTATAGTAAAAGGAAGCATCGAAGTGAACGAAGAATCTGCAGCACATACATGTCATAGATTGTGTGGTATAATCGCATCGGTTTACGAGAAAGCCGAGGGAAGTATTGTGGACGTTAAAGAAACTAGATGTGAAAGTCTTGGTGACGATCATTGTGAGTTCGATGTTGACAAAAGGGGGTTCTAAATATGGTGATCACTATTGCCGAGGATATGGAAAATATTTTGGAGAGTTTGAGGGAAGATGGAGTATTAGGTTCTGCGATAATCAGTAAAAACGGTAATATATTGTCATCAGATCTACAATCAAATGTCCGTGAGGAGACTTTTGCAATTATGATGGCAACTATTTTAGGTGCGACACAGACAGTGAACTCGGATCTAAGCATGGGGTCATCGAGTTTTATCGTTATCTATTCTCAGAAGGGCAAAATAATCGTCGCAAACATAGGTGAAAAAGAATTTGTTGCGGTGATAACCGAACGTAATTATAATACAACAGGGTTATTCGGTAAATTAGAAAACATAACTCAGAGCTTTAGGGACAGCTAATCTATTCCTTTAGAACTACAATTAACCATCTTAATGCTTCTTCCGATATTTGTTCTTTTATCTCGTGTCTATTTCCCGACAGTTGAAGATGTTTAGTCATCGTATTATCCCCTATGGACAATCCGATATATACGGTGCCCACGGGTTTGTGTTCACTCCCCCCTCCTGGCCCGGCTATGCCTGTTACGGCAAGGCCTATATCCGTATTTGCATTCTCCCGTATGCCCTTTGCCATACTCCTTACAACCTCTGGACTCACCGCACCCTTCTCATTGATCACAGTTTCATCCACCCCTAACAACTCCGATTTTGACTGGTTACTGTATGTAACAACCCCTCTTTCAAAATAGGTCGAAGATCCGGGTACATCGGTCAGGCGATTCGCGATCAAGCCCCCTGTACAAGATTCGGCAATAGATATAGTCATACTACTTTTCGTTAATATGTCTGCTAGTTCTTTTTCAGTATCATTTTTCATCCTGATTATGGGCATCGATCTTTCTTCGATATCGACATCTTTCATATATTCAACAATTTCAGGGGGGACGAGGTCTTTCCAATCTCCGCCTTCTTTCATTCTCCGTCTTACTTCTTTTCCCTTCCAATTATCCCTGTTGACTATCTGGATATGCCTTACGTCGATTCCTATGTTTTCAAAGAGTTCGGTAACTATACCGGAGTTCCCATATACGATGTCAAAGTGAGGGATGATGGTTTTAACATAATAGGGCCATTTGGGGTAGCAGTTTATGTCAGGGACTGGATATATCTCGTAGTTTTCGTATCCTTTACCGTCAAGTACCTTTTTTATCATATCTATCCGCTCCCCTCCCGAGAGTGGGTTATCCTCCTCCCTCATCTTTTGTGCGCTTCCGACGCCGATAATGATAGTATCACATTCCTTCTCCATGGTTTCCACTACTGATAGATGGCCTAGATGGAAAGGTTGAAACCTACCTATGAACAGTCCTCTCATAAAGATACACTTATCCCGGGCTTATCCTTTCAATTTGGTTAATATGCTCTTCCTTTTGAAATAGTATTTATTGGCTCCTTTTTCACCTAGAAAATCCAATTCCACTTCCTTTATCCTTTCATTCAATTCCTCAAGCTGGGCGACCGTTGGTACATTGTTTACATCTATACCTGCCCTTGGTAGTTGTGCTTGTAGAATGGGGTTGACGAACTCTTCACCCCCCAATTCAAGATACAGTTGTGCCTTGAAAAGGTCCAATACTTCTACCGATGATATGTCTTCTTTAGCATGATACAACTCGTCGGAATGATAGGTGGCAGGTTCTTGGTTAAGTGAGAGGAGGCCGAGATCAAAGAAAGAATGTTCAACATTATCGCCGGTTTTCGCACTTGTGAAAAAGAATTTTGTGTTGTATTTTTCGCTGAGAGATAGAAGCTCGGATCTATATGACTTCAGTTCCTCATCCTCCATATCTACCAGGTCGGATTTGTTTGCCAGAAAGATCATCGACGGCGCATCTCCCAGTACCTCTTTTAGCAGAGGGATCCAGTAGGATTCTATTGACTCCCGGGTCTCAGGTCTCGTAAGGTCACAAAGTATCAGTGCACCTTTGGCACCTCTCATGTTCGCCTTCTGTGTCTGTTGATAACCTTGCTGTCCGATAAGATCCCCGATAAGCATCTTCAATGTTATCCCTCTATCATCATAATTTATTATCTTTTTCTTGAAGTTGGCTCCGATCGTGGCTATATACGAATCAGAAAAGGTTTGATCTACGTATCGCTTTACCAACGATGTCTTGCCCACCGCACCGTCGCCCAACAATACTATCTTACTCTTGTGTGTTTCGGCCAGGGTCTTTCACCTATTTACTTGAATATCTTTCTTAAGTTGGAATAATCTAACACCCTTAAAGCCTTTGGGTTATTATATCTAGGATAAAACTGTGTACATCGATAAATCGTGGAACTCTTCTATGTACTATATGATAAAATTATAACATGTAATAGAAACGTAAATAAACTTACAATCCCTTAACCAAAAAAGATTATGAAAATCGAGAAAAGGGTTTTACTGACGACGATGCCCATGCCCGACGAGGGTTACTGGGATAATTTCAGAAGGGATACTCAGCGTCGGGTGTTCACTTACAGTTTCCCGCGTATCAATTCCTTTGGCCTTCGCTTTCTCAAATACAACATACCGAAGATAGGTATACTGGAATATCCCACCCACGATGAATATGTTCAAGCCCTTGAAAAGGGATACGACATCGTGGGATACTCGTTCTACGTGAACGAGATAGATGAGATAATAGGTATGATAAAGACGGCGAAGAGGGCCCGTCGTGATGTGGAGATATGGGGGGGTAATTACGGGGCCTTAACCCCGGGTATCGAAGAACATTTCGACGAGCTAATGATAGGTTACGGGGAGGAGAGGATCGCCGCAAAACTCGGACTGAAAATAGACAGGATACGACATCCGCCCCTTATATGGTATGTCCAGACGTCTTTCGGATTGAAGATAAACCCGGTGGGTATCCTGTTTACCACGAGAGGTTGTCCCCTGAGATGCGACTTCTGCCAGACCCCTTCCTTTTGCTCGAAGCCGCAAAAGATTACATTGGAAAGTATAAAGGAAGTTATCGAAATCTACCGGGAGAGGGGTATACGGGAAGTGATAATATACGACGAAAATTTCTCGCTGTTCCCCAAACACACGAGAAAGGTGATCGAATTGCTGGCTCAGTCCGGTATCCACTGGTTCTGCATGACAACGGTAGATCATCTGTCAAGGAACTGGCGGGAGTGGTACGAGATGAACATGCTGGGTGCTTTTATCGGGATAGAGAGTTTCTCCCAGGATACGCTGGCATCCATGAACAAGATCACCATGGACGCCTCGGATACCGTCGATTTCGTTAAGGAGGTTCACGAATTCATATATCTCCTCGGATTCTTCATCATAGGTTACGAGGGCGATACCGGGCGGAGCGTAACGGATGATGTGAACACACTCAGGGGATTGAAGCTCGACCACACGCAGATAAGGATACTCACTCCTTTACCCCGGACCCCCTTATGGGATGATATCGAGGATAGTTACGGTATATTCGAGAGGGATTGGAGCAGATACGATACCATGCATCTGGTATGGAATCATCCGCATTTTGAGCCTGATGAGCTCAGAAAGCTGCTGATACGCTCTCTGCTCAAGTGCCACCCCCGTACATATCTCGTACGCTCGCAGTTGAAGTTCGCCAGGCGTTTCACTAGTGAGAGGGGTTTTTTCAGGGCGGGTCTTTATCTTCTGAAAAACATGTGGCGTGCGAATACCTTGGACTACACCAGTCGCTGAGAGTTTCAGGTTTTATTCGATCTCAGGTATGTGGTAATGACGAGGGTGCGGGTGAGTGAAGTTCTGCTTAGCGAGCGTTGAGAATCTTTGATTCTTAACAGTTTTCGAATCTACCACGAGGCGTGAACGAATGATAATGAGAGAACGCCGAGGGGGAGATTCGAACTCCCGAGGTGCAAAGCACCAGTGGCTCTCGAGGCCACCGCCTTAGCCGGGCTGGGCCACCTCGGCACAACGTGATTTCAACACTAACGACAATACATATTTAAGTATTGACCATGTGCCCGTGAGTTACATTTTAATACCTATAAAAGTTCACGCCAAGGGTGCAAAATCCATCATATACCAACCGTGTTAACCTGAGAAAGGTAGACAGCAGATGCCGACTGCAAAGAGTGCCCTGGGCTGTGATCATGATCATGGTCCTCCTGATATCACCCCTTCCGTTAACCGGGGCACAAGAGGTCGATAATATCAAGATCGTGGAGGTGTACATCTATTCGGACCCTGGCTGTGAATACGTGGTGCTGGAGAATTGGGGTGCTGACACCTCACTGCAGGGGTGGACGTTGACCAACGGCAGGGGTACCGTACACCTCCCGGATATTGTGCTGGCAGCGGGAGATAGGCTGGTACTAGCGGAGGAAGAGGAGGGATACAAGGAGGTATGGCAAAGAAGCCCGGATTATACATGGGACACGGGCGGGCTTCCCCGTACGGGACTCTTCAGACTGGTGGATAAGGGCGACGATGTGATGCTCATGAAGGGGGATGAGCTCATGGACACCTTCTGTTACGGGGACGGAGAGGATGATGTGAAAGGATGGGCAGGCCCCCGCTTCCGGGGGATGAGCAGAGGTTTCTACGCAAAGAGGAATTCCCGGGACACGGACACCGCGGAAGACTGGACCTGGGTGAGAAGATGGCGGTTGGGGCAATCCAACTTCACCGTAGAACCCATAGATGCGACAGGGAACGCAACTCTATTCGCCGCCCCGGATAACTCGTTCGACGCGATGATGGACTTTCTCGACTGTGTGGAGAGTAACCTTGTGGTGGGCGTGTACATCCTCAGTAATCCATTCATGGCCGAGAAGATAGCAAACATGTCATCCCAAGGTATCGAGGTAAGGGTACTGGTGGAGGGGAGTCCGGTGGGTGGTATCTCCGCCCACGGACGGAGGATACTGAACTTCATCCGGGAGGCCGGTGCCGAGGTCAAGATGCTCCGGGCCGGGTACTTTTCACCCTACAACTTCTTTCACAGTAAATTCATGATAGCCGATAACTCATCGGTACTGGTATCCTCGGAGAATTTCGGCAGCATGGGCTACCCCATGGACGGTAACTACGGTAACCGGGGTTGGGGCATGGTTATCGAAGATGGTACCTTGGCGGATTTCTTCACCGAGATGTACCTATGGGATAGCCATTACGCCAATCCCTACACATCCACCGGTGATACCGACTACTCCACGGAATACGATAGTTACCCCACGTATCGTCCATTGTACCACACGAAGTATATGAACGGTAATTTTACCGTCACCCCGGTTCTTTCGCCGGATTCGTCCATGTCGGAAGATACCATCCTGGGAATGATAGATGGCGCGGAGAACAACATAAAGGTACAGCAGTTCTACGCCTACGAGTGGGGTGACATGGAGAACCCCTACCTGGGCGCCCTCATACGTGCGGCCGAAAGGGGTGTGGATGTGAAGATACAACTGGATTCCACATGGTACAATCTGGGGGGCGGTAGGACAGACAACGACTACACCATGGAAAGGTTGAACAACATATCCTACCAAAGGAACATCACCCTGGAGGTAGGCCTGCTGGACCCCTATACCGGTCTTGACAAGATTCATAACAAGGGGATGGTGGTGGATAACAGAAGGGTGTTGATATCGAGCATCAACTGGAACTCGAATTCCGTTCTGCAGAATCGGGAAGTCGGGTTGATAGTCGATAATGAGGCAGTGGGCGAATATTTCGCGGGTATATTCATGCACGACTGGAAAAGCGATATCGTCAGACCTATCGCGGATGCCGGAAGGGACAGGGTGGTTCAAGCGGGTTCAATCGTCAATTTCGACGGAAGTTACAGTTGGGATAACAAAGGAATAGTGTCCTATCGATGGGATCTTACCGGAAATGGAATTTACGAAACCGACGGAAAGATAGTCTCGGCGGTCTTCCGGCAGCCGGGAATATATATCATAAGTCTTCGAGTTGAAGATGAGGCTGGAAATGTGGATATGGACACAGCGGTCATTACTGTTATTGAAGATACTTCAACCGGTATCGGCCTTACTGATGGTAATAGAGGTTTATCCTGGGTGATCATATCCGCCGTAGCTATTCCGATTTTTCTGTGTATTCTCTTCGTATACAAGAAGTACGAACGTTAGCATATTCTTGGTACCGGGTCTCCCACCGGGGGTTCAAGAATACGTTTTCCGCCTACAGCGGTCCTTAAAACTACGCCTTTCAAGTCTTCTTTAACCTCACCGATCATAGCGGCATCTTTCCCATCTTCCGTGCCTTTTACAGCCTCTAAGACTTTCTGAGCACGAGATGGATGAACCGCCAGTACCATTTTACCTTCGTTACCTATGGTGAGTGGATCGATACCTAACATCTCTCCTGCGGATTCCACCCAATCCTTTATCGGTATCTTACACTCATCTACCTCAATACCTACCCCCGATTTGGCTGCAAACTCGTTTAATGCGTTGGCCAGACCGCCCCTCGTAGGATCTTTGGCAGTAGCAACCCCTCCTTGCGAAAGGGCAACCTCCATAACTTCAACGAGAGCGCTTACATCGCTCGACACTTCTCCACCGAAGCCGTACCCTTCTCTTTCAGACAATATGGTTATACCATGGTCTCCAACTGAGCCGGTTAAGATGATTTTATCTCCGGGGTTGAGGTTGTTGTCAGATAACCATCTGGTATTCCGGCCGCCGGCACGTTCAAGGTTAGCATCCATAGATGGATATCTTCTACCTATACCTGCAGTAGTGATAATCGGATCATCCAGGTCGTCCCTTCCTACTACCTTTGTGTCCCCAGCAACTATAGATATGCCGGTTTCTTTTGAAATCTCGGATGCACTGTTAAGGATGGTTTTTAGACGGGAGAACTCGAAACCTTCAGGCATCACAAGTGCAAGACCTATGGCTCTAGGCATAGCTCCAACCGCTAACAGATCGTTTATCGTACCACAAATGGAAAGACTGCCCAGATCTCCACCTGGAAAAATGATAGGTTTTACAGTATGGCTGTCTATAGTGAAGACGACATCATCTATCACTGCGGAATCATCCATATATTCAAGGGATATTTCACCCAAATCCTTCGTAAAGAGTGGTAATATCTCTTCCTTGATAAAGGAAGTCATGGTCTCGCCACCGGCTCCATGTTCCATAGATATCCTATTATCTTTTTTCATCTTAATCGAAATGTAATATCCTTCGGCTATATATTATTATCGAACAATTGGATATTATACATGAAAATGAATAAGAAATTAATTATAGTCTTATCAGATGGTATAACGATGAAACCTGTACATAAGGTAGGGGCATTGATCGGCTTATTATTTGGTGTAATCTCTACTGTTTTGTTAATCTACCTGGGCGTAGATGATCCTTTCCTTATCATAACATTATGGATATTGGTACCGGTTCTGATAAAAAAATTATATGATCGGGTTATACCCGAAGGTGAATTTTAGAAACTACATCTCAAAACCTTTTTATATTACACCTGTGTAAAGGGTAATCCAAAACCGATGAATGATGAAGATATCATATCTGAATGAGGTGTAAAAACATGGCAAATAAAATATATGTAAACTTCGACATGCCCAATGAATTGGTAGACAAGACCTATGAGGTTGTTGAGCTTGCAAGAGACACCGGTAGGGTCAGAAAGGGCACTAACGAGGTAACCAAAGTAGTTGAAAGAGGAGAAGCCAAGCTAGTAGTAATGGCAGAGGATGTAAATCCACCAGAGATCCTCGCACACATACCTTTACTTTGCGAAGAAAGGGAAGTTCCTTATGCTTACGTCCCGTCAAAACAAGAACTTGGTGGTGCAGTGGGGATGAACGCGGGAGCGGCTTCCATCGCAATAATTAAACCGGGTAAAGGTGGAGAGATGGTTGATTCTCTTGTGAAATCACTATCTAAATTAAAGAAGTAAAAGAGGCGTCTTAAATGGCAAATTATGAAGGCACGCCCGGAGAAGTAGTCGAGTTAATCGGAAGGACCGGTATGACCGGCGAGGCTACCCAAGTAAAGGTAAGGGTACTTGGTGGTAGAGACGAGGGTAGGATCATAACTCGTAACGTTATGGGTCCTGTTCAAAAAGGCGATATTTTGATGCTTAGAGAAACTGCTAGGGAGGCTAGGAGTATCGGGGTGAGATAGACATGCCGGAAACCACCAGGCCATGTTCTTTTTGCGGCCACGTTATTGAACCCGGTACGGGTAAGATATTTGTTAAAACCGATGGCAAGAAATTCTTCTTTTGCAGTAACAAATGTGAGAAGAACATGATCAAACTCAAAAGAAAGGATCGAGAAACACGATGGACAATGAAGTATGCCCAGGAAAAGGCGATTATCACCCATCATAAAAAGGCCTCCGGTAAAAAGAAGATGATCCGTAGAAAAAAGACTAAGGAGTAGTGATTTTCTTTGGAGAGAACATTCGTAATGATCAAACCCGATGGTGTACAGAGATGTTTGATTGGAGTGATTATATCACGATTTGAAAAGCGTGGATTACGTATAGATGCTTTGAAGATGATTGAGGTAACGGAAGAAATAGCCTCCGTTCACTATGCCGAACATCAAGGTAAGGATTTTTATGAATCATTGATAGACTATATAACATCAGGCCCCGTAATCGTTATGGCGGTTTCGGGCCTTTCTTCTGTTTCCGTTGTAAGAGAAATAGTCGGAAAAACAGACCCTAAAAAGGCAACTCCGGGAACCATTCGAGCCGATTTTGCCATGGATATATCTAGGAACATCGTCCATGCGTCCGATTCACCTAAGAGTGCACAAAGAGAGTTGAACATATTCTTCGATGATTCCGAATATACGGAATATTCAAAACCTGACGAGGAATGGCTCTACTCTTGATCCGATGGCAGGGAACGCAGCCGATCTTCTACCAATTCTAGAAATTGCTCTGCACCTATCCTCTCTAGTATGTCCACTATCTCAAGATAGGTTTCTCTCGCCTTATATACATCCCCCATAATCTGGTAAATCTCTCCTATCCCATATTTAGTCTCTGCATAGGTGAAAGGTATCTCCAGCCCCTTTATGGTTTCCAATGCTCGTTGATAATTATACAATGCTTCTTCCAGTTTTCCTTCCTCTTTATTAATGATACCTTTCACCCTATAAACACTGGATAGTCCTATAAGATCATTCAGGTTTCTCATCAACTTTTCCGCCCGCTCCGCATACATTATTGCTTCCTGAATCTCTCCTATATATGAAAGAGCCTCGGCCCTGTTGAAGTAGCTCCAACCTATGAAGGTCTTGTTTCCGATCTTTCTTGCTTTTTCTTCGCATTTTTCCAAATGTTCTATGGCGGCGTTCCAATCCTCTTTTTTCATATACTGGTCACCAAGGTTGTTGTAAGCCTTAGCCAGTTCTCTGAAAGCATTCTGTTCGTTGAGAACGGGAATACTTTGTTTGTAATACTGGATAGCTGTATCGAAATCTCCTCTATGTGCATATATATTGCCTAAATCTATGTACGTCAGAGCGATTATGAGGGTATTATCAGATTTTTCCGCCTTCTCGATAACATCTTCGTAGTGTTCCAAGGCATCTTTGAACTTCCCTTCTCTCCAGTGAAGGTATCCCAACCCCCTGTTTGCGTCAGCTATACCATTATAATCATCTATTTTATTAGATATACTCAAGGCTTTTTCAAAATATTCTTTTGCCCTTTGAAATTTTTGAATATCCCTATGTATATATCCTAAATCTCTCAAGGCTTCTGCCTCTGTTAGCTTATTATCTTTAGTTTTTACTATCTTTAAAAGATCCTCATAGGATATTTTCGCCTTATCCCAGTCGCTTATATCTCGGCTTAGTTCACCTATTAGTTTAAGCAGATGCTCTTCTTTTTCTTTTTTATCTTCGACCTCCCTCATAGATCTTAGTGAAAGCAATGCCCTTTCGTAATATTCTCTGGCAGACTCCAATGCAAAACTATTCATTGCTTTATTACCTGCTTTAACCGAGTAATCATATGCCTTTGAGAAATTCTTCCCTTTAAAGAAGTGCCTGCTCAACGGGTAATAATGTTCTTCCAGTTTATCCTGGTATATCTCCTCTACGGCTTTACCTACCATTCGATGGAGGACACGCTTTCTGCTTTTACCCATGTTTTCGTAGATAACCGATCTCATTTGGATATGGGTGAATCTATATGTCTCTTCCTTGTCACTATCACCTTCTTGTATCAACCCGATGCTCCTCAAATCATCAGTTATATCCAACAATTCAATAACATCCATATCTAGGCTGCGTTCTAATACTTCGAAGCCGAATTCTGCACCTATCACCGATACGTACATCATAACCTTTTTTTCATCTTTGGAAAGGTTTTCTATACGTCTCCTAGTAATGTCCTTGATGGATGCCGGTACTATGATGTCTGACAGATCCCTCTCTGGATCCCATTTATAAGAGTAAGGGTCGATCACTCTTTCATCTACCATTGAGTTAAGCATTTCAACGATATAATATGGATTCCCCTCGCATTCGCGGTACATCATCAATAGAAAGGATTTGGGAAGATCTTTCAAACCGAGGACATTTTTGATCAGTCTAGAAGAATATTTAAAAGATAATCGGTTAACCTCCATCTCTTTCACCAATTTCTCTTGCAACATTCTATCCATTACCTTCTTAAGAGGAACATCCTTATCTTTGAGCTTTAGTTCTTCAGTCCTGTACGCACCAAGGATCAAAACCCTGTTTTCAGCGGTATGCCTTGCTAGATGGTGAAGTAGTAATGCGGATGCTTCATCTATCCATTGCAGATCATCCAAAAATAACAAGATAGGTTTTTCTTTGGAGATATCGATTACAGCTTTAGTTACCTTGTCGAACATCAATTCCCTTTTATCCGATAGAGAAATTTCCACTGTTTCTTCTTCTATTTCGACTCCAGCGCCTATAAGACTCATGGGGATGCTAGATACCGGCACAGATTGTATATCTGGTTCCCTTTCCACATTATCTTCCTTTAGATAATCCCCCATAGCTTCTATAAATGGTATATAAGGATCGGTGCTCTCGTAGTAAAGGCATGTCCCTTTCAACACTTTGTATCCCTCCTCTAAACACTTTTCTGTAAAAGCCTCCGCCAGATAACTTTTTCCTACACCTGCTTCACCTTTTAAGAGAATGACCATCCCACCCCCTTCTAATACACTATGTGAGTAATCATCAAGTGACTCCATCTCCTTCCTTCTTCCGATTAATATATTCGATGATTCCGTTCTCTCTTTATCACTTTCCAAGATCATTCGTTTATAAAAACCCTATTCAGTTATTAAAGTATTATGTATAGATATCAAAATATACCGTTTTCAAAAAATATATGACATTGACCGAAAAATTTATAAGAGGACAAATCTATAATCCTATTGTCTGACGTATAAGTGATATACGTCCGACTAAAACGTTGAAGGTGCCCCGATGTCGTCCGACACAAGAAGAATAACTGTTAGAATACCTGTAAAAATGGTCAATGAGCTCGAAAGTATCGTCGACAAGTCTGATTATTCAAACATATCTGAAGTAATCAGGGCTGCCCTGGATAGCTTCATAGATACAATGAACGCCCCTGAATACATATCTCAAATAACCGTTAAACTTCCAAAAAAAAAGGTGGACGAGATCGAAAGTCTGGTCACCGAAGGGGATTCTATCTCCGTTGACGATGCTATTAGAAATGCCGTTAGAGAGTATGTCAGGGATCGGATCAAAGAGTACAAGAAGGAGATCATCGAAGATTGATTGTCCCCTTTGTATAGGCGAAAGCAGGTAGAGAACTTACCCAGCTAATGTAGTTGCAAAAAGATTCTCTCTAAAAAAATTTAACTAGGATGGCTATTAGGATGGTAGCGGATACAAATACCTGGGAATCCGGAACGCCCCGAAGACTTTCAGTATTTATAATAGGTGTGGGTGGGGGTGGCACCAACAGTATCAAAAGACTAGGACGTATGGGTGTGTATGGTGCGGAAACAATAGCTGTCAATACGGACAAAGCCCATCTCGAAAGCATTGAGGCTAATACCCGTGTTCTTATAGGTGCGGGATATAACAGGGGTCTAGGCGCAGGTGGCGACCCGAGGGTAGGCGAGGAGTGTGCTGAACGGTCATCAGGCGGGTTCAAAAAGGTGTTCAAAGAGGCCGACTTGGTATTTGTGACAGCTGCTTTAGGTGGTGGGACAGGAACCGGAGCCGCCCCTGTGATAGTAGAGCTCGCAAGGAGGCAAGGAGCCATGGTGGTTGCGATCGTGACAATGCCTTTTTCCTCGGAAGGAATGACCAAAAGAAAGCGTGCCTTGACGGGTGTAAGCAAGATACACCGCTTTGCAAATTCAACTATTATGCTTGAAAATGATAAACTGCTTGAGGTCGCACCCAACCAGCCTATGGATAGGGCCTTCGGCATAATGGACGCTCTGATATCAGGCTTGATCAAAAGCGTTACCGAAACGGTAACTTGCCCATCCCTTATTAACCTGGATTTCAACGACCTTAGGACGGTCCTCGAATCCGGAGGGGTTTCCACGATTATGATGGGGGAGGCGAGTTCCGATGACCCGAAAAAGGCGGTAAAGGAGGCTAGTGAAAACCCCTTTCTTACAGTCGATTACAGGGGTGCCAAGAACGCACTCATACATATAACCGGTGGCCCCGAACTAACCCTCCGTAAAATGAATGAGGTGGTGGGCATGATGACATCAATTTTCGATCCCAGTGCAGGGGTGATCTTGGGCGCACGGGTCGACCCCTCATGCAGGCACAGGATTAAACTGATGTCTATAGTTACGGGTTTGAAGGTAAATGAAAAGAGGGTGAAAAATGGTTTCAGAGATAGGACAATATCATCTATATATTAAGGCCGATACTCCTCACTCTTTTTTTTCCCACCCATGTAACCGGTAAGGTATGCTTCTATCCTTTTTAGGTCTTCTTTGGTCATACCCGATTCCTTCATTACACCTATTATGAATTTTGAATCCTTCTTGAGGGCGGCGATCAAAATATCTTTCAGCCGATCTATTGTTTCCTCCTCTTCCATCGTTTTTTCCAGTTCTTTATTAATATCTAGCATCTCATTGACCTTTTCTTGTATACGCTCCTCTTTTTTAATGGCCATCTTGACATACCTTTCTTTCTCAGCTTCAAGTTCTTCTCGATCTGTCGCTATCTTTTTTCTTTCTTCTTCCAATTTCTTTTTGAGTTCCTCAAGTTCTTCGATGTTTTCCGTCATTTTTATTACTCCTCATCCGGGTTCAAAATCATTTTTCCTAGCTCTTTGAATGCCAGCTCCACATTTTCCCCTGTTTTTGCGCTGGTCGCATAGTAGGGATTACCGATATCTACGGTATATTTGTGTGTATCTTCCTCTCGGACTTCGATATCCGACTCCATATCCTTCTTGTTGCCCAGGACTATCAGGGGAACATCACCATTGATACCTTCCACCATACTCAAGAATTTTGGTATTCGTTCCAGGGTGTTCTTCCTGGTCAGATCGAACACTATGAAAGCCCCTTCCACGCCTTTTAACGTGCTGGAAACCAGATGGTCGAAGGTGTCCTGTCCGAGAAGGTCCCATATCATCAATTTCAGTTCACTGCCGTCCACGACCATCTCTTTTTTTATCACCTTTGCACCGATGGTGGTTATGTAGCGATCATCGAACATATCGAAGACGAATCGCTGCACTAGGGATGTTTTTCCCACCGCCGGATCTCCAAGCAAAGCCATCTTTTTTATAACCGTCATGGTCTCACAATTTGGTATGCTACAAGGACTAAGATGTAACGTATTATAAATCATTTTCTGAGGGTTTGTTTTATATCCACAATTGCATGACCATACAAGTTTTCCCTCCGCCATGCTTTTTATATATGTGTTGTATTACCACTTGATGTTGGATAAAGAGCTGATAACCACCACCGTGGGCAGTTTCCCCGCACTTCCCTCGAAGAAGGAGTTCATGGATGCATATCCCAGGGGTCCGGATCCCTTCGAGACGTGCATACGTGAAGCAGTCAACGCACAGCTGGATGCGGGTATCGAACTCGTCACCGACGGTCAGACCAGGAACGTCATGATCCGGCTATACGCAAGTAAACTGAGGGGTTTCAGGATAAGGGAGCGTATCAGCATCGTCGACGATATAGCCTACAGGGGTAACATCACCGTTGCCGACCAAAAATATTTACGGACGATCATACCGGAAGACACCGGGGTGAAGGGTGTGATCACCGGACCGGTAACACTGGTGAACAGCGTCGAGAACACCCACTATAACGACACCTACGAAGCGGTGATGGACGCTGCCAACGCCCTTGGAAGGGAGGCGGCCGCCCTGGCGGAGGTTTGCGACGTTATCCAGCTGGACGAACCTTTCCTTTCCGTAGAATATCCGGAGTTTGCGTCGGAAACGGTGGAAAGGGTGTTTTGTGACATCGACGTGCCGACTTCGCTGCATGTGTGCGGCGACGTTTCTTCCATCGCCCGGGAACTGGTGGAGCTGCCCGTGGATATACTGGACCACGAGTTCGCCGCCAATCCGCAGCTCTTCGATGTGTACGATGATATCGACCACCGAAAACGCATGGCCGTCGGTGTGGTAACGACCGACTCGGGACTGGAATCCATGGACACTATCCTTGGTAGGATCAGGAAGGCCTACGATACCTTCGGTACGGGATGCATGATAGACCCGGATTGCGGTCTTCGTATGCTGACACCGGAGATCGCCGTGAAGAAGTTGGAGTACATGGTACGGGCCCGGAACGTATTCATGAAGGAGATAAACTAATGAAGGAGATCGAGCTGATAGATGCGGAAGAGGATCGAAAGGTAACACTTGACCCCAGAGGTTTTTTCGTCATCTTTCTGAAGGACGATGTGATCACGGTGGAGCACTACCGGAACGTGAACAAGGGAGGAAGGTTACGGGTAGAAACGGGGGAACTTACCAGGGTGATAAGGGGAGATTCCGCCAAGGCCATATGCGACACCGTCATGAGAGAAGAACTTATCTCCCGTATGGACCATATGGCGTACCTTAGCCGTGAACTCCAGAAGGCGGAGATAGCCTTGAAACACGGTCTCGAGTACGAGCAGTCAAAACCTCTGGAGGTTTGACCTCCGAAAAACTCTTTATATACGCCCTTTGATACATCAGGCAGGTGTAACAAGATTGGAGATACACACGAATGAAAGACCCTGGGACCTTCTGGTCATAGTAATACTTACGCTGGTTTTGTTACTGGTGGTAGCGGTCGCTCCGGGAACCATGCTGCAGACCATATTCGGGCTGCCCTTTTTGCTCTTCATCCCGGGTTACGCTCTTATCTCGGCACTCTTCCCGGAAGACGAACCTCTGGACCACGTGGAGAGGTTGGCACTCTCCTTTGGCCTGAGCATAGCTCTAACGCCTCTCACCGGATTGTTACTGAACTATATATGGGAAATATCACTGGCACCTATACTGATATCCCTCTCCACGCTGATACTGGCACTCAGCGCCCTCGCATACCTCCGCAGACTCGAGATACCCGTGGAGGAACGGTTCGACGTTAACCTGCGCATCGATAAACCCAACTGGAGCGAATACGATACCATCGACAAGCTCCTGGCCGTGGGCACCGTCATATTGCTGATATCTTCGGTGGCACTTGCCGCCCACATAATAACCACCCCCAGAACCGGAGAGAGGTTCACGGAATTCTACATACTCGGGCCCGGGGGTATGGCCGATGATTACATGACTTCCTTGACGGTAAACCAGAGTTCTCATCTCATGGTAGGAATAGTGAACAGGGAGCATAGTACGGTAAATTACGAGCTCTGCATCGGCCTGGGGCACGAACCGGAGAACATGACGAATGCGGGAGATATACCCGACGATTATGATATCTCCCTTACCAATAACACCTACCTTTCGACAAACGTAAATCTCGAACATCTCGATGTGTGGCAACGGCACATAAACGTCACCATCGATGAACCCGGAAGCTATCGTTTGATGTTTTTCCTTAGAGTTGAAGACGAGGTCTATCGAACCTTACATCTATGGGTAACGGTGACAGAGGAGAGTTGACATGTCAGATATGCGACTATCCAAACGTGGTAAGCTCCTGATACTGGTACCGGTATACCTGATGATACTGGGATTTATACTACATGAGCCATATTCAGTTATCACCGGTATGGCACTGTTGTCACTTTTCATCTATTCACGTTTTTACCTCTACAGAACGGCTAACACCCTGAAGGTTGTGGACGAGCTGGAACCAGGTATCAAGTCTGTGGACGAAGGTTTTTCTTTACGGCAGAAGATTTCCTCGGAACGTACCTTGAAGATACGGGCGGTGCCGGTACACGAGGAGGGCGTCGGGACGGATAGAAAGGACGGTATGGAGGTCACAACACCGGCAAATCCGGACCAGCGCCTGATGCCAAAGCGTAGGGGATACCTGAAGGTGGGCGGACTCGAGGGCTGGGTCTATGACCCCATGGAACTGTACAAGATACCTCTAAAACAGAAAAAATCCACCTTGGTGGTGGTTCAAAGCTCCAAGGATGCCATCAGACGGGCCAAGGCATACGCAAAAAGAAGTCACGTAGAAGAGCTGATACAGGATTACCGTAGATACACAACCACCTCGGGGGAGCTGGAGGAGATTAGAGAGTACCAGCCCGGTGATAAGCTCAAGGATATCCACTGGAGGTCCGCATCTAAATTCCAGAAGTACATGACCAAGGTGTACGAGAAGATGGCCATGGTGGAGGTGCATATTCTACTGGACTCGGGGCCGTCCATGAGACGAAAATCGTCTGGAGATGTGAACAAGATGGAGCACTCCATATTCGTATCCCTGGAGATACTTAAAAAATTCGAGATAGCCGGCCATGATATCGGTCTTACCGTCTTCGACCATAAAGGCGTCATCTTCCATCAGAAACCCGACCATCGGCACAGTACTTTCAACCGTATATACGAGAAGATGGCGGAATTACCTTCCCCCATAAGGAGTAACGGGTACAACACCCTGAGATACCCGGAAAATATCGATGCCGTCCATCTCTCCGAGGCGGAAAAGGAATTTTCCAGAAAGGCTGGTGGAATTATCTCGGGGGCCTCCTCCCACGAGCTTGCGGGAATCGTAACAACGGTTAGGATGATCAAGTCCGGCAGCGGTAAAAGAACGTTGGTGGTCATAATAACCGATCTGGAGATAAACACGGGTCTAACCATAAAAACGGTGGAGAAGATGAAGGCCCTGGGTAACGACGTGTGGGTTATCGTGCCCTTCAGCCCGTGGTACGATGTGGAGGAACCGGACCTGGAGATCCTTGAAAGAACTTACCTTGACTACGAACGTCTGGAGCGTCTACTGTTGAAGCTTCATCGGGCGGGTGCCTCGGTATTCGAGCTTTACCCGAGCAAGGAGGGTTTGAAGATACTGCTGGAGAAGGAGCGTGGTAGGAGATGAACACCCGTGATGCGATGATACACGCCCTCGGAGCGGCGATTGTCCTATCCGTACTGTACCACTCACGGGAAGGATATCTGGCTCTTGTGGTCATATTACCGGTAGTCATGGTCTCCCTGGGCCAACGAATAGAGAACAAAGGGATTCAGATTGCCGGTTTAGGTATAGTTTCACTCTTCGTACCCTACTTGATCAGTTCCTACAGTATGGGCGAGCTCTTTCCTCTGATCATATTTATAATCACTCTTGTAATTCCTCTTGTAGCGTACTGGGGACTTACACTTTCATGCACCACCGTTCCAGAACCCGTATCAGCGGTTAATTCTGCTATCTATACGGTAATAGTGCTCTTAACCTTCTATATATTCACCTTCACATTCGATGTCGGTGAATACATATTGGACACCGGTAACATGGCTCCCCAGGCATTGATGTTGACAGCTTTCTCACTACTGGTACTGATTCCATACTACATATACGTTGAACTCAGGCATCCTTGAAACGGCCCTTGGGTGCCTCTACCCTCTCTTCCAGTATATCCCTCACTATGGTATGATTGTTTACGCCTTCGAGCTCCGCGTCTACCGTGAGTATCAAACGGTGGGGAATAACCTTTCTCGTTGCGCTCTTCACATCGTCCGGTATCACGAAGTCCCTTCCCCTTATGAGAGCGTTCGCCTTGGATGCGTACAGCAGATGTTCACCCGCTCTGGGGCTGGCCCCTAGTGCCAGGCGTTCATCGTTCCTGGTTTCGATGATTATAGCATGTATGTATCCCAGTATACTCTCGGAGATGTGAACTTTTCGGTGTATCCCGCTGTACTTGAGGCCTATGCCTTGAGTTGTTATATCTGAGT
Organism: Thermoplasmata archaeon; assembly: GCA_019594305.1. Lineage (GTDB taxonomy): Archaea > Thermoplasmatota > Thermoplasmata > Halarchaeoplasmatales > Halarchaeoplasmataceae > Haladaptatiplasma. Next base: position 22,567 of record JAFDTZ010000014.1, read on the forward strand.
TTGCATTTTCCAATCGGTTTTTATACCTAAGCATATCCAATTCCTTTTCCGGGGGCAGGTACCCCATGTCCGATTTTATCATGAATCGGTCGAGCTGAGCTTCCGGAAGTGGATAAACACCCTCGGTCTCGATAGGATTTTTCGTCGCTATAACAAAAAACGGTTCCGGGAGTTTATGAGTGGTACCTTCTATGGTGGCTTGCTTCTCTTGCATGGCCTCGATAAGGGCGGATTGGGTCTTGGGTGGCGCACGATTGATCTCGTCCGCCATGAGCACTTGTGCGAAGACAGGCCCCTTACGAAGCTCGAAGGTTCCGTTCTTCATGTCATAATAATAATGGCCGAGAACGTCCGCGGGTAAAGTGTCCTGGGTGAACTGGATACGTTCGTAGGATAAACCTATCACCTTTGTAAATATCTTGATTAGTGTGGTTTTTGCTATTCCAGGGACACCCTCTATCAGAAGGTGCCCGCCCGTGATAAGGCAGATGAGAAAGTCGTCCACTACGTCCTCGTATCCGACCACTACCTTACCTATCTCTTTCTTTATTTCCGAGAATTCCTTGTGGTAATCATTCTTCATTCCTGTCAAATCGATCATCTCTTTGTTGTTTGGTAGGTCCAGGGAATCTGTCATGGATCATCTTCAGTTTATGCTCATCCCAATGGGGATGATTATTTAATAATTTGGTGACGGGATCATCGGATTCCTCTATTTTCTTACGGATAATGTAATCCATGAACACGCTAACAGCCCTCTCCTTGTAACCGGGTATTACTATGAATACGGTGGTGATGATGGCGATGAAGGCGGCCGCCATGGTTATGGTTCTCGGGGG
>JAFDTZ010000184.1 GCA_019594305.1 Thermoplasmata archaeon
GGCGAGACATATAGCTCCCCATGGTCTCTTCCTGAATACATAAGTTATTCTGGAGGTGGAGGTGGAGGTGGAGGTGGCTGCCCCTATGTCTCCGTCTGGAATGGAGAGGAGTATTTACACGACAACAACTTACTTGTCGCATCTGAGCACCAGGAAGGGGTTGTGGACGATAACTACATACTCCAGAATACCATGGAACCCAAGGATGGCTACTACTCGCTCAAGATAGAAGAGTTCGAGCATTCGCAGGACTTCTTCGACACCTTCTCGCTGTACACCATAGACCACCGTGAAGGTTACAGCGTGGGCACTACACCCGAATACGAATATATGACCTACAAAGACCCCGTGCCGCCGGAATCCGCATATGACAGCTACGGCCAGGACATCCTTGAGTATGTAAGCGATCCCGACAACGAACCGATGTATATGCCGGAAGGCTCGTCGGTTGTACTCAACTATGGTGACATGGGTAATGCACTATGGCAACATCAGAAGCTGGTTGTAAGGAGTCACGGTTTTGAATCTTATACCGAGCCTTCTGCTCAAGGTACCGACCCGGGATTAGCATGGGTTAACTGGAATCCCATTAAAACATCCCTATACGTAAGTCTTAGGGTTAATCAAAGTGATTGGGTCAATGTGACAGTGATCCATCCGCGCAACCATCCGTCGGATATCGTTATACCCCTTAGGGATGTGCTACAGGAGTTCGTACCCTGCGGTATCGGTGAGGTGGAAGTTCAGATAGTGAGCACACAGAACCACTACCTTGACTTCGTCGGGCTGGACAACTCGGTACCTACTCCTGTGAATATACAGGAAGCACCCTTGGTGAATGCCATGCTCAACGGTATCGAGGATGTGACGGACACACTGCTGGAGGGAAACGGAGTCATGGTAACCATCGTACCCGGAGAGCACATTATACTCACCTTCGAGATACCGTGGCAGCGTCCCGGTCGGGCATTCGAAGTACGGGACTATATGCTGTTCTCCAGAGGCTACTACCAGCTTTACGAGGGGGGATGATACTATATCATCCCTCTCTTTTGCTGGAACGACAAATGTTATATCTGTAAGACATTATCTAGATGATAAGGAAGTGATAGTATGAAATGCAAGAAATTATGTAAATTTAGTCATTTATTCATGATAGCGATATCACTCATGTTGGTCATCAGTGCAGTGATCCCTGTTAACACTAGCGGTGATCCGGATGAAGACGATGGTTACACCGTTCGCGATCCCATCCGTATCGACGGCAACGACGACTTCGCAGCACAGGCGGCTGATGAAGGCTGGCCCGGCGATGGAAGTGAAGGTAACCCGTACGTGATCGAAGGATACGAGATCGATGGTACCGGACACGGCCATGGGATATACGTAGGGAATACTACCGCCTATTTTGTGATTAAGGATTGTTATATACATAATGTCAGTGGCGGATATGCATCCATATATTTTAGCGACCAAGGTATAATGCTTTACTCTGTACAGAACGGAGAAATATATGGCAACATATTTTATGGAGTAGGTAGGGGTATTGAACTAAGAAAATCACAAAGCAACATCATAGACAATAATACAATTACTGTCGATTACGATAGATGGGGTATTTATCTCACATCTTCCAATCACAATGTTATATCAAATAACACCATCCAAGGGCAATCTACCGATCGGGCTGGGTTAGCTGGTATAACACTCATACTATCCAATCATAATCGAATTATTGAAAACGATATTTCTAATTTCAAAATAGGGATTCATATAGAGTATGATTATGGTTTTGATTGTGAAAACATATTCGATGATAACACATTCTTTAATACTGATAGGGATATTGTTTGGTCCGAAGATGAAAACGGGCCAGGAATACCTTCGTTTAGTTTTGTCTTATCGATGATAGCGATCCTAGTAGCAGTCTTGTTGATATGGATAAGGAAGCAGTAACAAGATCGTATCTTGCAGAAAAGACAGATCAGTTACCATCGTACCCGGAGAGCACATTATACTCACCTTCGAGTTCTGATGCCGTTACTCCTATATCGCTACCAGCGTCACGAAAGAGCTCGACATCGTTCAGGGATTTGTCGACGTAGCGGGTGGAGGATGAGTAGATCAAGAGCGCCGCAGTAAAGCTTATCAAACACCCTACTATTGAGGGGAAATTGGTGCTGTAATTGTCAAAAAAAGCTCTACTAAGTGTTTACGACAAAACGGGAATAGTTGCTTTTGCGAAGAAATTAGATGATATGGGATTCGAGTTGCTTTCGTCCGGCGGAACCTCCGCCGCTCTGGAAGATGCCGGGCTGTCCGTCACCAAGGTGGAAGAGGTCACCGGGTTTCCGGAGATGTTGAACGGAAGGGTGAAGACGCTCCACCCCATGATCCACGGAGGTATCCTTTACGAGATGGGCAAGCATGAAAAAGAAGTGGAAGCCCACGGTCTGCCGGACATCGACCTGGTGGCGGTCAACCTCTATCCGTTCAAAGATGTTGTCGGTAAAGAACATACACTGGAAGATGCCGTCGAGAAGATCGATATCGGAGGGGTGGCCCTGATACGTGCCGCGGCAAAGAATCACGAGCGGGTCGCAGTGGTGGTTTCACCTTCGGATTACGACAGGGTAGTTGAGGATATGGAGGAACATGGTGAGGTGACCGAAGGAACGAAGAAACTACTGGCGGTCGAAGCATTCCAGCACACCGCGGATTACGATACAGCCATCTACGATTACTTCCAAAAAAGGTATGTGGGAGAGAACTTCCCGCAGTGGTATACCGCCATGGGAGAAAAGGTGCAGGACCTGAGATACGGAGAGAACCCTAACCAGAAGGCGGCCTTCTATCATACAGAAACCA
>JAFDTZ010000164.1 GCA_019594305.1 Thermoplasmata archaeon
AGACATAAAAAGTTTTAGGTAGATGGGTGTGCCCGTGTGTATAAAAATGACATGTGAAAAAAGTCATTTGGGCGGGCACACCCAATACCGAGTATCACAAGCATCTTTAACTATCTTTCCCGAAAGTAATAAAAAGTGTCTTATTTTGGGGGCATATTTATTTACGGATAATATCTAATGTGATGTTGTTCGATGATGAAAATAACAAAATGAGCCCTTTATCGGGCAGTGATTTACCCTATGAGTACTGAGAACATAAAAAAAAAGGTTTTTCGGGGGTGCCGGTAGAATGTGGGTATCCCATCATTCTATACGACGCCTTTCAATGCTTTCAACGATCAGGGCGACCCCGCGCATGTCCCATGGACGTAGATTTCTTCGTATCATTTATGCACCTCCTGTGCGTTAATATAGATGTACATCGTTTAGATGGCATCTTAATTGTACTAGTTCTAGGGTAATATTTAAATATTTCGGTACTATTGAACCGTTAAGATATCTTCGAATGGTGTTTACATGGTAGAAAAGCTAAAACCGACCATAGATCAGATAAAGATTTTATCCAATGCCTCGAGACTACAGATAATGGCTCTCCTTTTCGACGGGGAGAAGACTATAAGTGAACTGGCCGATAATATGGGGATCACTGTACAGACCGTACATCATCATATACACATACTTCTTGATGCCGGTTTGATACACGTGTATAGGGAGGAAACCGAGGGTAACATAGTGAAGAGATATTATGCTGTAGAAGAGTACATGATGGATTCTTCATCCGTATGGCACGAGCTTACCCCCCGTCAAAAGAAAAAGTATAAATTAGCCGCCCTTGGTATAATAAAGGCGATGGTAAATAGGGGCATACGATACATACAGAGGTGTGAAGATATAGAACACGAAGTCGGCTGGGTTACTCTGGAAAAAATACCTTTTACCGAGGAGACTATGGAGCAAGTCGGTGAGATATTCAAGGAAACAAGTAAAAAACTGGAAGCATTGAAGGATGAAAACGCGGACGAGGAAATCACCGTACTTATATCAACCTTACCGGGGTAATCAGAAACATTTTATCCTACTTGGTCTTTACAACAGTCATGTCGGTAAATCTATATATGGTCGGAACCGCAGGCTGCGGAAAGTCAACGCTGACAAAGGAATTCAAGGTATGGATGGATATGAACGGATTCCAAGGGGTGACCATCAACTTGGACCCCGGGGCCGAACAGCTTCCCTACGAACCGGACATCGATATCAGAGATTGGATATCACTGAGGGAGGTAATGCAGGAGTACGGTCTCGGACCCAATGGAGCACAGATAGTCTGTGCCGATATGATAGCATTCAAGGCCCATGAGATCCGTGAGCTTATGGATACCTATGATTGTCATTATTTCCTCATCGATACCCCCGGTCAGATCGAACTATTCGCATTCCGTCGCTCCAGTAGGGAGATAGTCGATGTTTTAGGTGGTAAGAACTCTTTGCTGATGTTCCTATTTGACCCCATACTATCGAAACAACCCTCGGGCTTCGTCTCACTACTGCTGATGGCCATCACTACACAGCTAAGGTTCGATGTCCCCTACTTCCCCATAATTTCGAAATCTGATCTACTCTCCTATGAAGAATTAGATATGATATCCGGTTGGGCGGAAGATCTATCGTCTTTGGAATACGTACTCAGGGAAAGCACTACGATAAGTAGTAATGCTAGTGTAGAACTGATCAAAAGTCTGCATGAGATATACAGTGAAGGACAACAGATAATCCCGGTGTCTTCCGATCAAGCAACCGGTCTAGAGGACATTTACACTGAAGTACAAAGTATATTTTACGGATGTGATGATCTTGAGTCCTATTAGCAGGATCATGTGGTATAGCCGTACATATCCATGTGTTTAAGATAATTCTTTTCTGTCTGACAATTGTCTTCTCCCGCACAGTAAAAGCGGTTGTACTTCTCACAGTATATTCCGCATTTTGTGTTAGGGCAGCGATCTTGATCTTCAGTATCTGTATTTTTATCCGTCAACAGGCTATCTTCAGCACTGAGATCGTGGTTAGCTAAAAATTTACACGAATCCTCACCTATGCATTCTATGGTAAAGTTCCTGGGATGAGCGCATTTATCCTTTCCGTACATGTATCTACACATTTTGACACCCTTATTGTCTGACATATCAATATCGACTAAACCGCATTTAAACTTTTCCCCTTTAAATGTCGGACATCAAGATATTACCTTTTTTACCCTCTTCTTTATCTTTTTTGTGATGGGCTTATATGGGTACACACTCACCGTATCCTCTTCAAGGGCATCCAATTTATTCAGGTCATTCCACCTCACCCTTATGTAACCTTCTTCAACCAGTATGTCGGCGTATGCCTCAACAAGTACTGTTCTAGAATCCCTTTCCAGGATCAATAGGTCGCCCCGTTCTCCGAGTTCAAGTTCATGAAAGCTTTTTTCGGATATCCTTGCCCTTCCGGGCTGGCCGATGATGCTTTTTTTTATCTTCAAAACACAACCATTGTTCATAAATAATCCTTCATATCCTTTTTTTATCTTCGATATATACCTTTATACCCACGGGTCTTTGGCGTTTAACTTTTCGTAACCTTTCCCTTATATCCCTTGTCTTTGCCAAAACCCGGTTCGTTTCTATGTCGTCTCCCGGGAGTTGAAGCTCTTTTCTGAACTTCTTAACTATGATAAAAACTATGATTATCAACAGAAAGATGATAATTAGCCACAATAATAGGTCTATCATTCATCTCCTCCTTTGACGGCGGTTGATAGTATTACCTTGTCGTTCTGTATCTTATGTACGTTCTTCGTTGGGACCCTGAGTCTTCTTTTTGTGGGACTTAGGCCTATCGGATTGACCAGTATCGTCCACACTATCCACGGGTTTCTACCTATGTATATCTCAAAGTCGTATATCTTCCCTAACTCCCTTCCCTTGGAGTCGTGAACGGGTCTTTTTATCAAGTTTGAAAGGTATATGCCATCTCTGATCTTTGGCTCCGGCTTTCCGGCCACAAATTTCTTTATAAATATGTCACCGTTTTTTGATATGTCCGCTAACATCTCAGTGGGATAGAAAGCTCCATCTTTGTCTATCAGCCCGGATTCTATCATTATCTCTTCGGCGTTCCAGTGTGTTTTTCCTCTCCTGGCGACTATTTCCACTATCTTTGCTTTTTTTCTATCGCCGGGTAGTTGAACAGTGCGTCTTACAATTTCCGAATAAAGTATGGTATCCATATATATCACACACTACAGAGTCAATTCGAGGCTCCCGCAATAAGGACATTCCTTTTCGAAATCCTTAAACATAAAACATCTTTTACAGAAGGCATTGCCGTATTTGTGCTTCTTCGGTGTACCTTCCTTGGTGAACAGCATAGCCTCGATATTGTCTTTTTTCTCGCGATATTCCATCGACTTAATATGTTGGTCGACCATTTTCTTTAGGTCTTTCAGATCTACATTTCCTAACTTTTTAGCCCTCAGGTATTTCTGGAGTAATTTTAACCTAACGTAAGGTCGATCTCCCTGGGCCAGCACGTAGCTGTTTATGGCCTTCTGAAGCCTTTTCTCTCTTCTGCTTGTTGGCAAGCTTTGTAACCTCCAAAGCTTATATTTTACTCTCTATCCTGTCAAGGCGTCTTTTTAGGTCATGAATCTCTGTCAATGCATCCATCTGGAATTCTTTGATCTCTTTGAC
>JAFDTZ010000170.1 GCA_019594305.1 Thermoplasmata archaeon
AAAAGGAACTGGCTAGAAAATTTGCCCAGTCAATGCTTAAACAATTCTTCGTTCACGGAATTTTCCACGCGGATCCTTCTCCCGGTAATATTTACTATACGGACGACTACAATATAGTATTGCTTGATTTCGGTGCTATCGGCTGGCTACCGGTATCTCGGAGAGATAAATTGATCGATATGTTCATAGCCATGGTCAAGGGGAATGCAAAAGAGGTCATGGAAATACTTCTGGACATTAGTAACACAAAAGATGATATCGATCGAGAACAATTGGAATGGGACATAGAAAACATTTTAGACCTTTACAGACACAAATCGGATATATTATTCAAAGAGGGAGCAAACGAAGAGATAATGATGATCGCGATAAAGCATAATATCTCTCTTCCGGCCAATTTTATTCTTATGGAGCGTGCCCTTATCGAAACAGAAGGTGTCTGCACGGCACTCGATCCGGAATTTGATTTCTTCGATATATCAACACCTGTGATTGAAGAAGTCCTCAAGATAAGGTACGGACCAAAAGCTCAAATTAAGAGTATTGTCGATTCGTTACAAGGTTATCATAAACTCGCAACCACCTTTCCGCATAAGATGAACAAGATACTTGAGGGATTCGAGGAAAGAGACTTTGCAGTGACCATCGAACACAAAGGCCTAAATGAATTGGAAGGTACCCTTGAATTGATCTCTAACCGATTGAGTTTCACCATAATCACTGCGGCAATAATTATAGGTTCAGCTTTGATCGTGTTATCAACTGAACAACCCCTTTTCGGACCCTACATATTCATGGTGTCCGTACTGATCGGTATATGGTTGCTGGCTATAATAGTTAAACGGGGTAGGTACTAACGGTATATCATGCCCTCTCAATTTCAGCGATTATCTCGTCGATTTGCCGTATTATCTCTCTTTTTCTATCGTTCATGGTTTTCACCTTTTTCGCTAGGATAAGGAGCTTGTATATATATCTTTGGGAATGTGAAAATTCGGTTTTAGAAGTTCACATTAACATATCAACTAACTCATGATAAAGGTTATTAAAGAGATCGAATAGTAGGTATCATGTATGATTCCGACATTATCATTGTGGGCGGTGGACCTGCGGCCTTATCTGCAGCCGCTAGAGCACGCCGGGTACGCACATTCAACCTTTTAACCGCAAGTGTGATGTTGGTAACCAATACCCGTCCCGGTGGTCTAGCGGACTGGACAAAGGTCAGGGTGACCGGGGACGGATGGAGCTATCCCAGGGGTGAACTCACACAAAAACTTCTCTCCGACATTAGAGATTACAACATCCCAATCATCAAGGATACAGTATCCAAAGTATATCGTGAAAGGGATCTCGTGGTCGTAGCTACAGATAGTAAACATTATCGTTGTCTCGCCGCTATAATATGCACCGGTATGAGGATGACATGGAACGAGAGACAATTCTTCCCGGAAAAACTCTACGGTACTCTCAAAGGCTATCGTTTCATGGAACAATATTTCAATCAAATATGTAAGGAACACAGTGGTAAAAGGATCATATTTATCGGAACGGAGCCTATGGACACCACCCTCTCTCTTTTTGAAGAGATAAACGACGGCCGTATGGAAGTCGTGACAGTCGAGGACACCGGTAGGAACATAGTCGGTTACAAGGAAACCGAGGACGGCAAGATCTCTGTGCTCACCACGAATAAGGTAATTGTAGGAGATATCTTACATATTGATTTCGAATCATACATGCAGAATAATGTTTCTTGCCCACAAATTAACGGTACCAGCGGTTTCTTACAGGTCGATCGTAAATTCCGAGTATCCGAAGGAATCTTTGCGGCCGGAGATGTTACAGGCCCACCTTTTTCCGTTGCAAAGGCAGTGGGTGAAGGTGCCTGTGCCGGTATGGAAGCCTATGATCATGTACATCGTGTAAAATTCGGCGTACCTGCTCCCTTGTTCGCCTTCTATCCCAATAATCGTGAGGGGCATATAACACGATTCGAGATGCCCGAGTTGAAAGGGTATTATCGTCCGAAATTACTGGGGGAATACGTTAAAAAGGGCCCGGAGTTAACGTTCAGAGAAATCTCTTTGACGGCCTACCCCGAACTGATCCGGTTCCTTGATGCTTGTGAAGGACTGAGTACGCTGGACGAATTACGCCACGAGTTCGGTAGTGAGTTAGTAAACGAAACCGTTAGAGCCCTTATCCGTGGAAAAGATATGACACTGGAGGTCTAGGGTGTGCTTAAGCTTCTCTTGAATCCGAGGGCGAGAGAGCTACCATGGAGATTCAAATTTTTTGTTTTCAAATATTTTATGAGCGTACGCAATCGGAAAAACGTCCAAACACTCAACGGAAAAAAAATATTGTCTATCTACCTACCACCTTTCCCTTCCAAAGCCTTCGATACCTTCCTTGGTGCTCAGGTGAAGGCTTCCAGGGGCAAACCGATCCCCGAAATTGTCAATATATCTCTGACAACGGGTTGCGAAAATGGTTGCTGGCACTGTACTACATCCGGTGAGGAGGAAAAGCTGGAAAAAGATGTTCTGCTGGAAGTAATCAAAGACTTGAAAGAACTCGGAACCTTCCAATTCCTGTTCACCGGTGGAAATCCTCTTCTAGTGGATTATCTTGAAGAGCTCGTTAAAGCCGCTTCCGGCTCCTCTATCGCACTTGTATCCACGCCCGGACCGGTGACCGTTGAGCGTGCGAGAGCGTTAAAAAAATCCGGCTGCCAGGGCGTGTTGGTCGCCTTGGAGCATCACCACGAGAAAAAGAACGATGAGATAATGTGCCTTAAGGGCGCATACAAAGTCAGTTTGAAGAGCATAAAGAACATCGCCGAAGCCGGGATGCTCACGGGAACTTGGATCGTGGTATCTTCGGACAGGATATCACAGTTGGATTCTTACCTTAAATTCGTCAAAAAAAAGGGCGTGACCGACGTAGCCATATTCGAGCCGATACTTTCGGATCGCAAACATCTACTGAGAGGTGAAGACAGGGAGTATCTTTTGAACATACAGAAATTATCGAAAAGGGAGTCCGGCTACCCTCGGGTCATATCGGGTCCTTTCATGGACAGTTCCGAGTTCATGGGCTGCACCGCCGGTTACAACAGAATGCATATCGCCTCGTCGGGCGATGTGTACCCCTGTGATATGCTGCAGGAGAGCCAGGGCAATATATACAGAGAAAAAATACGAGATATTTGGAAGAGGATGAACCGTAGATACCCGGAGCCTTTATGCGGCTGTCTTGCCCTGGATAACACTGAAAATAAATTACCGGACTACTACCGATGTTTGATAAGAGGCCCAAAAACCTAGAGTACTAAATCGTCCCCAGGAGACAACAGTTTGCACACTAAACCCTTTTCCTCTAGCAGCTCGATCAAACCACGGGCGTCGTTAAAATTCTCGAACTCATCACCGGGCTTCACCGCAGT
>JAFDTZ010000035.1 GCA_019594305.1 Thermoplasmata archaeon
GCCCGGTCACATCGACCTGGTTTGCATATATGCTCCAGGTCAGGCATTGGCTAAATATAGTATTATATAGTATTTGTATTTTCCCGTTTGGACTGTGTCGTTGCTTTCATCTCCCAGCCAAGCCAAGGAGACTTCCCGCAACAAGAGTTAAAAAGAATGCTGACATCGTGAGAGAACCAACGATAATATCCCGCCTTTTGCCGGTGATATCACTTATGAACGCACCGGTGTACATCCCGATTATAGCTCCGAGGTAAGGTAAGCTCGCACCTATGGTCATACCCTCTAGTGATATACCCTGTGCTTCTACTAGGTATGTGGGAACCCAGAGGCTCATCCCCCACCACACCGAGGTCATGGCGGTCGATACGGCTAGTATCAATTGGAATTCCCTATCCTTGATAAGTTCTTTCATGTCAACAATCACTTTCTTCCCGCCTTGATTTACGTTAGTTTTACCCTTCGGTACAAAGATAATGACCGGAAGAACCAGAAACACGCCCAGCATCCCAACCATGTAGAATGAGCTTTCCCAACCCGAATGGAGTATTACTGGCATCATGAGCAGTGGTGCGGCGAGAACACCTATCGGACCTCCGCTGACAAAGAGCGAATTTGCCCTTCCTCTTTCCCCCCGGTGGAAACCATTCAGCGGTAAATTTAGTGGCACATGGAAATAGTACACCCTGTCCGAAGCCAAGTATGATCCGGCTCAAAAGAAAGATAGAGTAAGCTTGACCCCATATGGCGCCCATGAAAACGGCACATGACCACACAAGTATCGATGCTACTAGCATCTTTTTTGCCCCGTATATGTCTATCAACGGGCTGAAGAATATGTTCGATACACCGTAGCTCAGCAGAAAGATTCCGAGTAATATCCCCCCTAGACTTCCCTGCTCCTGTATCGACCATGTCATGTCCGATAATATAAAGGGAAGAGCGACCGAAACGCTCATCCGGCCCAGATAGGCAACGAATATGCTTAGAACCAGCAGTGATAGCAATAACCAGCGTTTATCCCTGCTTGTGTTGGTGTTCATGTAATGTTCGGTGAATACATATGTTCTGATTAATCTTTAGGTTTATATCAGAAATCCCCTACCCGATATTTACCTATGTATTGGTGAATTACCCCACGAATCTTTTCAGCGGTCACCATATTTCCCCCTCTTACACACCATTCCTCCAATTCCCTGGCAAACTTGACGGCATTCTCTTCTTTGATATGCTCGTCCAAGTGCCTTTCGTCTATACCACTTTTCTTCAATATGTCTTGCTGTACCGAGGCGGTAAAATCGTCTATGTTTGACATCAAAGTGAATATGGCTCCGAGGAAATCCTTGGTCGTCTCTATCTCCATGATCTCCTCTCTTTCGATTCTCCTTTCTTCCGTTCTGCGCATCATGAGTAATACACTAATGGCCAGTTCGTGGAATGCTCCTCTAACACCGTCTCCCGTCTTTGCAGAAGTGAAGAATATGTCCTTGAAGTGACTTGAGATATCATCTGTGATGATCTCCTGGGTGATCGCCTTGTTAGGTAAGTCCATCTTGTTGATTGCAAGGTACATGGGCTTGTCCTTTCCGGCTATCTCCTCGTACCTCGGAATCCAGTAATCTATAATGTCGTCAAGTGTCTTTTTACTTGTTACATCGGCTACCAATATCGCACCATTCGACCTATTGAATGTTGTTCTTTGAACGGATTCGTAGGATTTTTCTCCCATTATATCATGGATTATCAACTTCACGTTGGCGCCCATGGTTTTTACGTTCTTGGTATATATATTCGTACCTAATGTCTTGAGATATTTGTCGTCGTACATGTCATTTACGAATCTGAGTATCATTGAGGTTTTTCCAACGGAAGGGTTTCCCAACAAATTGATCTTCTTTTTTATCTCTCGTGGTCCCATCTTAAATATCTCCAGATGTTATTTTATATACTATCAATACACCTATTTAATCATTTAGTACATTTTGCTAAATAGAAGGCATAGATTTAAAAACAATATGCCTATAAAGGGTAGATGAAAACCGTTAAATCGGTAATCGAGGAATACTATGAAGAGGATAAAGGAATACTTCAAAGGTTATTCAGGCCAGGATAAAGTAGCTAGGTTTTTCATCGAAACCGGGTTGAGCGTGAAGGACAACGGTGTATACTGTAATGGAGTACAGATGTCACCTTCGAGGATAGGGCGGTATCTCGATATAGACAGAAGAACCGTAGTTGCTACCATCGAAACCATTGAGGAAAATTCTGAGTTGAGAGATATATTTAAACATCTCAGAGCTACGGCCTTCTTCAAAGATGTCGCTTCCGATATCGACGCAGGGCTGATCGAGATAATCCCCACGGACCCACATACTACCGGTATACTTACCGGTGTGGCCAAGATAATCGCCGATCTTGGTATCAGCATAAGACAATCGATAACTGAGGATCCCGAATTCAAAGAAGAAGCGAAATTGTTCGTGATCACGGAAAGTCCCGTTCCCATGGAAGCCGTTCAAGACATAATGAAAATTAAGGGTGTCTTGAGCGTGACCATCTATTGAATGTACATAATTGTACACAAAAGTATTATATAATGCATTGTGCTGATTATACCTTATGAAGAGATTTTGTAAGTTGTCTACAGACGGAATGAACCACGAACAGCTCCTTTCCAAAGGAATCGGCAATATGAGACGGGCTGGTGATATCCGTGCCCGCTAATACCATCATACTACATCCGGATGATCTGCCCACATCGTGGTACAACATCGTACCCGACCTTCCCACTCCTTTGCCTCCACCCATGGATCCCGACCATGGCCCCTCCCGTTTACAGCAGCTGGGGAACATATTCTCCAAGGGCGTCCTACAGCAGGAGATGGCTACCGAGAGCTACATTAAGATACCCGACGAGGTACGGGAACTCTACATCCAGTCGGGAAGGCCGAGGCCGCTCATAAGGGCGAAACGGCTGGAGAAGAAGCTGAACACCCCTGCAAAAATGTACTACAAGGGTGAGTTCTACAGCCCCACCGGCAGTCACAAGGTGAACACCGCTATCGCCCAGGCCTACATGGCAAAGAAGGAGGGCTTCGAAAGGATGGCCACCGAGACCGGTGCCGGGCAGTGGGGTACCGCCCTTGCCTATGCGTGTTCACTTCTCGACCTAGACCTTACCGTTTACTGGGTCAGGGCGGCTTCATCATGGAAGGCCGAGCGGTTCAGGCTGATGCAGATGTATGGTGCGGATGTTCATCCTTCGCCCAGTTCGCGTACTGATATCGGCAGAAAAATGCTGAAGGAAAACCCCGACCATCCAGGCGGTCTAGGTATAGCCATATCCGAGGCTATCGAGGATGTCGTTAACGACGAAAAGGCTGTTTACTCCCTTGGCTCCGTGCTGAATCATGTACTCCTCCACCAGACTATCATCGGCCTCGAAACACAGAAGCAGATGGAGCTAGTGGACGATTACCCCGATGTGGTCATATCGTGTTTGGGTGGTGGCAGCAACTTCGGAGGTCTTGCGATACCATTCTTCAGGGATCGTATCAAGGACGGTAAGGACATAAAGTTCATCGCCGCTCAGAGCGCATCCGCACCCAACCTGAACGGCGAATACCGGTACGACTACGGGGATTACGCCGAGCAGACGCCCCTGTTGAAGATGTGTACCCTGGGCCACAAGGAACATTTCCAGCCCATAAAGGCCGATGGCTTGAGGTATCATGCGGCCGCACCCATCATAAGCGCACTTCGGGCCGGGGGATACATGGATTCCCTGATCTATCCCACCGATGAGGACTACGTATTCCAGCGTGCCAAGACCTTTGTACAAACAGAAGGATTCATACCCGCGGCCGAATCGAACTACAGCATCGCTGCGGCTATCGACGAAGCATTGGAGTGCAAGGAAAGTGGTGAGGAAAAGACTATTCTCTTCAACGTGAGTGGTCACGGATTCATGGACATGCACGGCTTCGCGGACATCTTGAAACTGGAATGAAGGATGTGATCGCCCCCGTAACTAAGTATATTCGATCCAGTCGGTAAAAAGAATCTTGAATATCGATAAGTATATTCATGCCTTGATACCATTTAAGGTTGTATTTTACGGCGAGACACGGTAAATGACCTGGTACATTAAGTTTGAATAGTATCATGGTTACGGTGTTCGTGTACCATCAAGAAGACCCCGTACGGCATGGTTAACATCGTCCACATCCCTGCGGACCATGAGGAATCCGAATTTTCCTTTGCCCATGCGATTGTACCTCTCCACCAGCACTTCGTCTGTCCTGGAGTCACCGATGTACACGCCGTCATCCTCACCCACCAGTGCTTCAAATGCCCTGGGGTCGGGTTTCAGGTATTGGTCGCTGGTCACTTTCATAGTGAACTCATGGCCTATCACCCTCTCGGCCAGCTCCATCTCCATGCCGCTTCTGCCGGTGACGATCCCGATCTTGAAGAGTTCTTCCGCCCTATCAAGCAGCTCCAGATCGATCAGCCTCTTTTCCCTCTTCCACAAACCGTCGTAGTCAAATAGTTTTTCACGGTAGAAATCTCCCAGGTAGTAGGTATCGAAGATTTTCTTTATATCGTCCCCGGAAACCACGGGCTCATGGTTCTCCCTAAGCCACTCTACGGTACCGCCCGAAGGGAATTTGTGTACGAACTCTTGGATGTCTTTCGTACCGTAACCGCACAACAGGGCTTCCGATAGGTTGTAATCGTCACCTAGGGCTCCCTTTATGCGTAGTTCTTCAACGTATCGCTTATCCACCACCACATCCAAAAAATATTCGACCGTAAGCTTCACCGCTATATCGTAACTCTCGGTCACATCGATAAGTACTCCGTCCACATCGAATACTATCCAGTCCAATTCAACACCCTTTCGCACTCAAAAAATCCTTCAACGCGGCCGTAACATCTCTGTTCTCACCAACGGTGCCCACGGTTATCCTTATCTTGCCCTTCAGCCTGCCCCCCAGCTTTCTCACCACTATCCCTCGTTCCAGCAAATAGTCGTAGGCGTCCAGATCTAGCATCACAAAATTCGTTTCCGAAGGGTGCGCATACTCTGAAAACTCGGATATCAACTTATCACGTTCATTTTTAATGTACTCCGCATGCTCACGTATAAGCTCGTCCTGTTCCAGCATCATCTCGGCCATCTTCATGGATATTTTATTCATGATGAAAGGCGATACTATCTTGGATAGCTGCCGTATCACCGAGGGCCGGGCTACCGCATACCCCACCCTCATAGCCGCCAAACCGTAGGCCTTGGAAAATGTTCTCAGTACTATCAGATTTTCATACTCCTCCACCAACCCCATGTTACTCTCGTGGGCATAATCGATGTACGCCTCGTCCAACACAACGGGATGACCCTTTTCAAGCACATCCACGATCCTATCCCTGCTGATCACGTTACCCGTGGGTGTGTTGGGCGAACATATGAAGATCACCTTTACATGGTCGCCGTAGCTATCCAAACACGGCAAGTCGTAACCTTCGTCCAATGGTATATCTACGAGTTCAAGCCCTTTCTTTTTGGCGTAGAATGAGTACATTCCGAAAGTGGGCGAGTGTATGACGACCTGGTTACCCACGAAGAGGTCGAGTATGCAATCGATGAGCTGGTCGCTACCGTTACCCACGACGATACCGGAAACATCAATACCAAGGTGGGTGGCGAGTTTCTCTCTCAGGGGAAGAGCGCTTATGTCGGGATACCGGTTGAACTCTACCTTTTTCAGTTCGTCGAACATTTTATCCTTAAACTCAGGTGGCAGGTCGAAGGGAGACTCGTTCTTGTCTAGCCATATACGGTGATCACCCTTCATGGTGTCATACGTTTTAAAGTTCAACACTTCTTTTCTGAACATGTTTCCACCTATCCTTTGCGTCTGTGGTTCAGCTGCTCCATAACCTCTGCCAGCTCGATATCGTTGTAGGCCAGCAACACCAGAAGATGGTACAGCAGGTCGGCGCTCTCGTAGATAATATCTTCCCTTTTACGTGCGATCAAAACTTCGATGAGTTCCTCGCCTGCCTTCTTGTATATCTTTTCCCTACCACTTTCAAAGAGTTTACACGTGTAAGAGCCCTCCACCGGTTCTTTCTTTCTTTCCCTGATCAACGCCTCTAATTCCTTGAGTATCTGCAGTGAGTAGTCGATACCGCTTTCCCTCTCTTCTAACTCGCCACCAAGCTCTTTGTGGAAACACGTTTTTCTGCCTTTGTGGCAAGCATCGCCCTCCTGTTCCACCACGAAGAGTATCGCATCGTCGTCGCAGTCCGTCATTATCCTGATTATCCGTTGAACGTTACCGCTGGTCTCTCCCTTCATGCGTATCCTGTTCTTGCTCCTGGAAAAGTAATGCGCGTAACCCGTTTCCATGCTCTTTTGAAGTGCCTCCCTGTCAAGATAGGCCAATGTAAGCACTTCTCCGCCGACTTCACTTGTAACCACCGGTACAAGACCGTCGGGCCCCCATCTTACCGCTTCTAGTTTATCATCCGAGTCTGACATCTATACCACTCTCGTCCAGATATTTCTTTAACTCGCCTATGGTGAATTTTTTGTAGTGGAATATGGAGGCCGCCAGGGCCGCACTGGCATCTACTGCGAAAGCCTCCTTGAAATGTTCCGGGTTACCGGCGCCACCGGAGGCAACCACGGGTATGTTAACGGCCTTGACAACCTCCCTTAGCATGGTAATATCGAAGCCATCCTCGGTACCATCTGTATCCATTGAAGTAAGGAGTATCTCACCGGCACCAAGTTCTTCAACCTCCTTTGCCCATTCTATCACATCGATACCTCTCGGTTTCCGCCCTCCGTGGGTGTAAACCTCCCAGTAGTCGCCGTTCCACTTTGCGTCCACGGCGATAACAAGATTTGACGAGCCCAGGGCTTCCGATGCCTCCCTTATCAACCCGGGGTCCTCCACGGCGGCGGTGTTGATGAATACCTTGTCCGCACCGTCCCTTACTATCTCTCTTATACCGTCAACGTCCTTCAGCCCTCCACCTACGGTGAAGGGAATGTTTACGTTCGTGGCCACGGTCCTGACCAGTTCCTTCAGAATATCACGTTTTTCGTTGGATGCGGTGATATCCAAAAAGACTATCTCGTCGACGCCTTCGTCTTCGTACCTCTTGGCAAGTTCCACGGGATCGCCCGCATCCCTGAGGTTGACGAACTTCACTCCTTTCACAACCCTTCCGTCCTTTATGTCCAGTGCTGCGATAATTCTCTTAGCTAACATACTATACACCTATTTTACGTATAACTTCGTTTATATCCAAATTCCCTTCGTAGATGGCCTTGCCGATGATCATACCGGAAAAGCCTATATCGCTCAGCCTTATTATATCTTCCATACTGGTTACACCTCCCGCGTATATCATCTCCTCGTCTCCCCAGAACTTATCCTTCAATGAGATACCGTCCAGGGTACCGTCCCTTTCTATATCGGTATATATCATCCGGTCCACGTATTCACTTACCATCCCGTAGGCCTCCCGCAGCTCCATATCCGCCTGTTCTTTCCACCCGGAGAGGGCTATCTTGCCGTCACGGCAGTCAAGGCTCACGGTTATACCGTCGAATTCATCAGTAACGCTACGTAAAAAATCCAGGTCGAAGGCTTTGGTACCGATGATAACGTTTTCCACACCGGCCGAATAAGCTCTTCTCACGCCTGCCATATCCCTGAAACCTCCTCCCATCTGCACCTTCAAACCCGTCTCCGTTATCATATGTTCTACCACATCCAGGTTTCTGGAACACCCCTGGAAGGCGCCGTCTAGGTCCACCACGTGTATCTTGTCTACCACGTACGAAAATTCCCGTGCGATCTCGATAGGGTCTCCGTAAACCTTTTTGCTCTCCTTCTCTCCCTTGAACAGCCTTACAGCCCTTCCTTCCATCAAGTCTATGGCCGGATAAACCTTCATGTGCTCAACTCCTTGAAGTTTTTCAACAGTCTCAAACCGTTGCTGCTGGATTTTTCGGGATGAAACTGTACTCCGAATATGTTGCGCTCCCAGACAACCGACGGGAATCTCACGGGATCCTCATCACCGTAAACGGTGGTTCCCGCCACGCAGTCGATATCCTCCGGCTCGACGAAGTATGAATGCACGAAGTAAAAGTAGCTTTCATCGGTTATTCCTTTAAACAGAGGACATTCCCTCCCCATAAATAACCTGTTCCAGCCTATGTGTGGCGTCCTGACACCTCTGAATCTTGATACGACGCCGTCCATGATACCGAGTCCTTCGCCTTTTCCTTCCTCGCTGGTACGGAAAAAAAGCTGCATACCCAGGCATATACCGAGTATGTATTTATCTTCTTTGGCAGCATCTATTATATCGTACTTTATAGTTTGTAGCGACTCCATCACATCTCCGAAATTACCCACGCCGGGAAGTATTATCTTTTCTGCCCGTGATATGTCATCCGTATCATGGGTTACCTTACCGCCGGTTACCTTTTGAACGTTGGAAAGGTTGCCTATGCCAAGGTCCAGGATCACCGTGTCAAATGTCAATCAGAGCACTCCTTTGGTCGATCTCAACCCCTCGCAGTCGCTAATGGCATCCTTCAACGCCATACCCAGGGCCTTGAAGACCGCTTCGATGACGTGATGGCCGTTGGTACCGTTGAGTTGCTTAACGTGTATGGTTACACCGAGACTCTTGGCAAGCGCCCACAAAAATTCCCTTGCAAGCGTCTCCTGGAAGCCCTCCTCGGGCTCGCCTATATCCACATCGAACTTCAGGTACGGCCTGGAAATATCGACCGCAACCAGCACAAGTGCGTCGTCCATGGGTACCACGGCACTGCCGAAACGAGCTATGTTCTTGTCCTTGATGTGGTTCCTGAGCTCCTCGCCCAGTGTAAGTCCCAGGTCTTCCCATAGATGGTGTCTGAGGTCCCAAGACGCCGAAATTGCCAGCTCTCTCTCCATGTAGAAGGATAAAGAGGTAAGCAGGTGGTCGAATACCTTGTCACCAGTATCTATCACGCCTTCTTCGTTCAACTTCACCGATATCTCTACTTCTCTTGTCTTTCGTTCCATTATCTTTCCTCCATTGATCTTTTATGTTCTTTCAAACCTTCGATCTCCGCCATGCAGATACCCAGGGTCTTTTCCCTACTGTACTCCTCTTTCGACATCTCCGCAACGGAAATACGCTTCATGAAATCGAGAACGGTAAGAACGGATGAATACTTCGCCGCACCTCCCGTGGGTAAAACGTGGTTTACCCCTACGAAGTAGTCACAGGCGGCTGCGGGTGTGTGATCACCCAGGTAAACCGCACCGGCGCTTTTTATCTCCGGCAGCAGCTCCGAGTTCTTTTCGGTCATCAACTGAAGATGTTCGGGGGCCAGCTTGTTGGAGATCATCACGCAACTCTCCAGGGTTCTTTCGTGGTATACCGATACACCCTCTCTGTCACAGTGATCGCACAGCTCTTTCGATGTGCTGAGCAACCATCCCCTGGAGTCCTTACCGTGCTCCACCTGGGCCATGAGGTCAGCCAGTACACGCTCCCTTGACGCGGTGTGGTCTGCGATTATGCATACCTCGGAAGGCCCTGCGAGGCAGTCTATACCTACGGTACCGTACACCTGCCTCTTCGCCTCGGTGACGTACTTGTTGCCCGGGCCGAATATCTTGTCCACCCTCTTCATGCCTAGGCCGTATGCCATCGCCCCCACCGCCTGGGCACCGCCCACCTTGTACACTTCGTCTATTTCAAGCTCCCGTGCTATGTAAAGTGTGTAAGGGTCGATACGTCCATCGGGTGCGGGTGTGGTCACCACTATATCGTCGACACCCGCCAGACGCGCGGGAACTCCCATCATTATAAGTGACGACGGCAGCGGTCTGGCCCCGGGTACGTAGAGGCCCACCCGGCGGATGGGTCTGTACATCAACCCGTATGTAAAGCCGTCTTCATGGTGCAACTCGTCAGGTCTCACCTGTTTTTCGTGTACCTTCATCACCCTGTTTATAACTTTGAGGATCACCTTTTTGTGCTCGTCGGGTATGGAATCTATCTCGGAATATTCGTCCTCGTATACCCTTATATCACCGCCGTAGCCGTCGAACTTTTCCGAGTACTCTTTTACGGCCGTCAATCCCCTCTCCCTTATATCATCGAGTATATCCATTACATACCTATCAATATCCATCCTTGATCACCTTCCGTATGTTCCTTACAAGTGAGTTTACCTTTTCGTATTTGGTCTTTTGTGAAACCCGGTTGACTATCAGTATGGCCGAGATATCCATCAGTTTGTGTACTTCCACCAAGCCGTTGGCCTTCAGTGTGTTTCCGGATTCCACTATGTCAACTATAGCATCGGCGATACCTATACCGGGGGCTAGTTCCACAGCGCCGTTGAGCTTGAACACTTCCACGTCGACGCCCATCTCGTTGAAATATTTACGGACGATATTTATGTATGTCGTACCGATACCGTACCCCTCCAGTTCTTCCGGCTCCTTGACGTTCCATTCGGGCATCGCCAGGGAGAGCCGGCACTTTCCGAAGGGCAGCTCCAGAGGTACCAGTACGTCGCTTCCCTGCTCCAGGAGAACGTCCATGCCGGATATACCGATATCAACGCCGTGCTCAACGTAAACGGGCACGTCGAAGGCCTTTGCGATGAACAGCTCGTAATCGTCGGTTCTCGAGGTAAGCTTTCTGTTTTCAGGTGAGGTTATGTTAACGCCCGCCTTGCGCAGCAACCGGTAGCAGTCGTCGTAGAGCCTCCCCTTGGGCAGAACTATCTTCATGGTATCACATCTCCCTGAAGCTCCACCAACCCTTTTAGCTTGAAGGCGAACCCGAAGGCATCCAGACCGTTTACAACGTAATCCCCTCCGGCACCGATGGGGTATCCCAGGTCCGGCGAGTACACCTCGACGATCATATCATCGTAGTAGGGTAGAGGTCTTACAGTTCCGAAATCGATGAATATCCTATCATCGTCTACCTCCTTGACTATGTCGTCTATCCTAGGGCTGCCGCACTCTTTACCCCTGAAGTTGAACAGGTTCCAGAGCTCTTCCGTCCTCTCCTCGTCAAGCTCCAGTTCCTCGATTATACCGAAGTTCCTGCTTCTGAGGGCGGCGAATACGGCATCCTCCCTTTCCGGTATATCTCTTACGGCGTCTTTCCACGCCTTGAGACTGCCTATGTCCACGAAAAAATCCGATATGTTAAGTTTGTCAAGGCTGTCCATCACTATCCTAAGCACCTCCTCCTCCATGTCCTTTCTTCGGCCGCCGATGAACTCTATACCCGCCTGCCACTCCCCGGAAAGACCGTCGAGTACCTCTGAGATATAGAACAGCCTTAAGCTTCTGTCGTCCTTTATGTTGACGGCTATCTGTGACGTAACGTCGGGCTTTATCAGGTAATAATCGTCGTGGGTAGCCATCTTGAGCCCCTTTCTCAGCCCGTGGTCGTACCTCTCCACCGAGGGTAGGAAGACCTCGTTGTAGTTCCACTTCTCAAAGCTCTCCCTGAGACTTTTGGTTACCTTAGCAAGCCTTGCCGATTCCGTGAATAGATCCTTCTTCATCCTTTCATCTCCGAAGGTAGGTGCGATGTATATAATTATACAATTTTAGACATTCCTTGACATAGTCAGGAAAAGGTAAGATAAAAGTGTATCGTTCAGATCTCTTTTATCCTCTTGAGTTCCTTGGCCCGGTAATAGGCTATCTCCACCGCCTCTATTATGGCCGCCTTCACACCGCTCTTCTCCAGGTTATGTAGTGCGTGTATGGAGGTTCCCGCCGGTGATGAGACCATGTCCTTGAGCTCCATGGGATGTATCTTCTCGCATTCCAGGTATCTGGCGCCGCCGATGGTGCACTGCACGGCGGCCTTCCTCACCATCTCTCTGGGAAGTCCGATCTTGATGCCCGCATCCAGAAGTGCGTCGATGAATACAGAGATGTACAAGGGTGACGTACCCGTCAGTGCGGTCAGTGCGTCCATGTATTCTTCTTCCGTCCTCTCCAGGTGTCCCAGGGTGCCGAACAGTGCCGTAAAATCTTCCTCCGCCTTATCGCTGGTCTGGCAGTACGGTATGTAACCTTCGCCGATGCAAACCGAAAGGTTGGGCATGCATCTCACCATGTTCTCGTTATCTAGATGCTTCACCAGCATCTCTGTGTTTATACTCGCCATCACGGATATGAAGGTTTGTCTTCTGTTCCTGAAGGGCTCAACAGCCTTCTCGAACGAGAGGGGTTTTACAGCCAGTATGTAAACGTCACCTTCCACCGACGTACCGGCCGGCTGCAGGTCCGCCTTACCCGTCCAAAACTCGTCGTGGAGGTTTCGCTTTACCACAACGTACTCGTGCTCCTTCGGCAGGCCCTTGTAGATGGCCTTGGCGATTGTACCGCCGCCTATGAATACTATCTTCATGATTATTTTCACACAATATACTACCTAATTAATATTGTGATACTAGTCATGCGTATATCCCACAACTCACTCTTCCTCTTTCGTCGTTTCGGTCGGTTCTTCTTCCGACTCATCCTCGGTCGGCCGTCTTTTCAACAGAACATAGGCCGTTACCAGGACTATTGCAGCTATCAAAAACAGCCACCAGTAACTTCCCACGAAACTTTCTCTTACGGTAACTTCCGTATTATCGACGGCGGTGTTACCCGCACCGTCGTATGCCCTGACGGTGATACTGTGAACACCCGGAGCGGTGATGGTGAGCGTGTATACGGTGGCACCGCCCACGTCTATCCAGTCGCCGTCGTTCAGCCGTATCTCGTAGTGTGATATACCGGAGATATCGTCGCTGCCTTCCCACTCCACCACTATATCACCGACCGTAAGCTCGCTGCCGTCCCCGGGGCTGATGATGGTCACCTCCGGCGGATTGATATCGATGACGAAGGTGACGCTGTGGGTGATACCGCTGCCGTAATCCGCCGTCCATATTACCGAGCCCTCTTCGAGCCCCGTGTACAGCGTACTCGACGTACCGTTGACGGGATTTATGACGGTCTCGGCACCCCCCGAGTTAGTAACGCTCCATGTAACGTTCACATCGCAGACGTAACCTGCGGTATCGTTGAACCCGGCGGCGTAACCGCGGATCGTACGGTTGCCGGCGGCCATACCGCCTGTGATCTCGCTTTCGCCGGTGCTCGCGGTATCAACTATACGGATATGATCTATACCCGGTAATACGGTGAACTCCGCCGTATGATAAATCCCATCGGCGTACTCGGCGGTCCAGGTACCTTGACCGGTAAAATGCCCTGCGTTCAAAGTACTTGAAGTTCCACGCCCGGGCGAAGTGTATGCCCGGGCACCCTCCTCGTTGGTCACGCTCCATGTGACGTTCACGTCTCCGATGTAACCGGCGGTGTGGTTGAAAGCAGCGGCGTAGCCTCGGAGGGAATCCCGTGCTGGTAAGTACAGAGCGGTTATCCCGTTCATACCCGTACCTTCCGTATCCACTATACGTATGTAATCCACCTTCGGTATTATATCGAATACCACCGTGTACGTAACACCATCATACTCGGCGGTCCAAATAGCCCTACCGGTGGTATTACCCGGGTCAAATGTGCTGGACGTACCATTGGTGGGCGTGGTAAAGGCCTGCGCGCCGTCTTCGTTGACCACACTCCAACCGGCGTCTACATTGCCTATGTACCCGTGGGTGCTGTTGAACAGTGCGGCGTAACCCGTGAGCGACCTTCCGATGGGTAGGTATGCGTCTCGTATCACGTATTCCCCCGAACCTTCGGTATCCACTATGCGTATATGATCCACCTTCGGTAAAATATCAAACACTGCCGTGTACGTAACACCATCATACTCAGCGGTCCATAGTGCCCTGCCGGTGGTGTCACCCGTGTAAAACATGCTCGATGTACCGATAGTGGGTAAGGTGTAGGCCTGGGCACCGTCTTCGTTGACCACACTCCAACCGGCGTCTACGTCGCCTACGTATCCGGCACTCTCGTTGAACCCGGCGGCGTATCCGGTCACGGTTTCACTTACGTATACTTCAGTGTCCTCAAATGTTACCTCACCGGAATCTTCGGTATCTACTATCCGTATGTAGTCAACTGTTGGCATTATAAAGTCCTGGTTTGCCCAGGGGTAGTGATCGAACACGTTATTTTGTATGTGCCTGGGTTCGTCGACGACCCCGTCTGCCCCGGGGATATCCTGCTCCGTGCCTTTGAACCGGTCGGGACCCGTGTGATCACTCCAGTAATTACCTCCGTGGGGATAGGATAGGTTCCATCTGTTCAGTAACTCGTCGTCGGTCTCTTCAACAAAGGGTGTTTTCGCTTGTACGGTGTTGTTGATCAATCTGTTATGATAGATTGTATTTCCCTTTGTGTCCAAAACCAGAGATATCCCTATGTCGTTATACATCACGGTATTGTTAACGATGGAGTTTCTGTGGACATCTTCGGGTTCGAATATATTTTTTATATTTTCCACTGAGATGCCATATTCATTATATGTAACAGTGTTGTTATCGATCATGGTGTCTACGCTGTCGTATATCCTGATACCATATTTGTTTCCGGAAACGATATTGTTCGAGACGGTATTGTTGTGCTGTATCTCACCCATACTTGACGACCCCTGTATGTCGATACCGTAATAGTTGTTATCCGTGACCGTGTTATCCATGATAATATTATGATGGAATTTCACCCAAGGATTTATTTTCGTACCATTTCCGTTATGGGAAATCGTGTTGTTGACGATCACATTGTTGTATGCCTCATAGTGAATACCCCATATGTATATACTACTGAAAGTATGATGCGTGATGGTGTTATTTGCGATAACGTTTTCATAGGGTCCCTCAAGGATTAATCCCGAGCCACCGTTGTACGATATAAAATTATTTGTTATCACGATCCCCGACAGAATCCCACCTACATCTACACCACCATTGATATTATACACTATACTATTGTTGTGTATAATTATATTTTCTGCATATTCTATACTCACTCCATAAGATGAGTTAGTGATGGTGAAACCAGTTATCTCAGATCCATCCGCTGATAAACGTATTCCGTAGTAATCACCTTCACCGTCGATTATAGTTTCATCCGAACCGTTACCGACAAGTGAAATCTCCCGGTAAACATGAACGTTCTCGCGGTATTCACCTGCCCAAACACGAACGATATCACCGTGATTTGCAGCAGCCACGCCTTCCTGTATAGTGAGGTAATCTCCGTTTCCGCCCTGATCCACTATGATGATCTGCTGGCCGGCAGCGAGTTGAGTGGTATTGATAAAGGGGGCGAGTGTTGCGATGATCAGTAACATGACCAACATGAGGCACGCATTTTTTTCGGTCATATGATTCCCTTATATTTAGCGTCTTACTATCCTAAATACTTAACTGTCTATTACATCTGAAAACCTATTTGAAACCGCATCTCTATCCTTATCTCCTCATAGTCCGCATACCAGTGTGCCACACCTAGAGTGCTCCCAGAATTGAAAGTACTGTAAGGTCCGTATGTTGGAGATGTAGACGCGCTTGCCCCGATATTCTCAACCGACCAGCTTACAGAAGGATAGCCTATGAATCCGTAATCATCATCATAGGCTGCGGCATAGCCCGTGATCGTATAATAAAGATCCACGTCATTCTCCGCAGGAATCTCGTTACCATCTTCATCTATTATAACAATATAATCTACATTTACGTAGAATCTTTCAGGGTCTGTCACAGGATAACTGTCTTGATTGTCGCCACCATGGATTGACCTGGGATCATCCACGATATCGTCCGAACGGAGTATGTTCTGCCCAGGACCGCTGTAATAATCGGGTTCGGAGTGATCGTCCCAGTAGTTACCGCCGTAGGGATAGGGTAAGTTCCAATAGTTATCTCCGTCATCATAAGCCTGCACTGTGTTAGATATGATTTGATTATGATATATATAATTATCATATGAATTTTCAATAAATATTCCTTCCCCATTCTGCTTGATAATGTTGTCCTCAATTATGTTTGAATCGGAGTTATCAATGTATATACCATAAAGATTGTGTGATATCTCATTTTCTGCGATGTAACTTTCTGAATATTCGTAAAGGTATATGCCGTACTCTGAATATAAAATATTGTTTGATATTACATCTATCTTCTCGGCAAATTTTGACAATATTATGCCAATTTCATTATTGGTTAAGACATTAGTTTCTAGCTGTAACTTTCTGGTGAAATCAATAATTATGCCAGCTGCATTTTCCTGCAGATGGTTATTTATAATTATATTGTAACGGGAACGTGTAACCCTGATGCCAATTGTGTTTCCGTGAATATGGTTATTTTCAATTATTACACCATGAACGACCGCAACAATATAAATTCCGATATAGTTATTCATCAGATAGTTTCCGGTAACAACATTGTTTTCCAGACGGTTTTCCGTTTGGATACCAGCATATGTATTTTGAATATAGTTATTAGCAATTATATTGTTTTCCAGTGAATATTCTAACCCCCACAAACCGATACCATGAAAATATCCTGAATAAATAGCGTTTTCATAAATGTAGTTACTATCTGAATCAGTTACTTGGATACCGCCCCAATCACTAGAGTATATATGGTTACCATAAGCGATATTGTCATCGCTATTAAAGAATAAAATGCTATAGCAGGAATTTCCGGAGAGCATGTTGTTAGTTACTAGATTATTATAATTTACTGAATCCCTGCTGCTTCCGGTAGTATATATACCACCACCTTGGTTGTAATTGACAATATTGTTAGAGATGGTGTTACTGTTACCATGATTTCGTATACCCCTATCATCATTCCATTGTATTATGTTGTCTATTATCTTATTATCGTCTGAACCGATACCAATACGAATACCGTCCAAACGGTTGGATATAATGTTGTTAGATAATACCAAACCTACAACCTGTTTTAGATATATAACATACATTCCATCGCACTCGTCTCTCCATACCATGTACGCATATCCGGTACTGTCTATGGAAATAGACGGCAGCATCGCCTGTGGAGTATCAGGGGTTAGAACCATATCCAATACTTCGATCTCACCTTCTCTGTCCAGCCGTGAGTACCGCACCTTGCTAAGGTCAGCGATATCCTCCTGCCAGACAACGTACCAATTTTCCGAAACATCGGTTGCTATCGAAGGATACAAAGAATCACCTATGGCTTCGAAGGATATGAGAATATCGTCATACCATACCCATTCATACCATCTCACTTCGTCAAATGGAAGATATTCCTCTTCGTAAGCTGCATATTTACCGTATACCTCGTAACACTCGTTCTCAGCATCGTAGGTGCTCCAGACGAGATATACACGTTCTTCTGTAGCTTCCAAGGATATGTAACCGAACTGATAATCTTCGTCGCCTTTCGTGGTATATTCCGTTATCACTTCGGGTTCGGTCCAACTTTCTCCTCCATCGTCGCTCCTCACATAATAGATGTCGCCTTCACTAGCAATAACAAGATGTACCGTATCTCCAACGACAGCTACCTTGGGCACGCCCTTCCATAAATCAAAATCCTGTTCTTCCACCTCGGACCATCCATCACTTGTCCACATTATCCTTATTGCTCGGTAGATCCCAATAGGATCCGGCCGTAAAAGGAATGCCACGTATATCTCGTCACCTTCCACATCAACAGATGGATAACGTGAATAGTCGATCACATACGGTTCATCCGCCCAGTTATCAACACCACCACCTGTATAACTGTACTGAACATATGTATCAGCCCGCATCCAGTCGTCGTCTTCAGTCCATACTTCCCAAACAACCGCAAGGTTGTCGCCATCTGCTGCAAGATCGATATTTCCGATATATCCCTCACCCTCACCGATACCGCTACCGCTACCCGGTACGACGAGCGGGTCGGTCCATGTGAGTCCCTGGTCATTGGATCTCATGAAGTATATACTGTAACCAACCTCGTCGAGATAGACCGCATATAGATTGCCGTTACCTGCAACGATTAAAGGCTGGCTTATTGAAGTGGAAGTTTGAATTAATGAGCGGTCGTAATTCTCGGATGCATAGTACTGTAAATCCTCGGCTTCCACGGGTATAAACGAAGGTGTGGATTTATCAAGAAATACACCGTTTTCTTGATTGTACTGTATGGTTATGTCCTGGATATCGGGTGTTACCCCGTTTTGAACCCAGATTCCGTGGCCTTTTGCTATGTCCTCGTTGTAGCCGTCCAACCGTCCGATTACTGTCTCGGTTCCTCGAATATGTGCTTCCGTATCACTTGTAATGTACACACTGTGGGTGTCGGCCTCCAGCACGTTTGTGTTGTCGAGTATGCAAACGCTTCCGGCGAAGTTCTGTATGCCTGCGGGCTCTTCGAGGTCGGTGCGGTTACCGTAGGTGTACATCACGTTTGCACCGGTGAAGTCAACGGTACCGTGATTGTGAAAGAAGTATGTATTATCTCGGTCATTATCAGGGTTTTTAATGTTCGTCGTCCGCAGAGGGCTATCGATCTCGAACCTTCCCCCGTGCTCGATGTGGATACCGTAATCACCGGGTTCCGGATTCTCAATGATGAAAGTCACGTCATCTCTGAAGATGAGGGCGCCACCGTCTTTGATGGTTAGATTACCGTCCCACATAAGGATTTCTGTACTGTCATATCCTTCACTTGGGAACTCAACCTCTTCGTCAATAATCTTTCCCCCCTCCCAATATTCGTATTCATCAGCCATCGGTATCACGACCACCCCGAAGCTCATCATCCTGAACGGACTCTCCTCCGTCCCTGGTGGCGAGCGGTAGACCTCGTACTCACCGGTCATGTTGAACCGTAGGTAATGTATGCCCCTGACGGTCGGGTGCCAATTGAACGATAAAA
>JAFDTZ010000069.1 GCA_019594305.1 Thermoplasmata archaeon
CGGCACTCGAGAACATACCGATAGATCAGAACACGGCGATGACGGGATCGTTAAGTGTCAGAGGTCAGGTTCTTCCGGTTGGAGCGGTAACGGCAAAGATAGAGGCCGCTTCGGAGAGTGGAATGAGGCGGGTTATCATACCCAAGACCAATATGAACGATATAGTACTGGATGCAAAGTATGAGGATAAGATACAGATAATACCAGTAGATAATCTCGGTGAGGTACTGGAACATGCTTTAGTGGGATCTAACAAAAAGAGGTTACTCAAGAAGCTCTCTTCTCTGCTTGAAGTGAGGAGCATACCGTTACCTACGGATATACCTAGTCCGCGTTAAATGGTGTGATGAATTTGGGTTCGTTCGAACTGCTATCAGATGAGATATTGAATACTCTTTCGGATCTTAATATAGAGGAGGAGACAAAGCCACAGGAAGACGCAATACCTCAAATTCTTGACGGTCGTAATGTTCTTGTGATAGCCCCTACGGGCATAGGTAAAACAGAGGCAGCAGTCCTCCCCATACTTGATAAGGTTCTAAAGAAGGAGGGTAAAGGTTTCAGAGTTCTATATATAACTCCGTTACGTGCACTTAACAGAGATATGTTACGTCGTTTAGAGGAATTTTCTGAGCGTTTGGACTTTACCGTAGGTGTACGTCACGGGGATACCACCCGGAAAGAACGTAGGAAACAATCGTTAAACCCACCTGATTTTTTGGTTACCACACCTGAGACTTTACAGATAATGTTCACAGGAAGAAGACTCCGCGAAGCCTTGTGTAATGTGGAGTATGTGGTAGTTGACGAACTGAATGAGCTTGCAGTGGATGAGCGTGGTACCCAGCTTTCACTTGCATTGGAACGTCTCGTTGCCCTCAAAGACGGGGAAGAATTCCAGCGTATAGGGTTATCCGCTACCGTGGGAAGTCCGGATAAGGTCCTCGAATTCCTTGTAGGCGTTGGCAGAGAGGGAAATATAGTCGAGGTGAGTGAACAGCGAAGCATGGATGTATGGGTGGAACACCCTGAAGTGAAAAAGAAAGATCAACGTATAGCTGAGATGATGAAAATAGATACGGAGAGGGCTGTCAACATACGCAGGTGCAGAGAACTCATCGACCAGCATGCATCGACTCTACTCTTCGTCAATACCCGTGATTCCGCAGAGTTCATCGGGTCGTCTTTCAATTTATGGGATGAGGATTATCCCCTGGGGGTGCATCACGGATCTTTATCAAAGGAGTCCAGGATCGAGGTGGAGGAAAAATTCAAAACGGGCGAATTGAAGGCCTTGATATGCACGTCGTCGATGGAGCTGGGAATCGATGTGGGGGCCACGGATATGGTAGTACAATATCAATCACCCCGTCAAGTGACCCGATACGTACAGAGAGTCGGTCGTTCGGGACACAGTGTAGGTAAAGTATCAAAGGGCTGCATAATCACCACAAACGGCGACGATATAGCTGAGGCGGCGGTTATATCCCGAAGGGCACTGGCCAGGGAGCTTGAACTTACGGATATCCCTGAAAAACCTATGAGTGTACTAGCCAACCAGATCATATCTGCGGTTCACTGTGAAGGGAAGGTAAAGGTTGAGGATTTGTTCAATGTCGTAAAAAGGGCGTACCCTTTCAGAGATATTCGGTTAGAAGAATTTTTAAAGGTAGTCGACCAGCTAGCCGAGATAAGGGCCATATGGAGAGACGGCCATGAGATAGGTAAACGTCGAAGGTCCTTGAGCTATTTTTACGAGAATATATCCATGATACCAGATGAAAAGACCTTCGTAATGCGGAACATTGCATCGAATACAGTTGTGGGCACCCTTGACGAAAGCTTCGTCGCAAGCGAGGTAAAAATCGGAAGTGCGGTCATACTTCAGGGAAAGGCCTGGCAGATAGTTGATATAGAAGAAGATCAGGTCCTTGCTAACCCGGTGGGTGATATAGGTAGGATACCCGACTGGTCAGGTGAGGATATACCTGTTCCCTACGAAGTAGCCCGGGAGGTGGGGATGATAAGGAAAAGTGGAATCGAAAACTACCCTGTTGACGATGCAGCGAAGGTCATATTCGACCGTTATATCTCAGGGCAGGGCGATAAGCCGGTGGCAACGGATAGTTTGATAGTGATGGAGAAGAAAAGGGACATAGCCGTAATAAACGCCTGCCTGGGAACCCGCATAAACGAGACCCTTGGAAATCTGATAGCTTCACTGTTGTCAGCCCGGCTGGGTGAAAGTGTGGCCTTACATATCGATCCCTACCGTATAATGATCAAGCTTCCCAGGAATATTCCGGGTGATTGGATATACAATATCTTGCTGGAAACAGAACCTGAAGTAGTTCATGCATTATTGAGAAAATCATTGGTGCATTCGTCATTCTTCAGATGGAAATTTTTACACGTTGCAAAGAAGTACGGCGCGGTGGAGAAGGAGATAGATTACCGGTCCATAAGCATAGATAGGCTTATGGATGTATTTCACGGAACGTCGCTTTATAGAGAAGCAATCGATAAGACTTTCAGGGACTATATGGATACCGAAGGCGCAAAGAGTGTACTTTCACAGATACAAGATGGTATAATTAAAGTGGTATATTCAAAAGAAGGGTTATCTCCTATAAGCGAAGTAGGTCTGGAGGACTACAAGGAATTTTTGAGTCCGGAACGTGTTTCTCGGACGGTGCTCATGGCCTTCAAGGAGAGATTAGAGGATGAAAAACTGAACATGAAGTGTCTGAGGTGTGGCAGTAGAAGTAGAAAACGGGTTAGAGATGTGGCGAAACCGTCGTGTACAAAATGTGGTTCTGTCATGGTGGCACCCTTGCTTTTCTATCAGGATGAAAGCATAGTAGATAAAGACACTTCGATGCTGAATAAGTCGGAGATAAAAAAACTGCAGGAATATTATAAACTGGCCGACCTTGCGAGGGTCTATCGTAAAAGAGCTCTCATGGCTATAGCCGCGAGGGGCGTCGGTCACGATAAAGCCGCCCGTGTACTAGGTAGGATGTATGGTGATGAGGAAGAATTTCTGAGGGAATTATTAAAAGCTGAGATTTTGTATGCACGTACTAAGAGATTTTGGGATTGATATGACATCTCATATTCATTCGAAAATTGTACCAAAGTATATATATGTACAAAAAATGTACCTGTGTACAGATGTGCAAGGATTTATCTTATTTCGATCTGGAGACCTTTTATGGTAGGAATTACTGAAGAAGACTCCCGCAAGGAAAAAAACGAGATTTTTTCCGTTCCCTCCGTGGGCGAACTCACCCTCCGCCTTTTGATCAAGGTAGGGTACGATAGCTTGGATAAACTCAGGTCTGTTAGTTCGCAAGATCTATCCTGCCTTGAGCACATAGGTGAGATACAGGCTCACCGCATATGCATCGAGATCGAAGAGGGGCAAAGGAGGTATGAGAACAAAAAAGAGATAAAATGCCCTACCTGTGGTAACTTTGTTTTCATTTCCAAGCAAAGCTGTTCGGAATGTGGAAAGGGTTTTACATCAATTGACCAGGAGATCGTATTACCAGGAGGTACGATTGTAGAAGAACCCCTTCTGGTACTCGCAGAGATAGAAGAAAAATTAATGGACGGCAAAGAAGATGAGCATGTTTGGTATGCTAAGGGTGCGATCCTAGAGAGCATGGGTGCATTGGAAAAGGCTTACAAAGCATATGATAAAGTCATAGAGTTCGACCCACTGTATGATTGGATATGGAACGCCAAGGCAAGTTTAGCGATGAAACTCGGTAAATTCGAAGAAGCTACCAGGGCATATAAGGTGGCTGTCGATTTCAGAACCGATGCCATTCAATTTAATGGAATCATGAAAGCCGAGCCGAAACCAGAACCGATCTCAAGTCAACCGATCGAGGAAAAATCGATAGATGTTGAGGTGATAGAAGAAAAGGTAAGCAAAGTAAGGCAATTACTGCTTCAACTCGATGACGGTTACATCGATACCACCGGGATCGAAGAATTGCTGAACATGGCTACCAGAGCACGTAACAAGGACTACAGGGAAGAAGCGCTGGAGTATGCTGAAAAGGTCATCGACATCGGAGCTAAGATTGAGGATGCCTTACCGACCATAGAGGAAATAGAACAGAAGATAAAAGATGTTGCTGACAGCCATGAAGGGGTCGACATACATATCGAGAGATACAATGCCCTGAAAAAGCGGCTTGGTGATTGGACTTATCTCGAGCATATAGAGAATGTAGAAAGTCTACTTGATGATTTGGCCGGAACTCTCAATGCACTGGGTACATGGGAGGTGTATAGGAATAAATTCGATACGGCCAAAAAAGTTCTTGCCGAGACCCGTGAAACCAAGATCAATCTAGATAGTGTAAAATCACTGGTTCGATATGCGGTAGAAACAGGAAAAGAGGGTAAATTCAACAGAGGTTTGGAGATCGTAGATGAAATGATGGAGTGTCTGGATAAGGTAAATGAAATACATATGAAGATCCAGGATGCCAAAGAGGATATCGTCAAATTAAACGAACTAGGCGTTGATGTGAACCAACTGATACAAGATATAAAATGTGCCAAGGAAATGGCCGATAAAGGCGAATATGACGAATCCATAGATATGTTGGATACAATAACAGTTAGGTTGGAGGATGAAACAGAGAGAGCTGAAAAGGGAGGTGATGGTACCAAGGAAGAGTTCAGCAAAGAGAAGGCAGAACTCAACGAGAGGTCGGAGGAGACCCGGAAAAGATTATCCGAACTCAAAACCGGTCCTATGAATATCGAAAGGATTAACGAGGCGATGGACGAGATCATACAGGATGAAAAGACCGGTAACTATGTTGATGCACTACATAAGATCGAGGCATTGGATAAAGATATCAGCAGGGTCGAACATATCACGAAAATGCTGGAAGTCTCCATGGAGAAAATCGACAAATTGAAGTCCTCCGGAATAGACTATCAGAGGTATGTGAAGGAATCAAGGGTGGCAAAAAAGAAGGCGGACATTGGTGAATACCGGGAGGCCGAGGAAATCTGTATCAAGATACTCGAGGATTTGGATGATGAACTGGAATGCATGATCGAGGTCGTCGACCTAAAAGAACCTACGGATAAGAAATTAATATATAATAAGATATCCGAACTTAAGTCGTTGATAATCTTTGCTAGGGATGAAGATATCCATGTGGAAAAGGCCGGTGAAAGGATAAACATGGCAATGAAGTCAATTGGTAAGGGTGATTTAGATACGGCTTTCAGTTATCTTGAGGAAGGTTTAACCTGGCTCCGTGGAAGATTGGACGAAAAATTGGCTGAAAAAATTCAACATTTAGAGGGGATGTTAGAATATTCTGAGGAAGGAAAGGCGTACGAGGACGCAAAGAACTTCCTCGTGCGGGCGAGGGAAGAAAAGGAACAGGGAAAAACGAAGAAGGCATTTAACCTTATAGCCAAGGCGGAGATACGAGGGGAAGAGGCAAAGGGTGAAACTGCCAGGACCAAGGATTCGATCAAATACATTGAGGATATATTGGAGCTTTCTAAAACCATCGGGTTGGAGCTGGAGGA
The DNA here is from genome assembly GCA_019594305.1 of Thermoplasmata archaeon. Lineage (GTDB taxonomy): Archaea > Thermoplasmatota > Thermoplasmata > Halarchaeoplasmatales > Halarchaeoplasmataceae > Haladaptatiplasma. The sequence continues at coordinate 5,575 of JAFDTZ010000069.1, forward strand.
CGCATCCGAGTATGTTAAGGACGGCCAAAGGGCATTTTCCGAGGGAAACATCAAAGAAGCATACGAGCACGCAGAAAAGGCAAAAGATGCGGCCTTCGAAATTATACAGAGTAAGATATCTACTATAGTCGATGAGGCCCAGAGGGAGTTGAAAGAGTCGAAGATATCAGGTTTGAATATCTCGAAACCCATCCATTTGATCAAAGAGGTCAGAAAGACGGAGGCCGAGGGAGAACTTGAAACATCCCTCAAGTACCTAAAAGCATACAGAGAACATATGCAGTCGTTGAGGGAGTGATTTGGATATATTATCCTATCTGGACATATCCGTTGAAGAGGGTGTTTACCGCCCGGACGATGACTCATCCATGCTTATCGGTATGATCGAATTGAACAGGGGTGAACGTGTCCTGGAGATTGGCTGCGGTTCCGGTATCATATCCATACACTGCGCCATCGCAGGAGGTTTGGTTACTGCATGTGATATAAACAGAAATGCTGTAAGACTGACCGAGTACAATGCTGAAGAGAACGGTGTCAAGCTTCAAAATTTACTGGTAGGCAACATGTTCGAATCCTTGGATGGTCTGTGGGATGTTATAATTTTCAACCCTCCTTACCTGCCGGTATTGGACAAGCGTATACAGGACTTTCGGTGGGACGGTGGGGAAAAGGGAGACGAGACGGTCATCAAATTTCTAGAAGAAGGATGGAAATATATGCACTCAGAATCCAGGATTTACTTTTGTTGTTCAGATATGTCTCCTATGTCCGCTATAAGGCGGGTTATGGAACGGTACTATACTGTAAATGATATGAAAGAAAAAAAGTACGACTTCGAGACTTTATACGGATTTGAGCTTAAACGTATCACTCACTAAGGCAAAATTAATAAATACCCTTTAAGGATGCGGGGGTGCAGCTATCAGGAAGTGTTAAAATGAAAGAGATAAAAAGCTTTGGATACGAGAGGAGTAAGGTTAAGAAGGGATATGCAGGAAAATCATTGTATGTCGATTTGGATGATCAGGAGATCAAGATCAAAGAGGTAAGCGACGAGATGAAGGAACTCTTCGTTGGTGGTAAGGGTTTTGATCTCTGGTTGCTGTGGAATGGAGTGAATGACGGCACGAAATGGAACGACCCTGATAATGAGATATGCATATCTTGCGGCCCTCTCGGAGGTAGCACAGTCTATCCCGGCAGTGGTAACAGTATCGTAACTTCTATATCACCACTTACCGGTTCGGTGATGGATTCGAACGTTGGCGGATATTTCGGCCCCCTTATGCTCTTCGCAGGCTTTGATGCTTTGGAAGTACAGGGAAAATCAAATGAAGAGATAATAGTGTACATAGACGGTATCGACGGGAAGATCAGATTCGATAAACCCCCGGAGGACCTCCCTGATGATTCATATGGGATAAGCCGAGTTTTAACGGAGATCTACGGTAAAGAAGATCCCAGGCAAGTATCCGTTGTATCTTCGGGTCCCGGGGCGAAGAATACTTTCTTCGGCTGCCTTAACTTCAGTTGGTACGATATCAATCGTAAAACGGTTCGATACAAACAAGCGGGTAGAGGTGGTATAGGTACAGTATTCAGAGACAAGAACATAGTTGCATTGGTGGTCAGGTCGGAAGGCGAAAAGAAGGGGATCGGCCCTGATGATGTTGAAAGGTTAAAAGATGTAGGTAGAGCACATTCCAGGGAGATAGTCACTCTAGATAGGAAACAGAACGATATGGCCACAGTGGGAACGGCGCATCTTACACCCATAATGAACGATTTCGATCTGCTACCTACCCACAACTTCCAGTACGGCTCCCACGAAGATGCCGACGGATTGCATGAGGATGTTTTCAGGGATAAATTCGACCAGGGCTACGACGGGTGTGTGACGGGATGTACCGTAAGGTGCGCCCACTGCGTAACGGATTTCGAGATCACCACAGGCTCTTACAAAGGTCATAGGGTTTTGGTGGACGGTCCCGAGTACGAGACCATCGCCGGCTGCGGAAGCAACGTTGGCATCTTCGATGCGGACCACGTCATAGAGGTGAATTTTTACTGCGACACTTACGGATTGGACACCATCTCCGTAGGCACGGCAACCGCCTTTGCCATGGAGTGTGCGGAACGAGGGCTTATACCCAAAGACGTTATTCCGGGGCACACCCTGGAATTCGGCGACAAGAGGACCGCCATGGAGATAATCCACCAGATGGGCCGTGGAGAAGGTTTCGGTGCAGTGGTCGGTAAGGGAATAAGACGTATGAAAGAGTATCTTGCCCAAGAGTACGGTGCCGACGGTGAACTCATGGATGACATAGGAATGGAGTGCAAGGGACTGGAGTACTCCGAATACATGACCAAAGAATCCCTGGCACAGCAGGGAGGCTACGGATTGGCCCTCAAGGGGCCTCAGCATGATGAGGCCTGGCTCATATTCCTGGACATGGTGGAAAACTTCATGCCCACCTTCGAGCAGAAAGCCGAGGCTCTACACTGGTTCCCCATGTGGCGTACGTGGTTCGGGCTCAACGGTCTTTGCAAATTACCTTGGAACGATATTGTTCCCGAAGATAACAAGGAAAACGCCGATCCCGCCAAGGTGATGAAGCACGTTCAATGGTACGCGGATTTTTTCTCGGCGGTTACCGGGCGGGAATCCAAGCCGGACGACCTGATACGAATGTCAGAGAGGGTATATAATTTCCAAAGGCTCTTCGCAAAGCGTTTGGGATACGGCACTAGGGACACGGACAGGATACCCTACAGATCTGCAGGGCCGGTGACCAGGGAAGAGTACGAGTCAAGGGTGGAAAGGTACGACAACCAGTTGAAGGAACTGGTTGGCGTGGACCCCGAAGGCATGGACATCGACGATAAGATCAAAGTCATGCGGGAGTACCGTGAAGAGCAGTACAATAAGCTCATGGATGCTGTTTACAAGCGTCGCGGATGGAACGAGAACGGCGTACCCACAAAGGATAAGATGAAGGAACTGGGCTTTGGCGATATACCGGAAGTGATGGCGTTGGCGGAGTGAACGATAGATCATTTCACCAAGTGACCGCTTTTTGTAAATTACTGTTTAGAATCTCCATTTGATTTCAACGTTCTTTGAGATCGTTCTTTTTAAAGTGAAAATTTGTGTCATGAAATCATATCGCGATCTAAATGATATAGGGATATATGCCTTTCTTTACACGAAGTAACATTTTCAGAAAAATTAAAATAGTCTTGTGTTATAGACGAGGTAAGAAGTACCAAAGGTGAAAAAATGAAAGGTGACAATACCAAGATAATCGCCGCATTCCTGGTGCCGGTGCTGATAATCGCTGGAGTGGTGGGATATCAGCTGTACCGGGAAGATGAGATACCCATAGAGGTGGACGAAGGATTCGCTGAGATGACCGTGACAGTTCCTCCGTATCCTGAAATGGCAAGTTACAATCAAACCGCCACCGCAACTACATATATTAACGGTAAGAACAATACATTGGAATTAACCGTACACCCTATGTTTTGGAAGGTAAGTTTTGCAGACATACGTATCTCAGTCGAGTCCGTGTTGGAACCGGAACTTGAGCCTACAGACCTGATAATAATGGTCAAGACTGTGGAAGCACCGGACATTCAAAGATGTGGTCAATACGTTAGACCTCCGATCCCGGATGGGGATATTAGCAATCTTTCGTTATGGCCTACATATGAAAAAAGACACACCTCAATAGGAGATAGAGAAAGTTTTATCGGATTCTACATAAATAGCAATGAATTTTATTTTCAAAATCTCAAGTATAGTGTCGAATATCCTCTGATAGATGAACATGAGGGACTGGAATCACCCATAACCATAGAGATAACCGCAGTTTTACGAGGATTATCGAAGGATGTTATAACAACTGTACGAGTTAACTATGTTCCTACGGAGAGATGGTAACCATAATCCCCGAAAAGTACATCATACTCACCCTCGAGATTGAGCAGAACCCTGCACCGATATTCGCCGTGTGGGACTATATGCTGTTCTCAAGAGGGGCTACTACCAACTCTGCGAAGGGGTTTCATATGCCACATTTCACTCTTCCGGTGGTTCTAATTCCTCTCCACAGTGAGGACATACTTCGGACATAGAGGGGATCACTTCGATACAGTTAGGGCATATTCCCTTGTCGAATTCATCAGCACTTACTACAGGTGTTACTTCCTCTTCCGGCTCCATTGGTGTCCGAGCTTCTTTCCTTTTAAAATAGATGATTGCGATTATCACCAGTATGAGCAATGAAAGCAGAAGGAAGAACTGCCAATTGAATATTCCTTCTGTTGGTAAGACACCGTTCCCATTGTCTTCTACAGTAGGTTCAACCGCATGAATTATCAGGAGATCGCTCTCGGCGATATTACCCCTAGCATCCTCCGCTATTACTCGTGCAGTTTTTTCCCCTTCGGTCATCTCCTCACTATACTCGAGTTCGAATACGAACCGGTCAGTCTCGGACTCCGTCATCACATACTCGCTCTGAGTAAGGTTAAAACCTTCGATAAAGAGTAAAACCGTAGAAAGGTCGCTGTCGAAATCGATAACATCGGTAGCGAAGAATAAACTGTTAGTTTCTTCAAGGGTAAATGTAACGTTGTGGGTTAGGTTTTGTGGATCTGTCCCCACACCTACGAATGATATCAAGGGTGCGGACTCCGTAAAAGTTACCGTAAGTTGATCGCTGTTTACTACCTCTCCTTCCTCATCCTCAGCACGTACGCGCATTACGTGATCTCCGGAAACCATTTCCGGTCGGTAATCCACGGTGATGGAAAATATATTCTGTTCTACTTCTTCCATAGCGAGTTCTTCTTCAGGCATCACAAGTGTTACTTCCGCAAGGTCTCCGTCAGGGTCGATCACCTCGGAGGTCACCGTGAAGAAAGCCCCTTCCTTCAAGGTCATCTCGGCCGTATGATTACCCTCGTCGGAATCCGTGGATACGGACGCACTTACTATAACAGGAGGTTCTTTTCCAAGGTTCAGATGAAATATATCGTACTGATAGGTCAGGTTTTCCCACTGTGATAGGTGTCGTTCCTCCCAGACGATCCTGTCCTGGTATATCACAGGATTTCTAGCTATGTTTCCATCTGCTTCACCTTCTTGGAATTCGACCTTTGAGATCATAGTGTTTTCGCCGGATGCGATGTCGTGTACCCAAATGGCGTCGTAGGTATGTTCTCCGGCTTCAAAGTGTCTTTCGGAGTATACTATCCGTCCCCCGTATATCCTCGGGTTCTCTTCGTACGATTCTGCGACTGAAACCTCTTCTTTATCGTGCCCAAGCTGTTTCATATATATATTGTTGCTTCCTTCCCTGTACTCTATCCAAGCTACCGTGTCACCGTATATGCTGGGGTGGTGCTGATGTATGGGTTCGACCATGAATTGTATCTCCTCTTCAATGTTCAGGTCGTACATGAATATGTCAGCGTACATATTTTCGTACTCTCCCGACCAATAATTCCGGTAATCCGTCCATACTATACTATATCCATATATGTCCGGGTTTCGTTTTATGTGCCTATCATTGGATATCACATATTCCTGCCCTTCGTATATATTATACATGTAAATATCGCCGAACATGTGTTCTCTGTAGTCCGTC
>JAFDTZ010000032.1 GCA_019594305.1 Thermoplasmata archaeon
AGGATTCAACCTGGACGGGGTATTCTTCGAGTTCTCCTTCTCAAGAGAAGATTTTAACGATGTTCACCTGGAAGAATTGATAAGAGAATACAGGATCGAGGTCTACGGCGGGAAGGATTGCCACCTTGACTTTTACAGGGAAGGAGATACCTTTGAAGATGTTCTCCATAGGATAGATTCTTCGTATGAAGAAGTGATCATGATGAGTATATACCCCAGTCTCGGGGATACGGTCAGCCAATGGGAAAACGTCCTAAAAATTATGAATAATGAAATAGTTTAAATATCATACATCTCCTTCTTAATACCTATAAGGTGACGAAGAATGTATTGGAAAAAAGGCATTTCCCTGATACTTCCCATGTTGATACTAGCTGTACTGTTTACATCGATCTTCACTTGTGTGGTTTTTCATGATGAGCCCGATGAAGCCGTAGAGATATATGATTGGCATGACCTGTATGATGTTCGAAATGATCTCTCCGGACATTATGTAATGATGAAAAGCCTTGGTCCCGAAGATGAAGGCTACATGGACTACAACGATCCGGGGGGCGACGGCTGGCTGCCCATAGGTAATAACACATCGCGATTCACAGGTACGTTTGATGGCTCGTCCTGTGCAATAGAGGGGCTATATATTGATCGTCCGTCCGAAACCGGAGTGGGATTATTCGGAGTTATCGATAGCGGTGCTTATGTACGTATGCTAGAACTCGTCGACACTAGATCAAGGGGATTTGAATATACAGGCAGTCTCGCCGGTAGTAATCTCGGTACGATAGAACATTCTCATTCCATGGATTGTGAGGTCGAAGGAACAGATTATCTACGACCGGTAGGGGTTTTGGTAGGTTATAACGGTGGGATCATACATAACAGCTCAGTTTCAGGTAACATTACCGGTATCTCACATGTGGGTGGTCTAGTCGGTTACAACGGCGGGACGATATCTAATTCATATTCAAGTGTAAAAGTAGTTGCAACAGATGTTTATTCCGGCGGATTGGTAGGTAAACAGCTCAGTGGAGGTACAATATACGGATCCCATTCCCATGGAGAAGTTTACGGTCATGACTATACCGGCGGATTGGTGGGTATGGATGCCGGAACTACATCGAATTCATATTCTACTATCGATGTGGATGGCGCGGACCATGTCGGCGGCCTTATCGGGCATAAGATCGGTGCTGTAACAAGGTCATACTCCGTTGGAAGCGTAACCGGTACCGGTACTTTAGGAGGTTTGATAGGTAAATCTTACGATGTTATTGTGACAGACTCTTTTTGGGACATCGAATCTTCCGGTATTGCCGATAGCGATGGAGGGATCGGCAAGACAACTGCAGAGATGATGGATTTAAACACGTTCACCGATGCAAATTGGCAAATAACATCTGTAGATAGCGGTATGTATGATTTGGATCATATCTGGAATATAGTCGATACTGAAACATATCCTTTTTTAAGCTGGGAAAGAATACACGTACACGTAATAGAAACCGTACCTGCTCCAGGTTCGGAGCAGGTAGAAATCGACCAAGATGTGATGGTTATGTACAGTGAAAGTGCCAACACTTCTGTAACGCCCACTTTAACACAAACTAGGGGTGATCCGGTCACATATTATTTTTCACATTGGCAATCCACATTTCAGCTAAACGACACTGCGGTGTGGACACATGACAATTGGAGCGTTGATGAAATAATTACGGTGGAGGTTTCGGGTTTCAAAAGTGAAGATGGCTACGGAGCTTCATCTTACATCTGGTCCTTCAGCACATACGATGCGATGCCTCCGGATATATCTGATCTATCGGACACCCCGAAGACCGGGATCTCTTTTACCTTTAAAGCGGAGATAACCCATGCACTATACCCAAATCAAGCTAGAGTATTTTACTATACCGATGTTACACCGGAACCCACCAACGCCACCATGGTGTACCAAGGCGATAGTATATTTACCTACACCTATGATATACCTTCCAACGCTAAAGCCTTGTATTACAATATATCGGCGGAATCCTCAGGTGGTTTTTGGAACGAAACGGGAACCCTCCATAGAGATGTAGTTGACGTAATTCCACCATCCATAGTGGATAACACGCCCACAGTGGGGACAACGGGTTCCATATTCACATTCAGTGCCCGGGTAACCGATAACATAGAGCTTTATCAGGTAAATGTCGAGTATAGTTTCGATGACGGGACTCCCACCAATATAAGCATGACCAATGTATACGATGAAACGTTCCAGCGTTCAATCGACGTGCCTGTATATGTTAAGGTATTATACTACCATATATCCGCCAGAGATTCAAGGGGTAATTGGGGGCGGACCCAAGAATTAACGATACCCATAGATGACGTTCATCCTCCCATTGTTATCGACAATTCGCCCTTGGACATATATACCGGTGATGTGCATACATGGAACGCTACTGTTATCGATGCCGCACTAGAATATGTCCGAGTAAGATTCTCTATAAATGAAGAAACACCCGTGAACATCAGCTTGAGGATGAGGTATGGCACCGATTTTTTTGTGAGATCCCATACTATCCCGCTAGATGCGGTCTCCTTATCATACGAGATAATAGCTAAGGATATGGCAGGAAATTTTGCAAGTACCGGTTTTACGACTTTACCGGTTATCGACAATAAACCTCCGGAAAGCAACTGTATCTCACCATCGTATTACAACTCCTTCAATATACCCGTCAAGTATACCGCCTATGATAATGTAGGGGTAAGCAATGTATCTTTATTTTATCAATGGGAAGGAACGGGCTGGCATTATTATGGAAAAAAAACCAATTCCCAGGGCGAATTCAACTTCGTTGCGGATCGGGAAGGAACATGGGAGTTCCATACCATCGCAAATGATACATCGGGTAACACCGAACCCTATATGGGTTCCCATGCCCAAACGACAGTTGATCTTGGTTTGGAGTTGGAGGTCTCAATAATCAGTCCCGTGGATGGCCATGTGACGAATAATTTAAGAGTGGAATTCCATTGGTATTCGCCGGATGAAAGATTGTTGGAACGGTACGAATTTAAGATGGGAACCGAACCGTGGTTGAATTTGGGCCGGAGTACTTCTACAAGCGTCACTTTAGCAGAGGGACCAAATTTGATAAGGGTAAGAGCCTACGGTTGTGCTTGGGGTTACGTAGAAGACAGCATAACCGTCACAACGGATACATCGACACCTTTGATCATAAATAACTCACCTACAGGGGTTTCAGTGGCCCCGGATGCGGAGATCAGTGTCACATGGAGTAAGACCATGGACACAACTATAACACCTAACCTAACACTAATGAACAGTGATTATTCCCATGGATTTTCCTTTTCTGGTTGGTCTTCCGTATATCGTACTAACGATACTGCAACTTGGACTCCCTTAGGTAATTATCCCTCTGATGCTAAGATAGATGTCCGGGTATACGGCGGAAAGGACCTGGTTGGAAATACGGCAGTTTTTTTGATGTGGTTCTTCGTTGTGGAAAATTTCGAACCTCCCGGGGTGTTGAATACCATACCGTCACATGGTGCTATTGATGTAGAATATATGGAAAAGGTGAAAGTTGTTTTTAACGAGCGGATGCTAACCGATCACCTTCCCACCCTCACAGTGGTAAAGGGAACAACACCCCCCGACGGGTTCATATTCGACGGGTGGTCATCCACCTATACGGAGTTCGACACGGCGGTATGGAGGCACCGCGGATTCGCCTTCGAAGAGAACATAAAATTACGAGTGAGTGATCACAAGGATTCGTCAGGTAACAGAGGTTTATCTTACCGATGGAATATCACCACGGAGGAGGACTATATACCTCCCCAGGTACTGATCACCGCACCGGAAGCCGGTCAGGAAAAGGTCTCGTATTTTAAGGGTGAGATCAAGGTAGTGTTCCATGAAACCCTAAATACAACTGATGAACTTCAATTGTCGATAATACATGAACTGGAGGTTTACAATGCAGAATTCGTAAGATTTGAGACAACTTTCAATATAAATGATACCGTAATATTTAGGTATAATAACCTTCCATCGGATGAGTGGTTCAATGTAACCGTATTTGGGTACGAGGATATGCATGGTAACGTCGGCGATAGATACACTTGGTCTTTTAATACCGTACCGGCCCATGACGATACGGTATTCACCAATAGATCGATAATTTTCCTTTCTGGTATAGTTACGGCTGTTGCGGTATTCGTCTATTTACATACCAAAAAGGACGGATGAGTCACAAGCGGCATTCTTCCGATAATGCCTTAAGATAAATTTTAATAGAATAAATGCATTTTTGATAAAAAAGATAGGTGATGTTATGGAATACAAGATAACCGGAAATGATATGCAGATGCTCAGTATCGAGATCGGGCCTTCGGAGAAGGTCTTCGCCACCGCCGGCGCCATGATTTACATGTCCGGCAACGTGAACATGACCACCAGCTCCCGAGGAACGGGTATGATGGGCGGTTTGAAGAGGAAGATAATAGGTGAATCATTCCTGTTTACCGAATTCATGTCCCAGGGCGGCAACGGTGTGGTCACCTTTTCGGGACCGGCTCCCGGAACTATCAAACCTCTTCGGGTGGCTCCCGGCAAGAACTATGTACTGCAGAAGGGTTCTTTCCTGTGTGCCACGGAAGGGGTCAACCTGGATATGACCAAACAGAAGAAGGTAAGTTCATCCCTTTTCGGAGGTACCGGATGGTGGCTCCAGAAGGTATCCGGTACCGGAACCGTCTTCATACACACCTTCGGTAACATGTTGGAGATGGTACTCAGACCCGGAGAATCCATCAAGGTGGACACGGAGATGGTTGTGGGCTGGGAACCCTCGGTCTCCTACGAGATCATCAAGGCGGGGAGCGTAAAGACCGCACTGTTCGGCGGCGAGGGGCTTTTCCTTAACCATCTAAAAGGTCCGGGAAAGGTGATGCTGCAGTCCATGACCGCTAAGGGGTTCGTAGAGGTCTTGAAACCCTACCTGCCAAGGCAAAGAGAGGGCAGAAGCAGTGGCAGCGGTGGTATAAACATAAGCACAAAGGGATTCAGAGGCTGATGTATCCACCATCTGATGAAAAAAGGCGCAGGATCGACCCGTTAGTACTTGCGGTTCTAGTGATCCTGTGCCTCGCAACCCTTTTCCTTTTCCACGGTTATATAATCGCAGTAGCGGAGTCACTGATAGCCGCCATAGCCATCGCACTTGTGATATTCTTTATCATGTTATTCTTACTGCTCATCTTTATAGTTCCCTTGTACTACCTGTTATTCGCCAAGGACGAGGTGGAGGTACACACTTCCTATTCACTGGACAGCGTAAAGGGTTCCGAGGATACCGAGGACGAGAAACGGGGACGTCTTTAAAGGGAAAATATTTTATCGTAAGGTACGCGTCTTATATGCATGTTTGAAAAAGTACTTCTTGCAACGGACCTGTCACCGGCCTACGACCATCTGATGGAATGTATGATCGAATTGAAGGAATTGGGTACGAAAGAATTGATGATGGTGTGGGTGGTGGATGTAGGGGCAACCGGGCTCGAGGCTGCGAAGTACAGGGGAGAGAATCTTAAGAAACTGGAGGAAAGGGGAAAGGAACTGAAGGAACTCGGTATCCCCATAACCTACGAGGCTCCCATCGGCATACCATCCCACGAGATATGCAGGACTGCCGAGGAGAAGGGAGCGGATCTGATCGTGATGGGCTCCAGGGGAGAGAGAAAGGTACGTGAAATGTTCCTGGGAAGTACCACCTCCAACGTTATACGCATAAGCAAGGTACCCGTTCTGGTGGAGAGGATGGAGACGGATGAATACCAACTAGTATGCCAGCGTAAGTTCAGAAACCTGCTCCTGGCAACCGACTTCTCGGAAAATGCGGCGACGGCTGAAGAGATCGCCCTGAAGCTTGCATCGGAGGCCGATAAGGTGGTGATAGTCTCCGTGGCCGAGGCCGACAGCATAAGGGACTCGAACTCCCCCGCGATGGCCAAGGAAGGCAAGAAATTGAGAGCCCTTGAAGACAAATTCTATCTTGAATGTGATCGGGTCGAAGTAAAACTTGAAGAGGGTATCGCTTCTGAAAATATCAACCGCATAGCGGCCCAGGAAGATGTAACATTGATAATAATAGGTAAAAAGGGCAGGGGCGGTTTAAAGGAATTACTTCTCGGTAGTACCGCCGAGGCGGTCGCACGACGTTCCAGGAAACCCGTGCTTCTGGTACCCCAAAAGGAATGATGTCAGGTTTGTTCCGTACGGGCGATTATCTCGTCCTGCAAACCCTTGGGTAGGTTGACGAAGTGATCGCTGTAACCCGCCACCCTGACCATGAGATCACGATATTCATCGGGATCATTTTGTGCTTCTCTCAGGAGCTCCGGGCTGACCGCGTTGTACTGCACATGATGGGAACCCATTCTGAAATAAGCCTTCATCAGGTCTCTGAGCTTTATCCTTACCTTATCATCCTTCAGGAGGTCGGGAGCGAGTTTCTGGTTCAGTAGCGTACCGCCGGATTTGAAATGGTCCAATTTACCTACGGAACGAAATACAGCTCCGATCCCCTTTCGGTCCATCCCCTGCACCGGTGAGATCCCTTCGGAGAGGGGTTTGCCGGCGTGCCTTCCGTCGGGTGTGGCTCCGCACATGCTGCCGAAGTATACGTGGACCGTGGTGGGCAGCCCGTAAACCCTCCTGGAAGCCTTTCTTACATGGGAAGGCGGGTAACCCTCGACCATTTCTATACAATGGTTAAACACCGAAACCGCTATGTGGTCTGCCAGGTCATCATCGTTACCGTATTTCGGTGTTCTGTTTATTAAATACTGTCTCATCTTTTCATCGTTTTTAAAATCCGATTCCAGGGCTTTTATCAACTGTTCCATGGAGTACCTCTTCTCTCGGAATATGTTGTGTTCTACGGATGCCAGGGAATCCGCTATCGTCCCCAGCCCTACTATCTGAACGTACTGTGTGTTGTATCTTGCCCCTCCGCAGTTATAATCCTTACCACTGTCCACGCAGTCCTCTATCCACAGGGATAGGAAGGGTACCGGTAACTTCTCGTGGTATATCTTCTCTATCACATCGTTACCCCGTATCTTTATCCGTACAAAGTGTTTCAACTGTTCCAGGAATGCTTCGTATATTTCGCTAAAATTCATGTCCGACGGCTCGCCCGTCTCTACCCCTATCTTCTTACCGCTCATGGGGTCCGTGCCGTTGTTCAGGGCTATCTCCAAAACCTTCGGCAGGTTGATGTAACCGGTCAAGATGTAACATTCCTTTCCGAAGGCACCGCTCTCCACGCAGCCGCTAACGCCGCCGCACCTGGCATCCTCCGGCGATTTCCCCTGGCGTTCCAGCATCTTTACCGTCAGGTCGTGGTTGAAGAAGGGAGGTTCACCGAAACCGGGACCCACCGCCTCCAGGGCCCTGTCCATAAGTTCGTTTTCCGTGTTCATGGAGATGAGAACCGCGGTGTTGGGCTGCAGTGTACGCATCTCCCCCAGTACCTCCAGCAGCAGGTAGGATAGTTCGTTAACCCCGCTGGAGCCGTCCTCCTTCAGGCCCCCTATGTTGATCTTTGCAAAATCGTTGTAGGTGTTGCTTTCATGGGCCGTGACACCCGTCTTGGGCGGTGCCGGTTGGTTGTTGAATTTCAACCAAAAGGCTTCCAGTAGCTCCTTGGACACCTCTCTGTCCTTCTCGTAGAACGAGTACAGATGCTGGTCCAAACGCCCGGGGCTGAAGGAATCCCACGGATTGGACTCCGTTACTATCCCCACATGGATGAACCAGTAGTGCTGCAGGGCCTCCCAGAAGGTTTCCGGTGGATGGGCGGGAACCTTTCGGCAGATCTCGCTCATCCGCTTTAACTCCTCCCTTCTTTTTTCGTTCTTTTCCTTTTGAGCCATTCTCTCCAATTTTTCCGCGTACCTTTCGGCGTAGGTGATCATGGCCTCCGCCGCTATCTTCATGGCTTCGAGTTCGTTATTATCTTCCGGTTTCCCTTCTATATCACGGATGATCTCCCTTAAGCCCTTCCGGAATATCCTTTCGCCGCCGGCGGTGTGACCCGGTACCCTCTGTTCCATGAACTCGGTGAAGATACCCCCTTCGTAGGCGTCCAACCACTCATCGCTCATCCTCCGGAATATCTCGTCCCGTACGCTTTTCCCTTCCCAGTATCCCCTTATCTCCCTGTGGTACCATTCCGTATCATCCGACCGGTAAGGATTGTTTTCCCTTGTATTCAAAAGCTCCAGGTCGTCCCTGTCATGGCAGCACACCTCCGGGTAGGTGGGCACTTCTTTTGGTCCGGTGCCCCTCATACCCACTATCAGCTGGCCCTCCTCCACGGGGATGCTCACGTTCTCCATGAGGTACTTGAAGGCCAGTGCTCGTTTTATGGGTGCGGGGTGTTCGCCGGAGTTCATGTAAAACTCGGTTATCAACCTCGCCCTTTCTGTTGATATTTTCACTTCCTTGTTGACGCTTTCCTCCCTTAACTTAGCTATTCTTTCGTTAACGGGTCTTACCGATCCTTTTCTTATGCGCATCTCTTCTTTGGGGTCTGCCATTTCATCCACCTTCCGTTATTGCGAAACCCCGGGATTCGAACTTTTTTCTTATCTCGGCCATGTGATCCCTCTTAGGTGCCTTTGTACTTCCCATGGCATAGACCCTGCCCAGCCTTGCGTATTTTTCTCCCGCGTCATGAAAGGACAGCAGTGATATCTTTTTTATCCTCTTTAACCCGGAAAGAAAGTCTATCATATCTTCCATGTTCGAGTCCGTGCAGGTTATATCGGGTATCACGGGAAATCTTATCCATACCTCCTTTTCCGTCTCGCACAGCGTTTTCAGGTTTTTTAGTACGTACAGGTTGGATACTCCGGTATATTTCCTGTGGATATCGTTATCGATGATCTTCAGGTCGTACAGGAAAAGGTCGATATCTTCCATCAACTTCTCGAATATCTTTGGTTCCGCATATCCGGAGGTGTCCAGTGCGATGTGTATCCCTTCACTTTTGCAGTCCTTGACCAGTTTTGCAAGGAAGTCGTGCTGCAATAACGGCTCGCCTCCCGAAAAGGTAACTCCTCCCTTGGAGGTCTCGTAGTACGGGCCATCCCTCTTTATTATCTCCATCGCTTGTGCGGTGGTGATGGTTTTTCCTGCCATCTTCAGGGCTTCCGTGGGGCAGAGTTCGGCACACTTTCCGCATCCCGTACACCTTTTTCGTTCTATGGTTATCGTGTTTTCTCTACGGTTCAAAGCCTTCGTTTCACAGATGCTCAGGCAGCTTTCACAGCCGATGCACCTTTCGTGAAAGAAGAATAGTTCATCTTCTGTATCGAGTCCCTCTGGATTGTGGCACCAATGGCACTCCATGGGACATCCTTTAAGGAAAAGAGTTGTCCTTATCCCCGGTCCGTCATGGACGGCGAACCTCTTGACGTCGAATATCTTCCCGCTCGAAGGCATCTTCTTGCCTTAGGTAATATGATGTACTAATTAGTTTTCCTTAGTACGACTATACCCTGGGTTATCATGCTACCAATCGTCAGGTGATCCATCGCCTATCTCGCCTTCGGTCTCATCAGGTGCTCTCGGTGGCTGCTGCTGTTGTTGTTGAGGTGGCTGCTGCTGTTGTTGTTGAGGTGGCTGCTGTGGTGGCTGCTGTGGTGGCTGCTGTGGAGGTTCTTCTTTGTCGTCGCTCTTCAAGAATTTGATCAGCACGATGATGATTATTATTACTATGATCACGACTACGATGATCGCTATCAGCAGACATGTTCTACCCATGTCAAATAGGTCATCTAGCGCATCTTCCAATTCATCGTCCGTATCGCCGTTGCCGTTAGCCGGTGGGTCGGCTTCCGGCCCCGCGGTGTCATAATAATACTCTCCTGTCTCTTCGCCTTCGACCCATTCGTAGGTGTTAACTACGGATATGCTCAAGGTACCAGGTTCTCCCGCGTCCTCCAGGGAAAAGCTAGTCCTGAATGTATTGGTGCCTACTCCGGAAAATTCCAGCTCCTGGTATATATAGGGTCCGTAAAGCAAACAATATCCGCCCTGAAAATTAATCATATAATCATTGCCCTCTCCATCTTCTAGATCTATATGATACCAGAAGTTATCTTCGTCACGTATATATCCTACCACTTCTATTGAAACTATGATATTCCCGGCTTCTTCACTTATCCGTGCCGCTCTGATATCCACATCGGGTCTTTCTACGTTATGTCTCCATGAATATCCCGTCTCAGTAACTCGCCAGTGGAAAACGTCTCCCCTGGGATCTGTAATCTCGTCACTGTACTGGGCGCTTGAAATACCTATTACAGCTAACAGTAATGCGAGTGCAATTACCGCTACCAAGTACTTTTTCACATACATTTTAATCACTTTTTAACCGGATACCGCTACAGGCTATATAGTTTTTGCCAAAATAAAAGAAAAAAAAAGGTTTTTTTGCGGTAACTTACCGCTTTTTCCTGTGGTATATCAACACAGCGAATATCAATCCGAAGCCCATCAACAGGAACGGGAAGCCCGGTGAGTCATCGCCGTTGTCGTCCTTCGGTGGTTCACCGTTGTCGTCGCCGTTGTCGTCCTCGGGGGGTACACCGTTGTCATCTTCTTTGTCGTCGTAGCCCGGCGGGTACTCGGCATCGGGACCTGCCATATCAACTTCTAGCTTACTTTCGTCTAGTGCATAGACTGCGGAGATCAATAGAATATCTGGTTCGCCTATCTGTTCTCGTGTGAAAACGATGCTCAATGTGCTGGTACCCGCACCGTCGGTAGCAGGTTCGAAAACATTCCCGAAAGCACCTCCGTCATAATATCTTTCAGCGGTCATCTCGCATTCGCCATCGTTATAGATTATCTCGTATGTTCCTCCATCGTTGCTCGTCATCAATATTTCGTACTCAATATCGGGACTGTCCGTGATGGCACCTTTAACGGAAAGGGTAACGAGTACATATTCATCAGTTTCAGAAACCTCTACGCGAACGATATCTATTTGAGGGTTCTCGACCAGTATCCAATCGTCTTCTGTTTCGCCAATGATACGAAGGACATTACCGGTACCGTCGGTGACTACGTCGCTGTACCCGGCGCTAGCTAGTCCGGGCACGGCAAGCAGCAGTGCGAGTGCGGCAAATAGGGCAATATATTTTTTTGCAATCATTTTTATCACACATCCAAAGGTGTGCCTGTAATATAATTCTTTTGTATCTTTTCCGGCTAGATCCAAAGAAACAGCTCGTCCGATAGAATTTTATAACTCTAGATAGAGTCATATGATATGCTGGAGATAAACGTTCACGAGATCAAAGGCCATTGCCCGGTTCACCGGGTAGGTGACAGGATAGTAGTCGAAATGGGTGAGATAGACATGGATAAGACGGATAACCTGTGCACCCATGCCCTCGGTTCCCTGCTTCATTACACAACCGCCCTGGAACATGACGTAAGCCCCGTGGAACTCGGCCTGGCTGCGGAGGGAAACGCCGCCTTCATCCAGTGCCCGGATCCCTGTGCACCTTATACTTCCGGCGGCACTGTCGTGTTCCGATGCGAGAAGAAGGTCCGCTGTAATAAATAGATGTTCACTTAAGTCTGTTTATATGGTATATATGATCAGTATTCGTAATATGTTAAAAACCATATTAAAAGGATTGAGGTCGAAATTGCTGGAAAGCTGGAGGATTTCTTGAAGGTCAGGATGGCCGCTAGTTTACTGGATATGCAGGACCAGTTCACGTGCCCTGGAACTTTACGGTAAGATGGTGGGGAGGAAGTATAACTTCGGGGATATTACAAAGTTATTAATACGACTAGACATTCAGGGCATCTGCTGATAAGATGGCGTACAAGAAGGCACACATCAGGAGGTTATAAAGATGTCCAAAAGCGATGAGATAATAGAATTGACACAAAGATTCGGTGCGAAAAATTACCACCCACTACCGGTGGTTATATCCAAGGCCAAGGGGGTTTGGGTGGAAGACGTGGATGGTAACAAGTACATGGATATGTTGAGTGCCTACTCCGCGGTGAGTCACGGACACTGTCATCCTAAAGTCATCAAAACCTTGAAAGAGCAGGCGGATAGAGTTACCTTGACATCCAGGGCATTCATGAACGACAAACTCGGTATCTTTTATCAGAAGGTATCGGAGATAACCGGCAAAGAAAAGGTCCTTCCGATGAACTCGGGAACCGAGGCGGTGGAGACAGCCATCAAAGCCGCCCGAAGGTGGGGGGCCTTTGAAAAGGGAGTTACGGACGGTGAGATAATCGCTTGTTCCAACAATTTCCACGGACGTTCCATAACCGTTATATCCTTCAGTACCAATGTCGGGTACAAGGACGGGTACGGTCCCTTCACACCGGGATTCAAGATCATCCCCTTCGGTGATATAGATGCCTTGGAGGATGCTATAGGTCCCAATACCGTGGCCTTCTTGGTCGAGCCCATGCAGGGTGAAGGCGGTATCGTTCTGCCACCTACAGGTTTTCTCAAAGAGGCCCGAGAGATGTGCAGGAAGGAAAACGTATTGTTCATCGCCGACGAGATACAGACCGGTTTGGGCCGAACCGGTAAGATGTTCGCCTGTGATTGGGAGGAGGTAGTTCCTGATATCTATATACTGGGCAAGGCACTTAGTGCCGGTGTTTATCCCGTTTCTGCAATAGCAGCCGATGACGATATAATGAAAGTTTTTGATCCCGGTTCCCACGGCTCTACCTTTGGTGGAAATCCGTTGGGAGTTTCTGCCGCAACTACTGCCCTAGAAGTGCTAGAGGAAGAGAACTTGGTGCAGAATTCCTTGGAGATGGGTAGGTATTTCAGAAACGGTTTGAAGGATATCGACAGCCCTCTCATCAAAGAAGTTCGAGGCCGAGGATTGTTCATAGGTGTGGAGTTGACGAAGATTGCTAGACCCTATGCTGAAAGGCTCAAAGAAGAGGGTATCTTGGTAAAGGACACAAAACAGACGGTACTCAGATTCGCACCTCCTTTGGTGATCACCAAGGAAGAGCTGGACTGGGCCCTTGAAAGGGTGCGACGGGTCCTTGAAGTTTCAGGATGATCTGCTTACGTGCTGCATCAGAAACGTACCCAAGATGCTCATCACCAGCACGTAGGAAACCGCAAAGGCGGGTATTATCTCCGTTATTTCGGGTATAGCGTAGCGTCCCACCGCCTCCGCCGATAGAGCGGCTATTATGAGGGAGAATTCACCCCTGGTTATCATGCCAACACCCACCCTGGTGGAGCTGGCACGATCGAAGTCGAAGAATTTGGCGCCGTAATAGGCGGTGAAGAACTTGTAGAGTCCCGAGGCTATCACGGCTATTATGAGTATTGCCACTATACCCCTGAACAGCATGGGGTCGGTGTTCATACCTATCCAGAAGAAGAAGATACCTCCGAAGAGATACCTGAAGGAGTATAGATGCTGCTGCAGTTTCGCCAGATGCCTGGTCCCGCCGAAGGCGATACCCACGAAGAAGGCCGCTACTGCCTCGCTCAATCCCAGTAGCAGAGCCACTCCCGCCATCACACCTATGAAACCCACTGCCCTGAGGACGAATATCTCGCTGGAATTTGTCTGTAGCATCCTGTCGAAGAGCTCGGGCTTCATGTACACCACCATCACCAAGATGGTAACGAAGGCCATGGCGATCCCCACGTTGATGGCGATACTTACCAGGTTGACCCCTTTCCCCAGAAGTACCGTGGAGATGACCGACAGGTAGACAACTATTACAAGGTCCTCGAAGACCAGCCCTTCCAGCAACTGGTCGGCTTCCGGCGTGGATTCCCAACCCAGGTCCATCAGCGACTTGCTGATCACCGCGCTGGAGGAGATGTAAACAATTCCCCCCATGAGGAAAGCCACCATTATATCCTGGAAGAAAAGGTATCCCACCAGTATACCGGGGGCGAAGTTTAGAAGGTCCATACCACCCACTACCATCATCTTTCCCCTGTGTTGTCGCATCTTCTTCAGGCTGAAGCTCATCCCCATGAAGAAAAGTAGGAATATTATGCCCAGCTCCGCCCCGGTCTTTATGAACTTGTAGGCAGCTAGGGTGTTACCCACGTGGAAGCCGCACAGCCTCCCGATGCCGAAGGGTCCCAGGATTATGCCCAGGATGATGAACATGGGTATATCGGACTTGTTAAAATAACCAGCCACGCTAGCACCTATGGCCAGGGCGATGATCATGAGGCCCAGTTCAAATATGGCAGCTTCTCCCAGCATCTTCCACAATCCGTTAGGTTTTGGGAGGTAAGGTGTTCAGGTTATATGAACTTATCCTTCCCCTGGTTCATGCCGACGCTTCCGTGTTGAGGTCTTTGTGATAATTTCCCCTTGTGTAACCGCAATCTCTGCATGTGCCTGAGTTGTCGTGGTATACTGCCATGTGTTCTCCTCCGCACTTGGGGCAGGTCTTCTCTTCATGAGGTCTGAAGGAACCTACGGTGTGACTTCCTCTTTCGTTCGTTTCCTTTTCATCCTCTTCAGTCCATAACCTAAGTGCGATGAATAATACGACTGTGCCGATGATCAACGATGGGATACCACATATTAGAGGGGTCCCGTCTTTATTATATATCGTAATCACGATGGATAATATACCTATGCCGAGTAACAGTATCCCGAATACCGATACCTTCCAGAAAGCATATGCTTTAAACAATTCCCAGGTTCTGTTGTTGAGATCACTCATGTTATCACTCTTTGCTCATCCCTTGCCGTGGAGATGCGGTATGAACACAGAGAATAAAAGTGTTATTGTCTTTTTGGTCCATCATGACGAGTAGGAAGCTAGAGTACGGATGGATTGTAATACCCTTTTTATCTTCTCCATGATGAATCGCTGTAGTAGGAATCAAAGGAAGTTTTGTATCCTTCCCGTGGTTTCTCATAGCTGATCGCACCAACCGGTGAAGGTATCATATCGTACGTGAAAGGACCGTAAAGCTCACCGTGTCTGGCGTAATGATACAGTGCGGTGACAAAAATACTGTTCAAGGCCGATGCAAAGGCTGAGAGCAATATTATGTACAGGAAAGCCAGTATCAAAGCCAAGATCCAACCCAGAACGCCGAACAATACCAACAAAAAGATAGGAATTAAACCTACGACTCCCAGTATGAAAAAGATGATTCCGAACCCGATGGAGCCCGTCAATGTTTCGCCCCACGTATCCACGAAAAGCGCTCCGCTTTCCTTAACGGATTCGAGCACATCTTTTTCCTCGAATATCAAAACGGGTACTATGAAGAATGTGGCGTAGGTCCAAGCAATACCTGCTAATGAACTGACGAAATGACCTAAGATGCTGAGTTTGTCACGTACCAGCTGTAATACGATCCCTACGGTTCCTGCCAGAAGGGCCCATAAGAGTATCTTGTACCAGTTCTCGGAGGCTATACTTAAACCTTCTCCGATGGACATATGTTCTCCTTTTATCCTCGCGTTCGCACATGCCACCACTGCGGTGTTGAAAAAGGTGCCTGTGAAAAACAGGGGTACGTACAAAGCGAAGAGGTAAACGTACAATCTGAAACCCCGGAACATATAGGGCGAAAATGTAAGGCTGGTGAAGAAGTACAAGGGAGCAAAGAAAGTAACTATTATAACCAGTGAAATTACTATGGATATCAGTGGCAAGAATATTATCTTTTTATCCTCCTTAAGTATCTCCCAACTGGCACTCATCAAACTCAATCCACGGCTAATTTTACCCATGAAATCTAAATAGCATATCTTCAATATATACATTTCGTTGAAAAGTCTAGACGGATATGTCCTACGGTGTCGGGCCTTTGTGCATAAGAGTATACTGTATCCAAGGATTTATGGATCACTGAGACAAATTTACATTTTTCTTTTCGGTCAAAACCGGCAAATATTTATTTACATGCGTATCTGTTCTATGATGATGCGGGTAGTGAATGTCCATGAAAAGTAAAACGATCAAGAAGGGAAGTACGTACGAGGCGGAAGAGAGGCTGATGAAGGTGATATATTCTCAGGTAGCGGAGATGGCGGACGTGAGGACGGGTTTGAACGTACTCGTCGAGATACTGAACCACATGACAATGTACGGCAGTATAAAGCGTAACACCGTGGTGGCGTACAGGGAGTGCGAGCAGGAGGAAAAGTACGCTATCTACCTTAAAAAACAGGGATACGTGAGGTCCCGACTCGGTGTGTATTACCCCGGTAAAAAGCTGAAGGAACTGCAGACGATACCCGGGTCGTGCCTGAGTACGGAGAGCGAGCTGCTGATAATCGGCGACTTTTTGAAAAACGATTATTTCGGCCTTGTGGACGGTCTGAACCTGCAGAACGTGGTGCCCTATGCCCGGATCGCCAACGCCTACTACCTTACCGCTCTGGAATCCGGCGAGATGCCTAGGATGTGGGAATTCGATGTGAGGACCAGGATGATGGATCTGTACGACCTTACCCATAGAAGGCCCAGGATGAAGACGGTGAAACACCTGAGAGACCTGTGCGAGGTGGGTGTGCTCCTTACGGAGGATCAGAGATTTTACGGTAACAAAAGTATACTGAAGGAGTTCTCTGAGTTGATGGATTGAACTTCCGTGCTCTGGATGACCATGGGTTTGGACCGAGTTTGACTGTGAGGATAGGACCCGTGGGGTAGTCTAGGTGCTGTAGGGTTATAACTATCTCGACTCTAGATATCCATGAGCAAATAGCGAAGATCCGGAAAAGAACTCATTTTCAGTACCATAATTTAAATAATTCGAACTCGGTGTGTTAACGTGGTTCAAATAGATGATGTGTTGAAGAGACGGAAGTTTCATGTATTCGTACTCGCCCTTAGCTTGCTTTGCTTCTTTGTCACCCTGATGAAAACACACCCGGGGGCACCCGAACCTTCCGTATACTGGTACATGGCTTCACTCTACTGGACCTTCTGGCCCGGGCTGATGCTTTCGGTCTTCGGGATCTTTCTTTCTTTACGTGAAGACCGTAGATATCTAGGGTTGATGAGCGTTCTCATACCCGTTCTCTATCTTTACACGCTGCCTAACATGGTGCACGATATGTTTCCAGTGTTCGATGTGTACCATGTGATACCTCCCGTTCTATCGATCATGGAGACCGGTGTCTGGGACATGTCCCGTATACCTTTCCCTGGATCTCACATCTATCAGGCGTCGCAGCTCCTTGTTTTGGACACGGGGATGATGGGATATGCCAGGTTCTTTCCTACGCTGTTGGCATCTACCATAGTTTTGTTCGTATATACCATATCCCGACGTATCTCAGTGAAGTGGGCGCCTATGGCGCCTTTGATGTTTTTATCCTTTAACTGGTACATGGAGTATCATCTGGCACGTCAACCCTTCGGCATGATGATATGGGCGGCCTTCTGGCTCATGATGTTTTTGTATATCGATAAGAAGGACTACCGTTTGGGGGTGATGGCGGCTCTGGTGCTATTTGCCATCGTCCCTTCGCATCCGGGTATGCTGATCATCGTAACTTTCAATATGATGGGGCTGGCCTTCGTAACAGGGGTGTCTTTGAAAGATAAGGTGGAGTGGAGGTATCTTTACCCTACCATACCACTGATATTGTTCTTCGTCGGTACGGCGGCATTTTTTTATTTTAAGGTGCCCAGTATCAACGAGTACATGCTCTCTGTTTACGAGGATTTTACCACATCCGACGGGCGGGAGTTTTCCATGGGCGGCCCTGCGGTGACCAGCTTCCAATACGCCTTCGTTAACAATCTTAGGTTGTTAGCGGGTGTTCTTCAATCTCTTATAGGCTTACTGGGCTTCGTCGTGCTGTATATGAAGGTATCAAAAAAGGCGATGTTACTAGGTTCCTGGTTCTTTTCATGTTATCTCTGGTTGGTTTATTCACTGGGTCGAGAGGGGTACCTCATAGAACGCGGGTTTTTGGTCGCCATAATTCCCGCATCGATACTCTTGGTCGCCTTGTTGAAATATTACGCTCCTAAGAATATCGAGTTGAAGGAGCTCGTGAGGGTTTCGACGGTGATGGTGCTCGTTACCTTCCTTTTATTTATACCCATGACCAAGAACAGCATCGATGCCATCGAAACGCCCTCACTATCCTCTTATGCCGCCGGAAGGTTCTGTCAAGAGAGCTTCGACGATAGAGTGTATATCACCGACATGCACCAGGGTATGTTCAGGTATATCGAATCTACCGGTAATCATACCGTTAGATTCAGGGCGAGTGGTCGCTATCCGGGTGATCAACCCTATGGGTATCGGATACCTAGGGTCGATAATCCCAACCTTTCACCCCTCCTGTTTACCGATTACTTCAACAACTATGTGAGTGTGAGGTACGGTAATAGTACTGCTGTGGAGGAGATACAAAGGTACGAGCGATCGCGCGAGTATAACTCGGCTAGAGTTTACGACTCCGGTGGTTCCAGGGTGTATATTCTGAGTGGATAGAGCCTACGTTATGGTTCACTGGAGAAAACTAAATATCTGTATTGTTATCAGTGGAGGTTACGTTCGGTGAGCCGAAAGTGCTCTAAGTGACTGCGGGTTTGGACCGAGCTATGCTGTGAGGATAGGACCTGTGGGGTAGTGTGGGGTCTGTCGAGGTTATAATTCCCTTCTACGTTCTTCTTGACCGTTACATTTATGTAGCAGATGTTACAAAATTGTAGTACTTGGAAAGTGGCTCAAGTTTTCTTTGATGAACCCACTAACGATCATTATTTGAGGGAGATATCGGAGAAAGCCGGTCTATCTCACACATCCGTGAAAAATCATCTGGAGGACCTGGAAAGATTGGGAGTGATTGAGGTTGAAAAACTGGAACGTGGCGAACGTACTTAATTTATTTATAAAAGAGTTGAAAATGATACATGTGACCTCCTTCCCCAGCCAAAGCAGGGGGCTTCCATTGATTGACTATTTTATGTTCCTTACGGAAGCGGTCGGAACTTACGAGGTTCCTGCGAGTCCTCCGAACCCAAATAGGGAAACTGCCGTTTTACCGTCGGCTGTTTGTCGCAGATTACCCATCATAAATGACAGAT
>JAFDTZ010000159.1 GCA_019594305.1 Thermoplasmata archaeon
CTCTCCTGATTCAACGGAGTGTACGAAAACCGCAGCAAAAACTGATATCACTAGTAATATTGCTAAAAATACTGCCATAGTCGTTTTTGTTTTCATGCTTTATTCCTCCTCTATATAGTATGAAGGTATATATATACCTCCATCTTTTTTAGAGGGTTTCGGTGCATATAGATTATAAAAGAACTATTTAAAATTTGTGTCGAGAGTTTCACACAATATTTATATCCCAATCCGATTTCGACTTGAACGGTATGATGCCAAAAAAGATCAAAATCGACATAGATCGGGAATTATGTACGGGATGCGGTATATGCATCAACTTCTGTCCGAAGGATGTCTTAGGCGAATCAAACACCCTGAACCAGTATGGAAACTTCTACGCAGCGGTTCTGAACAGCGAGGAGTGCATCGTTTGTAGACAGTGCGAACTTTACTGCCCGGATTTTGCCATAAGCGTGGAGGTGAAAGGGTGAGAGCGCCCGGAGTATATTTTCAAGAAGGCAACATAGCCTGTGCTGAAGGTGCAATGGCGGCAGGTCTCGGGTTATTTGCCGGATATCCCATAACCCCTGCTTCAGAGATAATGCATCATCTGGCAAGGGCACTTCCGAAAACGGGTGGACGATTCATCCAGATGGAGGATGAAATAGCCAGTATGGCAGCCATAACCGGTGCATCCTGGACTGGGTTAAAATCCATGACTGCTACCAGCGGCCCGGGTTTCTCACTGATGACTGAAAACCTCGGTTTTGCATATATGACGGAAACACCATGTGTGATTGTTAACGTGCAAAGGGCGGGACCGTCTACAGGACAGGCGACAAAGCCGGGAACCGGGGATGTGATGCAAGCACGATTTGGCAGTCACGGTGATTACGAGATGATCGCACTCTCACCGAATTCCGTTCAAGAAATGTTCGATTTTACAGTGAAGTCTTTCAACTTTGCCGAGAAGTATCGTACACCGGTGGTACTGCTTGCAGATGCCGGTATAGGACACATAAGGGAGAAATTCACCATACCTGAAAAAATCGATTTGGTTGAAAGAAAGAGGCCGTTAACGGATGACAAGGAATTTTTCCATTCCGATGCTGAAGACCATGTTCCACCTATGCCCGCTTTCGGCGATGGTAGGGAACTTCTTGTTACGGGGTCCACACACCGTGGAAACGGTACTAGAGACACTGCAGGTTACGAAACACAGGACAGGTTGGTACGAAGACTCAAGGCTAAAATAGACGACAACCGAAACGATATCATCGAATGGGAAGAAGATGAAGTTGACGACGCAGAGTTGGTGGTTGTCTCCTATGGTTCCATGTCCAGACCGGCACGGGGTGCGGTAAGTAAAGCAAGGCAAAGTGGGTTGAAGGTGGGATTTTTCAGACCGAAGGTAATTTGGCCCAGCCCGGAGAAAAGATTAAGGGACATAGGTACAAATTCAAAGATATTACTGGCCGAACTCTCTCTAAGAGGTTACAGGATGGAGGTCGAACGTTGTGTAGGTAGTGAAAATATGCACGTTTACGATAGATTGAATTCGCTGCCTACGATAGACCGAATTTACCGATGTATTAAGGAGGTTATGAAATGATCACCGGTAAAGAACTCAGAGAAAAATACATACGTAATCAGCCCACGGCTTTCTGCCCGGGATGCGGCGATGGTATGGTTCTAAACAGTATGTCAAGAGCCGTTGAGTCATTGGGAATCCTACGTAAAGACATTGTAGCGGTTAGCGGAATAGGATGTGCCGCCTGGGTTGTTTCGCCGTATTGGCGTGTTGATACCTTGCACACTACCCACGGACGAGCGATACCCCACGCCATTGGTGTAAAGGTGGGCAACAAAGATCTGAATGTAGTTGTTGTTTCCGGGGACGGTGACTGCGTAGGGATCGGAGGTAACCATCTTATCCACGCTTGTCGAAACAATATCGATCTTACGGTGATAATGATCAACAACGGATTATACGCCATGACGGGCGGGCAGGTAGCACCTACAACAGAGTACGGTGAACGTACGATAACAACACCATACGGCAATCCATCTCATGGTATGGATGTAACCAAAATTGTTAAGGCTGCCGGTGCTTCACACGTATCCCGCTGGACCACCTACCATATGAGAGAGTTGACAAAAGAGGTAAAGTATGCATTACGCAAAAAAGGCCTTTCTTTTATCGAAGTTCTCACCCAATGCCCCACCCGGACAGGAAAAAAGGATAGATTATCAGGACTGGATATGCTACAATGGTATAAGGAGAATACCAGTAAAACACCTGAAGAAGGAAAGATAACTGTCGGAAGATTTGTGGATATCGATAGGCCGGAACTAGCCGATGAGATATACGGGCAGATAACTGCATCGGGGGGTACACCGAGATGATAAAAGTCCGAATAGGTGGTTGGGCAGGTCAGGGAACGGTGCTTGCAGGAGTGGTCCTTGGAGAGGCTTTAGCAATAGGTCAGGGATACGAAGTCGTGCAGACACGTTCTTATTCTGCAGCGGTAAGAAGCGGCATATCCTTCTCCGATGTGATCGCCGACCGAGAAACTGTGGATGAACTGACCATA
Source organism: Thermoplasmata archaeon (assembly GCA_019594305.1). Classification (GTDB taxonomy): domain Archaea; phylum Thermoplasmatota; class Thermoplasmata; order Halarchaeoplasmatales; family Halarchaeoplasmataceae; genus Haladaptatiplasma. The sequence continues at coordinate 2,577 of JAFDTZ010000159.1, forward strand.
GACATTCCGGACTTTATGATAATACAGTATCAGAAAACCCTGGATGCGTGGAGACCCTTGGTCAAAGAATGCAGATGCCTGATAATAGATTCAATTCAAGTACATGATATCCCCGATACAAAAAATCTCATCCGTATCCCGGCAAGTGACATCGCCAAGGATCTTGGTAACACGAAGGTAGCGAACATAGTACTTCTGGGAGTTCTCTCCAAACTGTTACCGGAACTTGAACACGACGCCCTCAAAGAGGCCATAAAAAGGGTGGTTCCTAAGCGTTACGAGGAGAACAATATCGAAGCGTTAGAAAAGGGCTATGAATACGCCTCCGAATACTGAATTCAGGGAAAATCTTATTATCAACACAGAATTAGCATGAGTGATATTCAATGGAAGACGAAGAAGGCGTCAGCAGGAAGAAGATAATTGGTGCTGAGGAAAAGTTCCGCTCTCTGATAGACAAAAGGAACGAACTCAACGACGAAGCAAAATTCTTCAGGGAAGAAAGAGACAATGTGAACGAAAAGAAGAAAAAAATACGTGACCTGCTGAACGAAAAAAAGAAAAAACGTGATGAACTTATTGATAAATCAAGAGTGCACAAAAAGAAAAGAAACAAACTGCAAAAAAAGGCTAAACAGTTGATCGAGTTTAAAAAGGAAAAGAGGGAAAGGCTTGTGGATAATCTACCCGAAAAGGTGGAAGAACTAAAATCTGAGATAAAGATGCTGGATATGGAACAGCAGACCACTGAACTTACCATCCAAAAAGAGAGAGACCTTATCGACAAGATAAGGGAACTTATGAAAGAATTAAAAGAGAAAGAAGAACTTCTGGGTGAACAGGAAGGTATCCTCGAGGAAATCGGAAGTTTGGATGAGAAGATAGACGAACTATTCAAAAAGGCCGACGCAGAGCACGAAAAAGTAGTGAAGCTATACGAAGAATCAAGAAAATACCATGAATATGTCGAAAAATACTTTAGTGAAATAACAGAGTTAAACAATGAATCCGACGAGTGGCACAAAAAATTCCTTGAAGTTAAGGAACGAGCCGACCATTATCATCAGCGCGCAATGGATATGAAGGGAGAGGTTATCGGATTAAAAAGAGCACGGGCCGAAGAGAATAAAAAACGCAGGAGGGAACTGAAGGAACTTAATTTAGCTGTAAAAAAAGAGCTTTACGATGAGAAAAAGTTAAAACAAAAAGAAGACGAGGCAATCGAGAAACTTAAGAAGGAGGGTAAGCTGGATATCTAAGGTGTTTTCATGACACGAGTACTCATAACGGGAGGATGTGGATTCGTAGGTACAAATTTTGTAAGCTACCTGTTGGATCACAGCACATGGCATATCAATGTTCTCGATGACCTTAGCGAAGGTAGGTTCGAATACCTAAGTTCGATGGATGATTACGATGAAAAAAGAGTTACCTTCTTTCAAGGTGACATTCGAGAAAGAGTCGATGTAAAAAAGGC
>JAFDTZ010000103.1 GCA_019594305.1 Thermoplasmata archaeon
ATCGTACAACTCTCCTGTAACCCTCTCAAAGTTTCCACGTTCTCTACCGGCTAGATCTACTACCTTCGGAGCTCCGTTCATCTCCAATGTCTGTTCTTCCAAAGGCGGGTCTATCTCAGCATGGTATGTGATGGTCAATTTCGGTCTATAGTCGGGGGTTCCGTGTTCGCTCGTATGGAAATAGAAAAGGTCAGCAGCAGTAGGTTCATCAGGTACCATTATCACTCCGTAGTTTTCCAATTCACCGGACTCCCATCTTTTAGCTATGTTAGTGATATCCCAGGAATACCAAACATCCTCGGAGCTGATCAATAAAGACGGTTCCCTGTAAGAGTATATCCCTTCGTCGAAATCTCCTCCAGGAGTATCCCACAACTCATCTACCGTTCTGTAGGTCCAGTTCGCAGCGCCCGGGGAATTATTTTCGTTCCCCTCTTCCCACGGGTTCAAAAGCGGATGAACCTTGATATTTACACGGCTATCGGAAGATATGGAATACCTTCCATGTACAGATAGTGTAACGTCTTTAATTACTCCTATTTTATCTTCGGGAAGGTTGAATTGGATCAGGGCTCTAACTTCCTCTACTGTGGGATAACCTCCAACCGATGCGGTAATTTCACCTCCATGATTGTTGTCCGGCCAATATTCCCGTATATAGGTATCCTTACCAACCGTTGCGTTAGGCTGTACCACGACTCTCTGTAACTCGTAATCCGATTGATACAACTCGTTTTCGACCATATTCTGTTCACTTTCGTACGACATATCTTTTTCGGAAATAGTTATTCCGGACAGTGTAGACAGAACCAAAAACAACAGCATTAAAAGTGCAAAAGACCTTTTACATATAGACATTCCTATGACAGATTTCATGTTTATACCCATATATAGAGTATATTGAACATATAAAAACTTTACCTAATATTATAATTGCACATATATACTCCAAGAAAAAGAGCGAAATATCCGAAGTGTACAAACAAAAATATAACTGTTCTTTACACGAAAAATCGGTGAAAAATATTATTATCCCCTTCTGGATACCTTAGAGCAGATGATACACCTACTAGACGAAAAACTATCTCGAAAAAACTTCAAAAACTATGTTATACAGAGTTCGTTAGCTACCATAATACTTTTCGCTTCCCTGTGCATACCTTTCGTGAACAACGAGATCTTGATCGCCGCGATAGGCTCCACCGCTTTCGTCGTCTTCGCAATGCCCTACAGGCTAACGGCCAGGCCGAGAAACGTGCTTGGAAGTCATTTGGCATGCGGGCTTATAGGTATTCTTTTCTCGCAATTACACGGAACCGTAATACCTCTAACCGTTATCATCAGTCTTGCTGTCGGTGTTGCTATATTTGCCATGGTCACTTTAGATATAGAGCATCCACCTGCCGGAGGTACCGTAATTTTTCTTGCGTTCACCCCGAACATCCCCGCATTCGTTACTCTTCTTTTCCTAGCAGGTATAATGTCAACGATATCATATGTATTGAAGCCATACATGATAGATCTAATATAGAGACTAAGAGGCGAAGGATATATAAGGCACAAGCCAATCTAGGTTTGATCAATTGGCACGAAAAAAGAATACCCAAGAAGAAGTAATCAGGGTACCGTACCCCCGTCGAAGAGAAGGGCAGATGTTCGGCATAGCGGAGAAGATGCTGGGCGGAGGCAGGATAAAGGTTGTGGGAGAAGACGGTAAGTCACGTATGGGACGTATACCCGGTAAGCTGAAGAAAAGGATGTGGATACGGGAAAACGACCTATTGATAATAAACCCATGGGATTTTCAGGACGAAAAATGTGAAGTCGAGTATCGATACACGAGAACCCAGGTAAGCTACCTAAAGAGAAGGAACGATATACCCAAATCCATAGATATATTCTGATTTTATCCGTAGTATCGAAAGGAAATTATACCACTTATTGTTTACTTTAAAGTATGAAACGAGAGCTCATGGATATACTGAGATGTCCCAAATGCAAAGGTGAACTCGAACTCGTTGTGGAAAGGGAAGAAAAGGAGATAGAAGAAGGAATATTGATCTGCGATAGATGCGATAAAGATTACCCTATCGTGAAGGGGATCCCCAAGATGCTGTAGTCCACATCTATGTGATCCCTCCTTATATCATTGTTTTTCACAGTTGTTCATGCAATTGTAAGAACAGTATTGAATGTCGTAACGTTCAGAGAATTTTCTCTTTCGTCTAAAATTTTTACCGCAGTGCTCACAAATCAAATTTATGAGTTCTTCTTCCCGACTTTCCTTACAGGTATATGAGCAAAAATCATGTTCACTCCTATCTACCAATATCCTTTTCCTTGTAAATTCCTCACCGCAGTATTCGCAAGGAATTGTTTCGAGAGTATCTCTATGTGGCCATCTCTCCTTGCAAGTATAAGAGCAGAATTGATGTTCGGACCTGTCCACTAATTCTTTCTTCCTGCTGAATTCACCATCGCAGTACTCGCAATTAAGCAGTAATATATCATTTCTTGTTTCCCACATATCTTTACATCTGAAGGAACAGAAATGGTGTTCTCTCATCTCGGCAATGGTTTTCAGTCTTGTAAATTCTCTACTGCAGTAATCGCAGCTCACTTCCACCCTTTCTTCGAGAAACTTCCATCTCTCAAAACATTCTTTCGAACAGAAAACAACTCCGTCGCTTACTATATCCGGTTCATCGACTTCCTTACCGCAATGATCACACACATTTTCTTCATCATCGGAATCTAGGAAGACTTTTTCCTCTTTTTTTACCCCCCATCTATCACTACACTCGGAGGAACAAAAATGGTTGTCTCTGATTCCCGATATCGCCTCAGATCTCGATATTTCCTTTTCACAGTTACCGCATTTGACTTTGTCTGCGGAATTGATCGAGGCCACATATTCGATGATATATTCAGCCTTCTTCATCCCTAAACCTTGGATACCGGCCAGCTCTTCGATCTTTAATTTGGTTATATCTTCCAAGGAACTTACCGAAAACTCGTCAATCAGTTTCTTAGCGGTGGACTCGCCTACATCCGGAATCTTCTTTAAATCCGCAATTATTTCTCTTCTGGATTTTTCCATAAGGACCTGAATGTATATCGTTCTGTGGGTATAAGTGTTTTACCCTACTTAAAAGATCACATGAATTCTTTCTGTATTTTGACCACTTCGCCACTGTTGTTGGCTTCCCTGTAACATTTGAGAGGTTCTCGGTTCAATTCAAAAAAGTGCGGGCCCCATCTGAAGGCGGACATCATGTTCTTTGCCGCCCTTTCTTCACCCAGTATGAAGAGGGCCGCACCAAGGGCCTCGGCGGTGGTGAGTTTCATAGGTCGTCCGTAATTGACCGGATTAGCCGCTACAAGATAGGGAAGCGCCCTGCCGTTAGTGAAATCGCTCAACTTCGCATCGGGATCAGCCCATGTGCAGTCGATGGTACATAGTCCACGAGATAATGCAAGCTCTCTATCATTGGGTGATAAAGCTATATCCGAAAGTGGAGTCAGAACTATGCCGCAATTTCTTGACTGTTTAGGGTCTTTCAACTCTACAGCCCATCCCTTTGCTAGCAGTTTCTTCGCAGTGCATTTTTTGGGGTCGCACTCTCCGTAGTCAAAAATATATAAGTCCATATACACCTACTTCTCGAGATACTTTTTTACTATCTTGATGGCGCATACGTCTCCGCACATAGAGCACGCCTCTTCATCGCTTGTATTCCTTTCACTCCTGTAATTCTTCGCTTTTTCAGGGTCGACTACCTTGTCGAACATGGTTTCCCAATCCAGATCTTTACGTGCTTGAGAGACTTCCCGGTCTATATGGGTATCCAAGCCCCTCGCGACATCTGCGGCATGTGCAGCTATCTTGGAGGCGATGGTTCCTTCCTTCACATCTTCAATGTTTGGTAGTCCCAGATGTTCGGCAGGGGTCACATAACAAAGAAAATCCGCACCTTCGTATGCTGCGATCGCTCCTCCGATAGCACCGACTATGTGGTCGTAGCCCGGGGCGAAGTCCGTTACCAAGGGCCCGAGAACGTAGAAGGGTGCGTCATGACACAGGTTCTTTTGTATCTTCACATTTGTAGCTATCTGATCCATGGGTATATGTCCAGGGCCTTCTACCATAGCCTGCACCTTTGCGTGCCGTGAACGTTTTACCAATTCACCGAGGGTGATCAGTTCCTGTATCTGCGGCCTGTCGGTTGCATCGGCTATGGACCCGGGTCGAAATCCGTCGCCGAGACTCAAGGTTATGTCATACTCCCTGGCGATCTCAAGAAGATAATCGAATTCACTGTAAAGCGGATTTTCCTCCCCACGATGCAGTATCCAGGCGGTCAGGAATGAACCTCCCCGGCTCACCACGTCGGTCAGCCTACCACTCTCTTTGAGAGATTCGACCGCCTTTTTTGTCACCCCGCAGTGAACGGTGACGAAATCTACGCCATCCTTTGCGTGCATTCGAATGCTGTTGAAAATATCGTCGGACGACATATCAACCAGTGCATCCTCTCTGGCCTTCCGTAGTCCGCATTGGTATATAGGGACGGTGCCCAGGGGTAATCGGGTCTTTTTCAGCATCGTGCGGCGGATCATATCTATGTCTCCGCCTGTGCTGAGATCCATCACGGTGTCAGTGTGATATCTCTCGGCAACCTTAAGCTTCTCCAGTTCGCTTTCCATGTCCTGGATGTCCCTGGATGTGCCTATATTTACATTCACTTTTACCCTCAGGTTTTTACCGATAGCAGTGGGTACGGGCTTGTGGATCTCATTATAAGGCATTACTACCAATCCTCTAGCTATCAACCGTGCAAGTTTTCCCGGACTCACAGGCTCCCGTCTGGCACATTCCTCAACGATATCGGGTACACCACTTTCGCATTCTTCCATCAGGGTCATTATGAATCCATGATGAGTTGAACATTATAATCTTTTGGATAAGACCTCGGTAATAACATGCTATTTGATGTAAAAAACTAAATATGTTATGCCTTATCTTAAGCTAATAGGTGGTAATTTGAAGGAAGATGAAGAAATGATATGTCCCGTCTGCGATTCGGAAATATCAGAGGAATCAGAAAAATGCCCTGTTTGCGGTATTGAGATAGAACTCTTCCGCGTGGATAAAGAAGGGAATATCAGTGTGGATGATGAAGTTATTCCGGATGAAGTGGTAGTCTTTGAATGCCCTCTATGTAATAACAATGTAGCCGAAGATGCCAAAAGGTGTCCTAAGTGCGGAGCTGTTTTTGAGGAAGACGAGGAAAAAGAAGAAGAGGAGTTTAACGATAAAATAGTTGAAGCCAGAAAAATATTTTCCCAGGTTAGGGACACGGATCTGGGTATACCCTATCTAAAAACACTGTTAAAGGAGGCGGCATCCGCAGTTAAAAGCGGGAATTATGCGGAGGGTGTTAGAAAAGCGGATGAATGCATAACTTCTTCAATGAAGGTTTTGGATGTATACGAGATAATAGATTATGCAAAACAGCAGATAATAGAGATAAAGGAATTGGGGGGGGATCATACACCACATCTTAACAATTTGCAGGAAGTAAAAGAGATGATAGATGCAGGTGATTATGACGAAGCCATGAACTCATTTGAAAAAATAAACGAGGAAATCGAAGAAGCACTGGCTGAAGCAAAAGTAAGGTCCGCTGAAGCCGTTAAACTGGCTCAAGAGCTCGAATCAGAATTTGAAAATAAGTTTGAAGAGGCAAAGAAGGCACTCTTTGATATTAGGGAAATAGACATCGACATAAGCACGTCTAAGGCTTTGATGAAGGGTGCTAGAGACGCTAAACAAGAAGGAGACATACAAACGGCCGTAGAGTGTCTCGACGACCTCATAGAGATGTGTCATTATATATTGATCGTATCTGATCTTATAGAGGAAGGTAAAGATAAGATAAAGGAATTGAAGGAGAGAGACCTTGAATTCAAATCACACATCAATACTTTAAAGAAAGGTAAAACAATGGCTGAGGAAGGCGAGTACATAGAATCGGTGGAACTCCTCAACTCTGCCTTAGGGGATATGGAAAAAACCCTATCGATGGGACCGAAAACGGATGGTGTGGATAAGGATGAAGTGTATGAAGATTTGATGGACATAGCCATGGACCTACTGATGAAGGTTAGAAAAACCCACATCGCCTTTGATGATATGGAAAATTTAATGGGTAAATCATCGGAACTTGAAAAAGACGGTAAGGTCGATAATGCGATAAATATGTTAGAACGCATGATACATAAATCCGAGAAATTGTTGTTGATACGTGAAAAAATAGACCTCGGTAAAGTAAAGATAAAAGAGTTGAAAAAATACGGTAAGGCCGATCGTAAATACCTAGAGGCTTTAAAAGAAGGCAAAATGATGGCCGACGACGGAGACTACGATCAAGCTATCGAAATTATCGATAAAACCATCAGAGAGATGGACTCTGTCTTGAGTGAGACCCATGTAGAAGTAGCCGTTGAAAAAGAGAAAAAACCCTCCATCTCTGATATTGAGGTGATGGTATCGGAATTAAAGGCCCTTTTGATCACCGCTAAAAAACACGGGATAAAAATAGAGGGCGGTCGTGAGATTATCTCCGAGGCTTTGGACAGCGTTACCGAGAAGGATTTTGAAAATACATTGGCATTACTTGATAAGGGAAAGGATAAGATAACCGATTACCTTAAGGATGTTATCGATGAAAGGATGGTTTCATTAGAGATATCCATGGATGAGATCGGTAAGGATGATATCAAGGCCGTAGAACGTTATATACGAGAGACCAAAAAATCCTTAGAAAATGAAGATTACTCTCAAGCCCTTGAATATCTTTCCAATGCGAATTCTCTCAAAGAGGTATCCGATGAGCCCATGGGCGAGGCGGAATCACATGTCGCATATGTGGGTAAACTTATTTTCGATGCCGAGATGCTTGGTATAGACTCCACCGATGCAAACGAGTTACTGGATAAGGCAAAACTCGAGATAGATGTGGGAGATTGGGAAAGTGCAGAGGAATTCGCCAATGATGCCGGCGATAAGATATTTGAAAACGTACCGGATCGCTTAAGGCTGATGGTGACCGAAGCTCAGACGGATCTCAAAAAAGCTAAGATATTCGGTATTAACGTTTCCGAGGAAATAGCCATATTGAAAAGCGCTAATATGGCAAAGGACGAAGGTGACATGGAAAGATGCATAGTTCTTATGAAAAGGTTCAAGGAAAAGATGGGATCCTTGGATAAGTGATTTCAGTATTATCGTGCTCCCGAAGGTTTTATCATCTAATATCACAATATGTACTTTATGGAAGAAGAATTGCATTCACTTTCACCTAATGAGATAGCCGAAAGAATATCGTCAATGGAAATACGGGGGGCGGCATTCATAGCCAGGGCCGCAGCCGTCGCAATTAAAAACGCAGCGAAATCCTTCCATGGGACAGACATAAAAGAGTTCAGATCGTACATTTCCGAGACCGCCGATACAATACGCTCCACCCGTCCGTCGGCCGTTTCACTACCGAATGCGATACGTTACGTTCTGGGTTCCGAGGTACACGATACTGTGGACGAAATGAAGGATCACATCGTTGAAAAGAGTCGTCGATTCGTGGAGAATTCACACCTTGCTTCGAAAAAGATAGCGGAGTACGGTGGTAAAAGGCTCAAGGACGGAGATGTGCTACTCACCCACTGCAACAGCTCCCTGGCCATAGGGGCCATGAAATATGCATGGAACCGGGGGAAGAAGATAAGCGTTTTTGCCACGGAATCGCGCCCGAAAAAACAGGGTTACATAACGGTACGTGAGCTTGCGGAACACGGCATACCCGTGAGCTTGATAGTCGATTCGGCGGTCAGGTATTTTATCAACCATGTCGACCACGTTTACATAGGGGCGGATAGTATAGCCTCCAACGGTGCGGTGATCAATAAGATCGGAACGTCCCAGGTTGCCCTATGTGCCCATGAATCTCGTGTGCCCGTCACCGTCTGCGCCGAGACCTACAAATTCTCCAGGGAAACGACCTTCGGTGACCTAATAAAGATAGAGGAACGGGAGCCGTCGGAGATAGTCGCGC
>JAFDTZ010000054.1 GCA_019594305.1 Thermoplasmata archaeon
CAATATATCACAAAATGAATACGGTGCATATCTATTGAATACTCAAGAAAAATATGTTGAAGAAAATGTCATATTAAACAATGAATATGGTATATATATTAAAGATTCAACACAGAACGAAATATATGAAAATAATTACCAAAAAAACGATTACGGCGTGTATTTATCGAATTCTGACAACAATAAAATTACACATAATATATTGAGCAGTAATCTTCACGGTATATTCCTACGCTATTCGATGTATAATCAAGTAAAAAGTAACAATGCCGTCATGAATTATATTGGAATCCACTTGTCTTATACCAAAAATAACGATATTATAGAAAATATAGTCTATAGAAATAGAAACGGTTTTCTAGTTGATATGTACTCGGACATCAATATTATAGCAAGAAACCATGTGTTTTTCAATTCGATCGGTTTAAATGTTCAGTTTTCGAACAACAATATCATCGTTGAAAATTTAATTGAAAAAAATTTCGATGACGGTTTACTAATAAATAGGTCGAACAGCAATTCTGTTGTAATGAATACACTATCTAATAATGAATTACGTGGAATATTGATAAAGAATTCATATGGGAACCGTATCTATCACAATAATTTCATTGAGAATACTTACCAAGCAAAATGCAGTGGAGATAACATATGGAATCATGGTTATCCTTTTGGTGGAAATTATTGGTCTGATTTGACATCATCTGTTGAAGATCGATCAAGGTCAGATTATATACACGATGCACCTTACATGGGTGATGGATTTTCCGATGAACATCCTTTTATATCATCCGTACAGAACACATCATATCCTATTATCAATATATATCTTCCTTTAAAAGAGCAGGAGGTCCTTACAAATAACGTTACAGTTAATTGGATATCTTACAGGGCGGATTATCATGAGGTTAAGATTGACGACTGTAATTGGATAGTTACTAGAGAGTTAACAGAACTGACATTCGAGTATGTTAGTGATGGAGAACATACTATTCTTGTTCGTGCATGGGACGAAGACGGTAACAGCATGGTTGAGAAAGTAAAATTCAATGTTAACACCACCGGAGATGGTTTTTATATGTGGAACCACATAACAATTATAATTATATCTACCATCGCAATAGTGTTGATAACACTAAAACGTCATTTTAGACCCAAATATGCATCGACTAGAAAAACTATAAGAGATAAGGGTTCTTTTTAATAAACACTCTTTATTATTTTCTTTAGATCGTTAGAGATTATTTGGTTACTTCATCGTCGGCTGGCTCTTCATCGTCGGCTGGCTCTTCATCGTCGGCTGGCTCTTCATCGTCGGCTGGCTCTTCATCGTCGGCTGGCTCTTCATCGTCGGCTGGCTCTTCATCCCTTTTCTTCATGAAAAAGATGATCGTGGAAATGATGAGTAATATTATGAGAAGTCCGATTCCGGCGAGTAGAGTTCTTGAGATACCGTTGTCTTCTGTCGGTTTCGTAGGGACCGGATCTATTAGTCGTTCTTCGCCGATATCCAACGGTATTTCTCCGGAATGAGTCCCGGAGAACTCAGATATAACCGGTTCGTCGAGCTCATAATGGATTATCCTATAGTTGTATGTTTTACCCTCCGGGTTGAATGTAACCTCAAATCTAGCGAGGCCGTTTTCGTCGGATTCTCTGGTTTCAATGCTTATCCCATCGATGAAAAGAGTAACAAAAGCTCCTGATACGAACATATTTAAGTTATCTTTTAATGGTCCGACTTGTATTATTCCGTAGGGCCCGATCATTATCTGTATTTCGCCTGAATTATTTCCTTGGAAGTGTTCTATAAGGGGTTCGGCAAGCTCATCATGGGTAATATTCGTCAAAAAATGTACGCCATCTACATAAAAATCTACCCTAAAGGAAATCGTTCCATTTAGGTCTGTATAACCATAACCTAACTCAATATCTTCTATCTGTTGAATAAGGGTTACATTAACATTGGGTACGGGCACCTCTCTTCTATTGACGATCGGACCGACGGTGATTATGGGTCTCTCTTCCATTTCTATGGTTTGGTTAGGCCCGGTTACCAACGTTTTACTTAGGTATAGCCCTTGAATGTCCGTTAGACCTACATAAAATGTTGTTTCCGAAGGATAGTAATTCACCGCCTCGAATTCCGCCGTACCGTTAGAATCGGTAAAATCCTCTGCAAACCATGCATCAATCTCATCAATTTCAACCCAAACACGAATGTTTTCCAGAGGCTCGTTTTCCTCGTTGACGATAGGTCCTATTGTGAAGGCAAAGATATCGTCTGTAAGATAGATCGGGCCGGATCCACCCCCGAATTCCTCAACGGTAAATTCGACGACCTTTGGGTTGTAATCTGGGTGTGTGATAGTTGCTTCGAATTCATGACCGATAGGATCAAAGCGGGTATAGAATGTAGCTTCTCCATTAATGTCACTAATTTTCGTATTGGGGTATATCGAGGAATGATCACATTTTATGGTAATCTCCGCCTCGGCTACGGCATACTCATTATCTTCATCGTCCATGAACAGTAACGGTCCGACAACGACGGGCCATTTTGTACGCGGCCGGAGTGTGATAGTGTATTCGGGACCTATGAAAGAGCCTTCTTTGCTGTGGTAATCAGGATGATCACTAGCAACATAGTAAAATTCCTTATCTTCTAGGGGTACGGAATGTATGTACATGATTTCTCCATTTGGATCTGTTTCGAATGATTCTTCCCAAATCGGATCATATGAACATAGTGAAACATATGCTCCTTCCAGAGGACTGTCGTCCGAAGAATCAAGTACTGTTACTGTAAGCGGGGAGATGATAAAGTCTCTTGTACCACCTATAGTTTCGTTTCCTGACCATTCAACAACCGCCCTGAAGTCATACGTCTGGAAGGTATCAAAACCTGTGAGAGTGTAACTGTGTGTTCCAGATTCGTTAAAGGTACCCTCTCCAACACGATTGGTTAATGGTTCGCCTGTTTCATTGTATTGGAAGTAAACGGTCACTTCCTCTTCTGCTCCTAGGGTATAGTCTGCATTTAGTGTAACCGATTCGAGTGCGTGATCTGTGGCATCTCTCGTTGCTATGGTCGGGGGTGAGAATATGCGTAATTCAAGCATCCAGGAGTAGTCTAAATCGTAGTCAGAAAGCCTACCCCAGCCATCTTCATCATCCCATGTCCAATCGCCGTCATAAACTGCAGGTGCTACACAACCGGCGGGATCGTGGCCCATTCCATCATCGTAAACGTGTACAACCACAGCATATTCGGTATCTGCCTCAACTTCAGCAGGCTCGTCGAATTCCAGTTCATACCATCCTGCAGTACCACTAGGTGTATAAGTATAGTTGGCTACTTCCGTACCGTTGAGTCCACCCTCTCGGACAGATATGTACTTATCTGCCGGATGGGCACCCATTTCGTATATAGCGACGGCGTTGATTTCCCCTGAGTTAATATGGTCGATATCCGGAATCATGGCATACGCCCACATTATAGGATCATCGACTTCAAAACCTATAGATGTATCGGGTGGTGGCCGATGTGGTCCTTCATACATCCAATACCAATCGCCTTCCTGTAGAAGTTCGTCGTTTACTTCACTAAAATTCACACCATCATAAACCTCAAACCCCGGTCCCACCGCGGTTTCAGACCCGGCCGTGGTCATCAGAGCGGCGATTCCGCCGAAGGTACCGCTGATCAAACATATCACCAGTAGTGTGCTCACCACCTTTTCTTTTCTCATATCATACACCTCGAGTGTAATATGATATCGTACTATATCTATTTAAAAGTTGCTTTTTGAAATTCGATAACTCGTGCATCCATAAAGATGCTCAGGCGTTCAATCCATCATACTGTTTAAACAGTTATTCCAGAGATATTGTTACTCCAGCATGGGCATTTTTATCCCACTTTCTTTAGCGAAACTCACCGCTCGTTCGTATCCTGCGTCGGCGTGTCTCACAACCCCCATTCCCGGATCAGTTTTGAAAACCCTAAGGATGCACTTTTCCGCTTCCTCAGTACCATCTGCCAGAACGACCATGCCTGCATGGGTCGAGTATCCTATGCCTACACCGCCTCCGTTGTGTATGGAAACACTGGTAGCACCGGCACAGGTATTCAGAAGTGCGTTAAGCAGAGGCCAATCCGCAACGGCGTCGCTACCATCCTTCATCGCCTCGGTCTCCCTGTTGGGACTGGCGACACTGCCGGCATCGAGATGGTCCCTGGTGATGGATATCGGAGCCGATATCTCACCCCGGGCCACCAGGTCGTTTATGGCCTTTGCAAAGCGATGTCGTTCACCGTAGCCCAGCCAGCAGACCCTTGCGGGAAGCCCTTCCCAAGGAAGATGTTCTTCCGCCAGGTCGATCCAGTTGACCAGCTGTTTATTTTCAGAAAACATCTCTTTGATTAGCTCGTCCGTACGATATATATCTTCAGGATCACCGGAGAGTGCCATCCATCTGAATGGACCTCTGCCTTCGCAGAACATGGGTCTTATGTAGGCCGGTACGAATCCGGGATAGGCGAAGGCTTCTTCGAAACCCGCTTCGTATGCCTGCCCCCTGAGATTGTTACCGTAATCGAAAGTGACGGCACCCATCTTCTGCAACTTAACCATCGCCTCGCAGTGTACTCTCATGGATTCCATACTGAGTTCTTTGTATCTAACAGGGTCATTCTCTTTCAAATCCAAAGACTCTCCGAAACTCATATCCTTGGGTACATAACTCATGGCGTCGTGGGCACTGGTTTGGTCGGTTAACACATCCGGAACGATTCCTTTTTCTATCAACTCAGGCAGCACTTCCGCGGTGTTGCCTATGAGTCCTATGGCTTTTGGAATGCCCTCTTCGATATATTTTTTACATACTTCTATGGCTTCGTCCAGGTCGTCCATAAAGTGGTCGCAAAAACCGGCTTCCAACCTTCTTTGTGCACGCTTTGGGTCTATCTCGACGACCAATCCTACTCCTCGGGCCATCTTGATGGCCAAAGGTTGAGCGCCTCCCATACCTCCAAGACCTCCGCTGACGCACAATTTACCTTTCAAAGTACCGTCGAAGTGCTTTCTCGCTAGAGCCGCAAAGGTCTCATAGGTACCTTGGATTATTCCCTGTGTTCCTATGTAACACCAGCTTCCGGCGGTCATCTGACCGTACATCATCAAACCCAAATCCTCCAATTCGTAGAATTTTTCCCAGTTCGACCATTTGGGTACTAAATTAGAATTAGCGATAATCACACGTGGAGAGCTTTCATGGGTCTTGAATATCGCAACAGGTTTTCCGCTCTGTATCAAAAGGGTATCGTCATTCTCCAACGACTTCAAACTGTCCACTATCTTGTGGTAGCAGTCCCAGTTTCTCGCCGCTTTTCCAGTACCTCCGTATACTATCAACTTGTCAGGCTCTTCAGCATTCTCTAAGTTGTTCATCAGTTGGCGAAGCATGGCTTCCTGTTTCCAGCCTTTACAATTGAGTTTCTTACCTCTAGGAGCTTTGATATCTACCATATGTACACCTTTATTTGTGCATCCGGTCAAGGGGTAAATATTTTTTGCGCTAAAAAGATCAAACTAGTGGAGTGAATATAGTTTTCGGATGCTCTTCATCTGAAAGGCTGATATTGTATATGTTGGTGTTCGGTTTTTCACCATGTATAAATAGAGAGTTTTGAAGAGTATATAGTTTGAGATGTACATCGGATACATATCTTTTTTCATCTGAGGAGGATAAACCCGGCCCCATCAAACCGATGGTTAGTTCACTGCTTTCTGTCATCATGTTCATCAGTCTCATCGATATCTCAATACGTTCTTGTCTTCCTATGTCCTTGCCTGAAATAGCCTGCTCAACCCCTATCCAGTCGCATATTGTCAAAATAGGCCCTCCGGTCTTGAATTTGAGTTCGCTATAGGCTTCTTTAAGGGTATGTTCGTACTTGCCTGAAACACTCTGTCCGAGTTTACCGATAGAATCCGTTTGGAAATCAAGTATGTTAATGTTCTCTCTGTCATCTTCATCAAAAATATCGTTAACCCATCTATCGATTATGTCCTTACTTCTTCTACTGGAGACCATCACGAGTACACTCCTGCCCAAGGAAATAAAATTTTCAATGACTGGACCGAATAACTGTATTTGCCCCGAGAAGGGCACGCTTTCGTCTATATCAAATACAACAAGACTCTTTCTTGGATAACCCCCCTCAAGTATCTCATCCATATCGATAGAGCCGGTGGAAAACAGGCCATTTTCTTTGTGTGTACTTCCCTCCCCGTCCTCTATGGGTTCGTGGGTATTGCTAAACTTTGGTATCGTATAAGAAAAAGGCTTAAAATATTTAAATTTACCATCGTTGAGTGTAAATTGATATGCAGGTCGGTTTATCTGTATGCCTCTTAATTTGTTCAATACAATATGTCTAAATCGCCTACCGCCCTTTTCTTCACCTTTCATCGTTATAACACCGTCTGCTAGATAATCCCATTTTGTACTCTCTGCAGCCTCGAGTACTATAACAAGCCTAACGCCCGACATCTCAACAAGATCCTTTTGTAGGGTTTTTATCAATTCGGTAGGGTTAACCCTATAGCGTTCGATCAAAGATTCCAAGCTGTCGATTATAACGAGGGATGGTTCGGGTAAACGCGAATCTACCCTCTGATATATATCATGAAGTTCCCGAAGGTCCTCTTCCTTTGCCAATGCAAGAAGGTTTGCCATAGTAACATTTTCGGGTAATTTGATATCATGATCGCTACCTGGTAGTTTGCTGATCAGACCCCTAGCTTTTTCAGCCTTCTCTATTTTAGGGAAGTCATCGGTCTCTCCTTCTTTGAAGGGTGGATACATATCTTTTCCCGGGTATAGGACCCTCAAGAAATCTATACTCGCATCGATCAGATTCTCTCGCATATCCTTATCTTTTAGCCAGGGAAACTGAGAGTAAAGTGATTGGTGTGAAACTCGTGTTGATAAGTAAAAAGAGTTATCTAGATCACCTATCTCCTCTAATAATGTGAGGCAAAATATGGTCTTTCCGGTACCTGCATCACCCTTGACTAAGAGGGATCTACCAATGACGTTATCGAAGAAATCAGAGATCTCACTTGGTAGTCTATTATTGTCCGTATGAATCACCCCTGGTATGCTGTAAAGCGGTTATGGATTTGTCTATCATATCGTAGACCCCATCCCCAACTTGTTGAGTGCGTACTACCAGTATGTGTGAAGCATCCACTTTAGATATTATGGTCTCTCCATCCTGTCCATTTATAACTATATTTTCAGGTTTTTCTTTTTTTAGTTGTTCGTTCGCGGTTTTTGCCGCACCGTATATGGTCGCAGACATTATACCGAAACTTTCTATCTGTCTTGCGTTTATACTTCCTGTACTCCCGAATACATCCCCATTCTTCCTAACCAAACATACTAAATCTATACCCTCGGTCTCTCCGAGTTTCTTAAGGATGTTCAAGACATCGTCTTTTAACATGACATTTTCCACCTTTTCGATTTTCTTACAATACTCATCAAGGTAAAAAATTTTTCCTTCTTTATCTTCTCTCTTTTAACACACACGGTATCCTATCCGATATATCCTCGGGTAACAATCCCCAGCCCTTATCTTTAAAGGCGATTTCGCCTGCTTTTGTGGTAATATATATTCCAAGCCTCCCGGCATCAAAAGGTTTTAGGCCCTTGGAAAGGAGTGCCCCTACTACCCCTGCAAGGGTATCTCCTGTTCCCCCTACGCTCATTGCGGATGTTCCGAAGTCATTCCATTTTTTGTTTGTTCCATCTGTTATGTAGTCCGTCTTGCCCTTCAATAAAACAGTTACATCCTTCCATCGTGCATATTCATCTGTGTTATTGCTAGTTGCATTCATTCCTGTCAACTTCTCAAACTCGCCGCTGTGGGGGGTTAAAACAGCCCCGTATCTTACTGTCATATCCTTTCCATCCAATACATTTAACGCATCGGCGTCTATGACCATGGGCTTCTTACAGCAGCTGGTAAACCCTCTTACCAACGGCGCGGTCCTCTTCGCTGTTCCCATGCCCGGCCCGATCAGTACTGAATCACAATCCTTAGCCAGTTTGATCAATTCCTTTATGTGTCCCTCGGAGATTATTTCTCCTTCCATGGGATGAACGATAAAATTTGGTGAGTAGCCGGCTATTATATCCGCTTTTTTTGACGGTACGGCCATCAAAACAAGATCCGCCCCCGTTCTGTAAGCCGCCATTGCAGCTATAGCGGGTGCTCCTGTGTATGGGCCGCCTCCGATAATCAGCAGTTTACCGTTCTCTCCCTTGTGAGAATTTTCCCTTGGACGGGGGTACAGAAACATTTCACCGGGCCCCGTATGGCTCAATGCCTTCTCCGGGACCCCTATATCTTTGATGACTATTTCACCGCAGTTTTCTTTTGTCATACCTTCTTTTAGACAGTGAAAGGAAACGGTCATCGTTGGAGACACCGATATGTCGGCACCCAACCCGCTGGGCACATCTATAGAAACGACCGGTTCCCCGGAACGATCTAAGTCATTGATTATTGATCTGTAAGGTTCCCTTATCTTCCCGGTCACACCCGTACCGAGTATACCGTCGACCTTAAGATGATCTTTGTAATCCTCCGACGGTCGTTCTTCTAAAACATGGCACTCCAGTTTATCCAGATTTTCACGCGATATTTTCGAACGAACTCCGTCCCCACCCTTGATGAGATACACAGTAACGCCTTCATTGTTTCTCCATTTCCATAGATATCTCGCAGCGACATAGCCGTCGCCGCCATTGTTACCCGTTCCGCAGTAGAACAATATCTTATGGTCGGGAAACCTCTTATGGATCTCTTCCGCAAGGGCCTTCCCTGCATTTTCCATCAAGTTCGAAGGTGGCACACCCCGATATTTTGAGTTCATATCCATTACTTTGACTTCATCGAAGGATATCATGTGAATACACTATATCTTATAGGTATAGATATTTTTTGTTGTACTCGTATCTATACGAAAATAATATTAACTCCCTCTTCGATACGTCTTCATCAACCAAATATTACACTCGGAGGATTAAAAAATGAGCGGATCAAAAGATGTGGAAAGAATAAAAACATATGTCAAAGGCCTGGACGAAAGTCTTCAGGGTGGAATACCTGCCAACAGTATCGTTCTTCTTGCCGGCTCACCCGGCACGATGAAATCAAGTCTTGGTTTTTATATACTTTATCATAACGCTTTAGAAAAAGGGAAAAGAGGTGTGTACATTTCTCTTGAGGAAAGCCGTGACAGTTTGATAAAGAATATGGCGGGGCTAGGTATGGATTGGGAGAACGTGTCCAAAAAGATGAGTATCTTGGATCTCGGACTTATCCGTTCCAGGATGAAGGAATTAGATAAAACCGCCTGGACCGAGGTATTCAAGATGTATGTAAAGAATCTTCGGAAAAATTTGAAGAACGAATTCCTAGTCATCGATTCCTTAGCGGTCATGGAAACAATGGCCGATTTTAAAGAGCCCCGCAAGGATCTATTCATGTTATACGAGTGGTTGAGAAAATTGGACGTTACGGTTTTCCTGGTCCACGAGATGCCCATAAACGAAATTTTCTTCACGGAAGCCGGAGAAGGATTTTTGTCAGATGGTATCGTTCACATGGAATTACGCAGGGAAAATAACGCTGTAAACTTGTTCTTAAGTGTATTGAAACTACGAAAAACACACCATGCAAGAGACTATTTCCCACTTATCTACGACGGGGCCTTCGAGATCGTAAAGGGCTAAATATGGGGGCCTATCAACTGCCACAAAAGCAATCCCAGTATGATGAATGCTAGCAGGTAGGATATACTGTGTACAACCCTTTCCTCCGTTGATTTATTCAGTTTAAATTTTTCAACAAGTGATGTTACCCCGTCTTTGAAAATGTATCCTCCGTCCAAAGGAACAGCCGGTAATGCATTGAAAAGGCCAACCATCAGATTAAGCCAGAATATCCAGTATAATGCATTAGTTAAAGCCCAGAAAACCCCGGAAGGTAAATGGGCCAGAGGTCCCGTAACTTGATACAGTTGAGTGAACTCTGTTGGAAGTGGAGATAGACGAAGGAATGGTAATGAGATATATGTTAGAGATGCCATCAGGTAGTCGTTGGGTGTTTCAGCGCCCTGGAACGGTCGTGCCATCAACTGGGGTATCCATCTTACGTCTCTCAAATTGATCCCCATGTACATTAGGCTGACGCCCATGTAACCTTGGCCCCTGAATTCTTCACGGTTCTCCGAAGGATTGGATTCCGCAAAGCTCTCATACTTATCAGCTAATGTGAGTGTGGTGTTGAAAAGGTTGTAGATGTCATTATCCTTCCTTGCATAGGTAATATACAATTCTTCACCGGCCGATTTATCATTTAAAAATTCATCGAAGTCATGGTAATTCCTGATAACCTCTTCATCCATACTAACTATAATATCTAGTTTCTGAAGACCGGATCCATGGGCGGGTGAATCGGGCTGTGTAAAAGTGATCACGAGACCCGATATCACATTATATTCTCTTTCCATATCTTTCCAACGTGTCGTAACAGAAACTTCACTAAACGGTTCCACATCGATATGTAGAATATCTTCGTATTCTTCGGTTCTGATATTATCTATACTCAGTATTAATTCCCCTAACTCTAGTCCGCTGATATCAGCCGGCGAGTCGGCCATGATGCCGTGAACCATCATACCATTTTCACGGGGTGTCACCGAGGCCATGAACACTGATGAAAATAGTATTGCGAATACCAATGCAAGCACTATATTCGATGTCGGTCCTGCGCCGTAGATGCGGTCTCTCTTTATCTTCGTTAGCTCTTCCATCTCCTCTTCATCGGGCTCTACGAATGCACCTATAGGTACGACCAGAAAAACCAGTCCCAGGGTTTTTACCTTTACTTTAGCTAGACGTGCCAGGATACCGTGTGAGAATTCGTGAACTATTATCGCTATCGCCAAACCGAGTATTCCATACCATATGGGTATAATGGGGTTTACCCCGGGTATGCCTATTATCATCCTGGGTGATGGCGCACTTTCGGCGGGAATAAAGCTTGCTAAATAGGCAGACCATACCACCAAAGCCAGCATTAATACCATACATATGGATACTATCACTACGGATATGTTGCCGTATATCTTCCAAAATCTCTCCTTTTCTGATAGTTTATCGATTAAATCCTTACCCCTCTGGGTCTTCCAAAAGAGGAAGGGGCCGGACATCTCAAGATTGTATGCTTTCAAAAGACCCTTCTTTTCGAGTATGGCGAAGGTAATTATGAACATGCCTATGAAGGCCAATGCCAATAGTAAACCCGTCATGAAACCTGACATTGGGACACCTATACTCAACCTCTTTATTTAATTTCCTATAATGCCAGGTGGTAAAGCAAAGCCATCAGCACGCAAGTAAAAGCAATTACAGTTTGAGGGATGAAAATCTTTTTCGCTAGATCTCTGTCATATGTGTAAGCGATTGGTACTTTCGATATGCTGCCGAATGCGAGTGCGAATAGAAATGATGTTATTATAACGTTGAGTTCGATCTCCCCGGTTAGGTAAAAGGCCGCCAATGAAGCGGAAACGGATGTGGTGGATATCAGGCCGCCTAAGGATGCCGCATATATGCCGTAGTCACCCATTGTCGATCGTCCTAAAAAAGAAGCGACGCTTATGATCAAGAACATAAAGCCAAACTTCGCTGCTGGGATGACGGCAAATGGTGTACCCAGTTCGAGGTCACTACCCCTGAAATCATCTTCTCTTTTTTTCATTAGACAGAGGATGATAATTGATATTCCGATCAATACTATGATGGGTACTAGTAAGGATCTCAGAAAGAAGATTCCGATTAGGACGGTTATCAATACTATATCCTTGAACATCATGGATGTATTGGTAAGTATTATGCCTCTGAGGGATGTGTTGCGCATGATTGGATTTACGCCGGACCTCTGGGCGAGGAATGCGGTAGTTGCCGCCGAATTGACGAATCCTCCTAAGAAGGAAGATATCTCTATACTCTTTGACGAGCCGATGGATCTGATGATAAGATAACTGGTAAAGGACATTGTAGAAACGAATATTATCATCATCAGGATTTTTACAGGGTCTAAAAGTTTTCCCGGTCCTATCAAAGTATGGATGTCACCCATGGTATATGCGAGGGGGAGGATTATCACCAGTATTACAAGAAAATGCAGTGCGCTTGCGATCTCCTGATGCGTAAGTAAACCGGCAAATCGGTGAGTCTTCTCTTTTACAACCATTATCGATAGACAGATCAACGTTATAACGATGGATTCGATGATAAACCCCAACCCGGACATTATCCCTATGGAGAATGATATCACAAGGGCGACGCTTGTAGTTATCCCGGGGGCAGCTCTCCTTTCATCGTCACCCGGGAAAGAGAAAAGCAGGATCAGGATAAAGGCCATGCATAGTATGGCTAAGGATTTATATGAGGAAGTAAACACGAGAATAAAACCTAGAAAACTGATCAATGTAAAAACCGGGATACCCATCAATCTTTTTTTCCCCTCTCTCCCGGCATGGACATCTCTTTCTATTCCAAGCGTTAGTCCGATGCATAAAGCGGTAATAAGGCGGACCATTAGGAATAACGAGTAATCCATGTCTTGTAATGGTTAAAGAGGTAAAACTATTTTTGGTGCTTGTTTGGGAAACTATTTATACCGGTGCTATTAAACTTAATTATGTTCTCCTACGTCCTGGCATTCCTAGTGATGTTGAACCCCTTCGCCCTATTCGTTTACGTGAAGAATGTCAGAGAGGAACTTCCCGATAGCGACTATTATCGTGTGCTCATAAAAGCCAATATCCAGTCCTTTATCATATACTCTATCTTTGCAGTTACAGGTGGGTTCTTGTTCTATCATGTATTCCGCATAAACTTCGAATCCTTCCGTATCTTCGGAGGGATAGTACTTTTTGCCCTGGGGTTGGTTATTATTATCCAGGGCCGCAAGTCGGTGATAACCCTCAAAGGCAATCTCGACGACATCGCTTCCGAAGTGGCTATACCCTTTATCGTGGGTCCGGGCTCAATCACGGTCAGCATAATAATCGGGAATGAATTTCCCACACCCTTCGATATCGGTATTATCGCACTAGCCATGATCATCAATTTCTACGTTGTGTATATACTGTCGGTAATGCGTAAAAGACTGCTGCACGATAGTGCAAGGAAAAATTTCGATAAAAAATTGGGTCTGTATCTAAGATTGAACGGCTTCTTTATAGGATCCATCGGTGTGAACATGATAATAACCGGTATAAATAATATGTATATGATATAGTATTAGATATGAAAAAATTATAGTGGAACTTGATTTTCCTAAGAGTATAAGAATTTTCTTCCGTCATATCTACAAGTTAGAAACAGAAAACCATATCCTTCAATCGTAACCTTTATTATATATAAGAATGTCCTTCGGCTAAATGGAGCTGCTAAGATGTATGAAGTAAGATTCCACGGACGTGGGGGA
>JAFDTZ010000172.1 GCA_019594305.1 Thermoplasmata archaeon
ATTTTACGGTAACCGAAAATCATAATTGGACACATACTGATGCACAGCTCACCGGAGATAGTTATTATTACTTGGTCAGAGCAGTTAGAGATGGTATAGACGGTAGGATATCAAAGATCGGTTTCTGTGTGATGATAGATCTGGTTTATGATTCCAATTATCGACTGCACTATGTTTCGGTGCCTAACGGGTTCAACAACACTGACGGTGAACTGAGAGCCAGCGATATAGTTAAACACATAGAAGGGGGTACTGGACCCGATGATAATGAATTTATTGAGAGGGTAGTCAAATGGGATTATACTGTTCGTGGTTACGAATTAATTTACACCCACACCGGTTTCGGCTGGACCGGTGACGACTTCCTCGTCGAATCCGAGGCATCGGTAGGCCTGATGATAACGGATAATCTAACCTGGTATGTAAACGGAGTGCAGAAAGAAGTCTCGATGAGTTTCGTCGACGATGCGGAAAGCAATCTGCATTATATCTCGATTCCGTACACGCTCTTTGATAGTGATGGTGATGGAACATTGACCGCCAGCGATATCGTAATGGATATCGAGGGACATACCGAAGAAGGTTCAAACACGAACATAATAAGTGTCGTCAAGTGGGATCATACGGTACGTGACTATACCGAGGAGTATACCTACAACGATACCCAAGAAGGATGGTTCGATGGAGAAGATTTCATCATCCACCACGGAGACGGAATCGGAATAAAGGTTCAGGAAGGTGCGAACTTCACCTGGACCCCTACTCTTATCGAGATGGAGTTTCCATATGTTGTTGAATTTACCCCGAAGACTTCCATCATACCCCTTAATACCAATTTCACTTTCGAATTCTCAAAGGAGATGGATCGACAGTCGGTCGAGGGCGCACTCACATTGGATGATACGGATGTTCACATAACTTGGGAGGATGATTACACATTAATCGTCGAACCACAGCAAGCTTTGGTTCCCGGAAAGGATTACAACATCACGATAGCGAGCAGTGCTACAGATATTTCCAAGAATAGATTGGACGGAAGTGCCGATGGAATCCCCGGAGATGATTTTACATATTCTTTCTCAGTTGAAAGTCCCCCGGTAATCGAGCATATACCGATAATAAGATGGCACACGAAGGACGATATAATCATTGAAGCAAAGGTGACCGATGATATCGAACTCGATAATGTGTACTTAGAATATTGGTTTGAAGACAAAAACGGAAGTCTCAGCATGGAGAACAAGGAAAACGACACCTTCGTCGGCGAAATTCCTGCTTTAGATATGGAATCTATACTTAATTACACCATATATGCTGTAGATAGCAGCGGCCTCACCTCTCATTCGGGTGATTATTCCATAGATATTTTGAATTTAACAATACCGGTAATAAGAGAAATTTCGCATGAATATACGATGATGCCCGTCGACGGTACTATGAAGATAGAGTTCTCCAAACCCATGATACCAAACATAGAAGAAGCCTTCAATGTTGAGCCCAATGCAGAATTTGAATTACATTGGACTAGCGATCACGATCTAAAAGTTTTCTTCTCCGAGCTAGATTTGGAAACGGAATACACTCTCTTCATCAACGGTTCGATGGTAACGGATGTAAACGGTGTTCAACTAGATGATGATATAACGTATTCATTCTTTTCGCAGGGAGCACCAGAGTTAGAATTAGGCACTTCGAATGATGTATTAAATAAAGGGTCAAACACTACTTTGACAGCGGAAGTTTTTGCAGATATAGAATTAGAAAAAGTTTCTCTTCGATACACGGATACCGATGAAGTGCTTCATGATGTTATCGCAGTCAACACTGTGGAAAATAGTTGGGAAGCGGTACTACCCGAACAGAACCGCACCGGCGAAATACGATATTATTTCACAGCCACAGATGTTAGTGGTATAACCAGAAATACGACTGTAAATACTATCATGATCACCAACCCTACAGAGATATATGTCGATAACATCAGTGCAGAAGCGGGAACTTCCTTTGATTTTACTGTTAGAATTTCCAGTCCAGTAGGTATTCGTAGAGCTGTACTTCATTACACTTCTCCGGAAGGTGATGTGCTTTCCAAGGATCTAAATATGCAAAAAGGAGACCCCACCGATGGAGTATGGGGATGTCAGTTAACTGCAGAAGAAGGTACGCTTAACTATCAGGTAGAAGTTATAGATTGGGATGATGAGAGTATAGTCCTACCCAATGAACCAGTTTCAATGGAGATGAGACAGCAAACAACCAGCGGAGGTTACCTATGGTACTTGTTACTGTTTGCAGCGGCCAGTGTCGTAGTTGGTTCCGTATTATTGAAAAAACGTTCAAAGGAAAGTACTAACGAAGTTGGCATATTTCAATCCTCAGCTCAAGCGGATTCTGATGAAAAAACAACCGAACATATTAAAAATGTCAATTGTACTGTCTGTTTTGGATCCATAAGCGAAGAGGACCGTCGTCATGAGTGTCAAGGATGCAAGAATGCATACCACAAGAAATGCATCCAAGAACTTGGGGAATGCCCCGTTTGCGGTTTGGACCCTCTAGCAGGATCAGGTGTTAAAGATGAAGAAAGATGAAGATTTCAGCGAGTGGTACAACGAAGCCATAGAGAAAGCCGGTCTAACGGATAAGAGATATCCAGTTAAAGGAATGAACGTCTGGCCGGCATACGGCTGGAAATTGATGCGGTTGATAGACGACGAAACAAGAAGACTCGTAGAAGACACCGGTCACGACGAAGTTAAATTCCCACTTCTCATCCCGGAAGACGAATTCCAAAAGGAAGCCGATCACATAAAGGGATTCGACGAGCAGGTATTTTGGGTAACCCATGCAGGTAAGAACGAATTGGATATCCCACTTTTGATCAGACCTACGAGCGAAACCGCGATGTATCCGCTATTCGACTTATGGATCCGCTCACACGCCGACCTGCCTTTAAAAATATACCAGATAGTCAACGTTTTCAGATATGAAACTAAGCAAACAAGAGCTTTCATGCGTATGAGGGAGATACACTTCTTCGAAGCTCACACATGCCATGCAACCGAAGATGGATCCGAAGAGCAGATAAAGGAAGATCTAGAGATAATGGATAAACTTTCAAAGAAATTATGCTTACCTTACC
Source organism: Thermoplasmata archaeon (assembly GCA_019594305.1). Lineage (GTDB taxonomy): Archaea > Thermoplasmatota > Thermoplasmata > Halarchaeoplasmatales > Halarchaeoplasmataceae > Haladaptatiplasma. Next base: position 3,143 of record JAFDTZ010000172.1, read on the forward strand.
TCAAGTTGGTAAGAACGGACTGGGATAAATTCCCGGGAGCCGATTACAGTGTCGGAGCCGATGCCTTCCTACCTACAGGTAAGCTGCTGCAGATAGCGGGTATACATCAGTATAAGACGAACTTCGCAAAGGCCTATGGCATAACCTTCGAAGACAAAGAAGGCGAGCACAAGCACGTTTACCAGACCACATACGGCATGTCCGA
>JAFDTZ010000040.1 GCA_019594305.1 Thermoplasmata archaeon
GAGATGGAACCCGATCTTGACTGGATGATGGACGATTGGTTCGGGTTGTACGATACGAGTGTTGCCTCTTTGACTTCCTGGGATGGCGGGGAATGGTACGAAGATGAATGGGATTTCGACATGCCTAGTATGTCCTCAGTGATGAAATATTCTCCGGATAGGGGTTTTATAGTCTCACAGGAGATGAAAATGAGCGACATGGATATGATGGATATCATACCACCCATGGAGATGGCACCCATGACAGAATCCGACGCGTCACGTAAGATGTCGTCCATGCAGGAGATGCCCTCAGATGAAAGTTTACTAGATGCTCTTCAGCCTTACCTATTCATAATAGGGATAGTGATAGGAGTTCTGCTGGTTGTAGTGATCATCTCCATGAAGAGAAAGGGCAAGAAACCGACCACCGACGAACCATATAACACTCAGCCTCAGTGGGAACAACCGCCTACTCGATCGGATTGGGAACCACAGCCTCCGCCTAGGTGATGAACGGCGTCAGCATCCGGAGTTAAATCTCTTTCCTTTTACCACACACAAACTTAATATATGTCCATATCGATATCGTGTAAGGGCTAAATATGATAATGAAAAAAGGATCGGTAGTATCTATGGTGATCGGACTGTGTGTGATATCTTTAATTGCTCCGCTTTCAGCATCTCAGAGTACGGATGTACCGGAATGGGAACTCGGTCAAACATGGTCGATGGGGTATGAGATGGATATCGGTGAGATGTATGATTCAGCATTTGATTATTCGGATGATATGATAGGATATGATGAAAGTATCGCATCTTACGATATGAGTGCATCCGGTGAGATGGGATTCTATCAGATCTTCAAGATAACCGATGTAACTGAAGATGAATATGTTATGTCCATCACCGCAGGAGGAGGAATTCATTCCAGCTATAGTTTTCAGACGACTATGATGATGGAAAAGGAAGGAACCTACGACTGGGATGAAGACTGGGAAAACATACCTAAGGAATTGAAAACCTTCGGAAGTGACATCGAAACCCATATAACAGTTGCAATGGATGGTGAAGCGCGTTTTGAAAAAGATACTCTTGCGCTTAAAAGCATGGAATTTGAGATCAGTATATGCATGAAGTACGATCTCGAAACAAAGAACATGCCTGACTACGATTATGACTGGGAAGAAAATACCCGGGAGGTAAAATACACTGATATGGAGATGAAAATGGACGGTAAGATCGATATTTCACTGGACATCGGATTTGAGCCTCCGCTAGACCTCTTCGACTTTCCGATCCATGTGGGAAAAGAATGGACGGTCGAATCAACGATGACATTATCCGGTGCTTACTCTGGTTATTTCGACGCCACCGGATTACCCGAGGAAATGACCGAAGAGATGGAAAAAGAAGGATATTCTTTCCCGATAATCTTAGAGGAATTGGATATTCCCGGTGCGGAATTAGAAGACGGGCTTATACCGGAGACGAAATTACCTTTGTCTTTTGATATGAAGTGTACAGGTACCGAAGATATCGAACTTGAAGACGGTAAGACTTCAACCGTGTTTTTGATACAGATGTTCCCGGATTTTTCTTTTGACGAAGGTGAAGAGGACGAAGAAGCGGAAGGCGAAGAAGAATATGGGAGAGGTTACATTCACGGTTACGCAGACGGTTATCTAGTCGGAGATATGGATAGAGACGGTGGAGAGGAATTTTTATATGATTATTTTCATGAGGTATTCGATCTGTATACTACCGGATACTCCGATGGACATTATAACGGGTATGTCGATGGTTATTATTCAAATGAATATGATGACAGCTACACCTTCGCTGGCGGTTGGGATGACGATTTCCAGTTAAATTACGTGATGAAATATTCTCCCCATGAGGGTTTCATAGTTTCTCATGGCATGAGTATGGGCGTTATGGGTATGACCCCTTATGCATCCGAAATGGAGATGGTACCTATGACTGAAGACGAAGCCACACGAAAGATGGAATATATGCAACAGATGCCATCGGAAAGAAGTTTTTGGGAAGTATTCTTTTCCAGACCGGCACTGATCATCATGGGTGTTATCATCGCTTTAGTTATATCGATAGTGTTTGTGGCAAAAAAGAAAGGTACTAAAAAAACGGTCTACTATCCTCAACCTTACGATAGACAGGCACAATGGCAGCAGCAACAGCTTCAACGAATGTATCAGTATAAAGATGATCCACCGCCTTCTGTCGAGGAACAGCCCTATTCGAATGATCATTATAAATCCTAAAATCGAATTTAAGAAAGTAAATCGGAGATATAAAAATCTCTTACATTAAAGATAAATACCCCTACTTCCATCCCTTGGAAAAGGTGTTACGAAAATGATATCTCAAGGAACAAGAGTTATGCTGTGGAACCCGGGGGAAAAACATATCGTTATAGTTGATGGGGATATCAAAAAAATACCTAACTTGGGAGTTGTCAAAACCCAACGGTTCATCGGTAGAGAATGGGGTGAATGCATAAAGATCGGTAGTAAAACATACTGGATTCTCGAACCTTCACTCGAACATGCGCCTGATCTGATAAAGCGCGGCCCCCAGATAATTCAACCGCACATGGGTTCACTCATAGCACATTACTGTAATATTTCATGCGGTAGTCGGGTTATCGAGGGGGGTGCGGGTACGGGCATAATGAGCGCTATACTATGCCGTGCAGTAGGTCCCACCGGTTCGGTGTACACCTACGAGATACGCGAAGACCATCTTAGGTTAGCAAGGTCGAACATAGCAAAGCTCGGTATGCTGGATATATGGGTACCCGTAAAAGGTGATGTGACTTCTGATGTAAAAGAAACGGATGCTGACGTATTCGTGGTGGACATACCGGAACCCTGGGATGCCCTGGAGATGGCAAATAAATGCCTGAAGAAAGGAGGATTTTTCGCCGCCTATGTGCCCACGACGAACCAGCTTCAACAAGTTTACCTTAAGATGAAAAACATGGGTTATGTAGCCATGAAGGCCTTTGAGAACCTACATCGCGACCTCGTTGTTAGCGAAGACGGTACAAGGCCATCCTTCGAGATGTTAGGGCATACGGGATATGTGGTTGTCGGTTACAAAGGAGAGTACTCCGAAGAGTAAAATTCCGTAGATAACTTTTATATATTACAAGGCCGTCACTCTCTACTCATGAACTGGGCCTCGTACGACGTAATAATTATTCCGGAGTGATTCCACCTCCGCCCAGTTAATGTTTTGTGGTTTTTGGAGGTATTATAGATGACTGAAAGCAGCGGTAAGTTTAAGGCCTTGGACAAGGAAACGCCCCTACCGGAGAAGGAGCTAGAGGTTATACGATATTGGGAGGAACACAAGATATCCCGGAGGTCTAGAAGCCGCAGATGTGATAAAAAATTCGGGTTCACCGAAGGACCGCCTACGGCAAACGGCCTGCCCCATATAGGTCATGTTCTCACACGAGTAGTCAAGGATGTTTACCTTCGTTACAAGACGATGGACGGCTATCAGGTCGTACCCAACATAGCCGGATGGGACACCCACGGTCTGCCGGTAGAAATCGAGGTTGAAAAAGAACTTGGGATAGAGAACAAAGAGGAGTTGATGGATTACGGCTTGGAAAAGTTCAATTCACTTTGTAAGGAAAGCGTATTCCGTTACGAAAAGAACTGGAGGAAGATGAGCGAACGGATAGGCTTCTGGATAGATTACGATAAAGCATACATCACCATGGACGACAATTATATCGAAAGTGTCTGGTGGAGTCTCAAGGAACATTGGAAAAATGGTCTCCTGGAAAAGGGCCATTATGTGGTACCCTACTGTCCTAGATGCGGTACGCCCTTATCCAGCCACGAAGTGGCCCAGGGATACCGTCAGGTGGAGGATCCGTCCATCTATATACGCTTTAAGTTGAAGGACGAAGATGCATATTTCCTTGCATGGACCACGACACCGTGGACATTGATCTCCAACCTCATGTTAGCTGTGGGCGAAGATATCGATTATGCTCTGGTGAGTTACAGAGGTGAAAAGTACTACCTTGCGGAAAGATTGGTCGAGAAGGTATTTGATAACACCGAGCTCCTTAATATAGTAAAAGGTAGTGAACTTGTGGGTAAGGAATATCGGCCTCTCTTCGATTTCGTAGTCCCCGAAGGCAAGAGTCATTACGTTACCAGCGCTGATTTCGTAAGTCTCGAAGAGGGGACGGGTATAGTACACATTGCACCCGCTTTCGGCCAGGAGGACCACGAGCTCTGCACCGCCGAGGGAGTGAGTCTAGTTAATCCCGTTGACGAAGCAGGCAGGTTCATGGAAGAGGTCACAGCCTACAAGAACAGATTCGTCAAGGATGCGGACCCCTACATAATGGAGGACCTTGAAACACGGGGCGACCTTATAAAGGCAGCAAAGGTGACACACACATATCCATTCTGCTGGAGGTGCGATTCGCCACTTCTTTACTACGCACTTGAAAGCTGGTTCATACGTACATCGGGAGAGAAGGAAAGGTTGATAGCAAATAACGAAGAGGTATTTTGGAAACCGGAGCACCTGAAACACGGAAGGTTCGGTAACTTCCTGGACGAACTCAAGGATTGGGCACTCAGCAGAAACCGTTTCTGGGGAACGCCTTTACCCGTTTGGGTATGCGATAACGGACATGAGATATGTATAGGTAGTAAGGAAGAACTGACGAGCCTGGCAACCGCACCACTCGAGCCCGATTTCGAGCTGCATAGGCCATGGGTGGATAGGGTAGAGCTAGAGTGTCCCGAATGTAAAGAGAACATGAAAAGGGTGGAATACGTTATAGACTGCTGGTACGACAGCGGAAGTGCCCCCTTCGCACAGTTTCATTATCCCTTTGAAAACGAAGATATGTTCGACGAAGCGTTCCCGGTCGATTTCATCACCGAAGCACTCGATCAAACCAGAGGGTGGTTCTACAGTCTCCTGGCCATCAATTCATTGTTGTTCAATAAACCGGCATACCTAAAGTGCCTGACCCTGGGATTGGTGCTTGACGAGGACGGCGAGAAGATGAGTAAAACCAAGGGGAATGCCGTGGACCCGGTGAATGTGATGGATGATATCGGGGCCGACGCAACTCGTCTGTATTTCCTGGCCTCGCCGGTATGGAAGTCAACAAGGTTCAGTGAAGAACTTGCGAGGGAGAAGATAAGCAAGACCATAAATACGCTGGTCAATATCGTTTCCTTCTTTACAAGCAATGCGAACCTGGATGATTTCCATCCCTCAGAATACGAGCCTACAAATGATTTAGACAGATGGTTACTCTCTAAAAAGAATACACTGGTAAAGGATGTTAGAGACGGACTCGACGAGCTTGAATTCCATCGTTCGACAAGGGCCTTGGAGGATTTCGTCGAAGTTCTTAGCAACTGGTATCTAAGAGCAAGCAGGCGAAGATTTTGGGAGGGATCCGAAGAAGAGAAGGCAAGTGCCTACAATACACTCTATGAGACCCTGGACACACTAACATTGCTCATGGCACCTTTTACACCATTCCTCACCGAAAGGGTATACAGGAACATAATAATGCCCGTACGCGGCGAACCCGAATCAGTACATCTGTTGGAATATCCCGAGGCTAACGAATCCCTAATAAACTGTGAGATAGAGTCCCACATGGATACGGTTATCAAGATAACCGAGTTAGGCAGGAACGCCAGGCAGCAAAAGGATATCAAATTACGCCAGCCATTGAAGGAGATGGTGGTGGTTTCCCATAGTGATGATGTAAAGGATGCAGTTGAAGGTCTGGCTGACCTATTAAAGAATGAATTAAACATCAGAGATATCCGAGTAATGCAGGACGATTCCGATCTACTCGTTAGCGTTTCCAGCCCGAATTACTCTTCTCTGGGTCCGAAGTTCAAAGGGGAAGCATCTACGGTAGCCGAAGAGATAGAAAATGCAGATGCCTCGCGGTTGAAAAAATCACTCGAAACCGACGGTAAGGCGATACTCGGAAGTTACACAATACTTCCCGAGGACGTAGTTTTTGAAGATAAGGTCAAGGAAGGTTACGCTGGAAGCGGGGATTCGGGCTTGGATGTTTTCGTGAACGTTACACTGGACGAAGAACTTTTAACCGAGGGTATGGCCAGGGATGTAGTCCGCAGGATACAGACCATGAGGAAGGAGCTGGACCTAGGTTACACCCAGGAGATACATACACGTTACAGCGGAGAGTCGGAACTGGAAGAAGCTATAGGCGCATCCAAGGATTACATAATGAAGGAAACACTATCAAGAACGCTGGATAAAGGGGATGTTGACGGCTACGAGAAAGAATGGGATATAGACGGTAATCAACTGAGTATTAGCATCGAACCCATCGACTGATATCGATCTTAGTCTGAAAACCAACCTCTTGTTTGGGCGATGAAGAATATACGTAATATCGATATCAATATAAGTATGATACCGATGTTTAGGGCGATCCATGAAAAAGCACCGGGAACGGAGATGATCATTATAGTGCCTGTCGATAGGAAAAAGAGCATCATTCCCATCTCTAAAACTATCATATTATTACGACGTGAGACCTTTTGGAATCTTTTATTGTAAACCTCTTCCTTGGTTGTGTTGGATTCCAGGCCTTTCACGAGTTTTACTAAGGAATTCAGTGTATTTTGTATATCATCCGCATCTTTTGGGATCTTATATGTACTGAACATGCATATTCCGGGCTCGATGATGAGTGCCCTGAAAACATATCCCTTCTTCTTTACAAGCTTTTTCAACATATCCACTTCTTTTTCCGTAAATAACTTGTCCACGAGCTCCCGGTTCGACCTTATGTTACTCTTTACCTCCAGGCCTTCTCTTTCAAATGAGGGAACCTTGATCGTAGATATGTCCGCCTTCAACTCTGTGGTCTCAGGTGAGGTTATCACTATATCTCCCTCGAACATGATGGAGTTGCTCACTGCAAAAACCGCATTTTCCTGTTTTTTGCGCTTCACCGGGTGAACATACACTTCCTTTCCTCCTAATTTACCGTATAGATTTGGTAGACCGTATTCAGCCATAGGTCCTTCCTTGACCTCCATCTCCAACTTTTTCGCAGTCTTCCTGAATACGTACCAGTAATCTCTTCGGTATTTCCAGGCGTTGTGAATGTTCATTATTATGAAGAAACCTACTATGATCGAAATCGTCACAACCACAAGTTCTATCCTGAGCCACATATACATCCAAACTCCTTTAAAGGATATAAAATTACCCCATATAAAAAATGGTCGGACGGAGTTATCATATCGACTTAATGGTATTTCAACATTTAGAACGCAAAACTTAAATCGTTTATTTAGTTCAACTTCCGGGTATGCCTGAAGAAATAGTGAGCTGCGGATACGAGATAAGAGAGGGTGGTGATAAAAGGGAGTTGGTGGTCAAATGCAGAGAGTGTGAGAAGGATTTTTCCATAAGTGAATGCACACCCGGTATAATTTTGGCAATGCAGAAAGAATACAAAATCTCATCTATCATTCTTTCGGATTACGTTGAAAGGCAGTATGTCGGAAGATCTTTGGAGATGTTGAAGACTTTCAGTGACCTATGTGAAGAACTCGACCGCTACACTACGCGTGATGAAAAGAAACAAGAATGCAAAGGGTGTAATATAGCACCTAAAAGGATATTCCCCATATTGAAAAAAACATTACTCCGTGATCCGGGGGCTATCTATGAAGAAACCGTCGGACTCTCAAAAGCCGTGATGACCAAGGATGGTTGTACCTCTTGCAGGAAGGCGACCAAAGAAGAGTTGAGTATGTTAGGTATCGATCTTTTAAAGTTGAAATCCAAGGTGCTTCTAGACGCCTATGGAATAGTGGGGTGAGATAATGGAATATGCTCAGATGCTTAAGGAACTTAGGGGTGTAAAAGGTGACAGGATCACACTGGGTATAAAACGTATATTAGAAAAGGAAAGTAACCTCAGACCCGGCTTTTCTTATACCTGGGTGAATAAATCGGTCCCTATCAACGCTAGAAAGGTAACGGAGTATCCGGTGGGTGACACAAAAGTTTCCTTGTACAGGTTACCGCACTCTACAGAGGACCTTTATCACATAGAACCTCCGGAATATGATATGAATAATGAAAGGGCAAAGTTGGTATACCTTGTTAAGCGCTCTCTTTCAGAGGAATCTCCCAGAGATATGGACCTAACCCGACCTGAACAGGTGGGTAATTATGTAACCTCAAGAGGAAAAGAACTTCTTTACAGATCATCTAAGAGAATGGACATCGAATTAGGTAAGAATAGAAATGAAGAGATAACTGAGGTGAATGCTCTCTCACAACTATTAAGGAAGTACACGGTGGGCTATGGTATACTAGAAACATTCCTGAAAGATCCTTTCGTGGAAGATATATATGTGGACGCCCCTGCGGAAAGTAATAATGTTTACATCGAACTGGGAGGCATTTCCGAGATAAGAGAAAAATGCCGTACCAATGTTTTCCTCTCGGAGGTAGATATGGAAAGTATCTTGTCTAGATTTCGTTCGGAAAGCGGTAAGCCCTTTTCCGAGGCCTTTCCCGTGTTAGAGATAGATCTAAATGAGCACGATACCCGTGTAACCGTCATAGGCCCGCCTCTGAGCCCTGACGGTAAGGCCTTTGCATTGAGGCGTCGTAATACGGAGCCGTGGACCTTACCCAGGCTGATACAGGTCGGTAGTTTAACACCGATGGCGGCCGGTCTTTTATCCTTCCTGATAGACGGCAGGAGCACAATATTAGTAGCCGGCAGTCGCGGGGCCGGGAAGACTACCCTTTTAGGAGCCCTCATGATGGAATTTCCTAAAAGCCAGCGTGTGCTCACCATCGAAGATACCAGAGAGCTGCCGGGAAGGGAGATGCAAAAGTTAGGATATAATGTACAATCTATGACGGTAGGTTCTTTACTGGAAGAAGGTAATCTTACCGCCGACGATGCTCTTCGCGTATCACTAAGATTGGGTGAGTCTTCACTTGTTCTTGGAGAAGTGAGGGGCCAGGAAGCTAGAACACTGTACGAGGCGATGAGGGCGGGCACCGCCGGGAGCGCGGTTATGGGCACCATACACGGCAACTCGCCCATGGCGGTCTATGAACGTGTAGTACACGACATGGGGATATCAAAGGAAAGCTTCGGAGCTACGGATATAGTTGTGGTAGCCGGTATAATACGTCCGGGTGGTATGCAGAGAAGGGAACGTAGGGTGACTCATATAACAGAGTACAACCATGGCGATTTTTCAGATATTATGAGGTACGAAGATGGATTGAATCCTACGGATATCTTTAGACGTACGTCTGAAAAGATAGGTGCCATAGCACGCTCATGGGGTATTACGTATGAGCAGGCGATAAATAACATCGGTGTACGTTCATTTATACGTGAGAAGATGGTTGAAAAATCACTCAAAAAGGGACCGGAACTACTAAGCCCCCCATGGGTTGCCGAGGCAAATGATATGTTCTGGAACCTCATTGAGATACATCACGGCACCGGAAGTTATGAGAGCGTGAAGGATGATTGGCTGAAATGGTACGAAGAGAGAATCAAATATGTCTAGATGGTATGAGAGAGGGTGCAAAGCCGTAGGTCGTAGGTGGGGTCCCACCAGGGATGAAAGGGAGGAGGCGAGGGATAAAAGAAGAGAAAAGTACGTCACAAAGGGTAAAGAGCTGAGAAAAGCAGAGGGCTATCTGAGAGAGTGCAAGATAGTCCACGGTGAAGAATCCAAAGAGTACAGGAAGGCCCAAAAGCGATATGAAAAGGCTAAAAAACTACATGATATATCAAGAAAAGCCTACCGTCACGACGATTTTAACAAGACCATTTACTTTGTGGATATGGACCTTGAGTATGAAGACGTGCTATTGTTCTCGGTCCTCATGACCCTTTTATCCTTTTTAGTCGTTGCACTTACCTTCATCACCTTACACTATGCCTTCTATCCTCTAGGGTTCATCGATATTCTCCTGTACGTAGTACCCGCCATGCTACTCGTACCCACATGTGTGTTGGCACTAGTCTCAAGCTACCCCGATCTACTTGAAAAGAAGATGAAGGCCGAGGGCATAGGTCGTGCGCCTGAGAGTATCAATTACATGACTATGTCAATGCGGGTGCGTCCGTCTTTGTATAGGGCGGTATCCTTTTCCGCAAAACATACCGAAGAGCCTATGGCATCCGGTTTGAACAAGGTTTTATGGGATGTATATACCCGTAAAAAACCCAGCCTTGAAGAGTCTTTTCTCGAATTCGCCCTACAGTGGGGTGAATGGAATGAAGACCTTAAACGTGCACTTTACGCCGTACGATCCGCAATGTTGGAGAAAACAAAACACGGTTTGGACGCCGCTCTGGAAAAGGCAAACGATATAATCATCCGAGGTACAAAAAGACAGGTAGAGGATTTTTCTAACTCACTGTCCACCCCCACAACCATCCTCTTTGCTATCGGTGTTCTATTACCTTTAATAATCGGTGCAATGTTGCCCATGCTAGCCCTCGGTGACCTTGACATAGGTGGATTTTCGGCCGACGAAGCCGTGGCGAGTGGAGGGTTAGGTATCTTTCAAATAATCATAATAATGAATGTGATTGCTCCTGTGGGGGCCTTTGTATATTCGTATAAGATATTGCTGAATCGACCGGGGACTACATCACCGCCTGAAGTACCCCAATTCGAGAACAGAGGGCGAACGTTAATTGTCACATCTGTTATCGCAATTCTGCTCTCCATACCTTTGATATTGTTCTACGAGCATTTGGGTCCGCTGATGCCTCTTCCTTTCTTCTGGCCACCCATGGGTGCCATCTCATATTACTGTTTGAAACCGACATGGGAAGTGAAGAAAGAGCGACGGATAATAACAACCATGGAACGTGAATTTCCCGATGCTCTCTTTCAGCTAGGTAGTCGAATCGCGGAAGGTATGGCCATCGAAGTCGCCTTTCATAAAACCGGTAAGTCCATGGGCGGTACGGAGATGGGTAAGCTCTTAGAAAGGATAACTACCGCATTACAGATCAACCGCCTACCCCTGGAACATGCGTTGTTCGGTCATGACGGAGTACTCACAAAGTTACCATCTCGTACCATCAAAGCCTCCATGAGGACCGTGGTCGAAGTGACGAAAAAGGACCCTGCAGAAGCGGGTAAGACCATAATACAAATATCGAATTTTTTGAGAGATATGGAAGAGATGGAACACGATATCCGATCCAGATTATCACAATCCGTCGAGATGATGAAAGGAACCGCTATGGTATTCGCCCCTTTGGTGATGGGCGTTGTGGTCTCCCTTTATTTCATGCTTTACGATATCTTCTCGGATATTTCACAGGTGGATATGATATCACCCGTCGCCTTCACTGCGGTGGTGGGAGTATACCTGGTGCTCATGTGTTTTGTTATCACTTATTTCACCACCGGCATAAGGACCAGGGTTGACCCCGTCGAGTTCAAGTATGAACTAGGGATCATCTTACCCATATGCATAGGATTGTTCTCCATGGCTGTGATACTCGGCCGTCTGACCTTGGTTGGGTAATCGATGGTACATTACTAGAAGCCCACCGCTTGACCGTCTGCTCTAGGCTCACTACCGGCAACCAACGTGCCGTCTATATTCCAGATGATTTGACCCCTACCGAAACCGGAAACATTCAAAGATTGTTTGATATCGTGTCCCTTTCTTTTTAATCCCCGGGCTATGTGTCCCGGAAAGGAAGATTCCACACGGACCTCCCTGCCCTGCATCCATCTCCAACGTGGTGCGTCCAGGGCCGCCTGAGGGTTAAGATTTAGCTCCAATGTATTGAACAACACCTGGAGGTGACCCTGAGGCTGCATATCGCCCCCCATAACTCCAAAGGGGCCGATGGGTCCTTCGTCGTCGGTCAGAAAACCAGGAATTATCGTATGGAACGAGCGTTTTTTAGGTGCGAGTGAATTCACATCCTCGTGGTCCAGGGAAAAGCCGCAACCTCTGTTTTGTAAAGAGATACCTGTACAAGGTACCACTATTCCCGAACCGAATCCCATGTAATTGCTCTGGATGTAGGAAACCATGTTCCCATCATCGTCTGCGGTAGCTAGATATACCGTCCCTCCTTCTTCGGGAACACCTGCCGAAGGAAGGGTCGCTCTTTTACCTATGTGATTTCTTTTATCGGTGGCGTACTCTTTCGAAAGAAGTTTATCTGTATCTGTGACCATGAAGTCGGGGTCCGTTATCTCGGCTCTCCCGTGGCTCATAGCGAGTTTCATGGATTCTATAAGGTTATGATATATCTCAATGGGATCCTTGTGTGAAAATTCGAGCTCTTTTAAGATATTTAGAGCCATTAAAACGATGATACCCTGACCGTTGGGGGGTAATTCCCATACCTTTTTTCCATGGTACTCCACGCAAAGCGGTTTCACCCATTCCGGCGAAAAATTACTTAGGTCTTCCTTCTTTAGGAATCCTCCGAACTCATTGGAGAATTCGTCTATCAAATCGGCTAGGCGCCCCTTGTAAAATGAAGACGCACCGCTCTCCGCTATTTCACTAAGTGTTTCACCGAGTTCGGGACACCTCCATATCTCACCGATTTTAGGTGCTCTTCCCTCGGGTCCAAAGGTATCAAGCCAAGGCCTGAATTCTTTTCCTTCTCGTACTCTGTAGTACTCATAAGCCGTGGCCCAGCCATTCCCTACAGTGGGTGATACAGGATAACCCTTTTTTGCATATGTGGCCGCCGGTTCTAATACCTCTTCAAGGGCGAGGGAACCGAATCGTTCAGACAGTTCGGTCCATGCCCCCGGTATACCAGGAACGGTTACTGCAGGCCACCCGAATTTAGGCATCTCTTCGAATCCCATCGCTCTAACCTTCTCTATAGATATATCCGCCGGGGCGGGTCCGCTGGAGTTAAGTCCGCGAAGTTTACCCTTGGTCCATATAAGAGCGAATGCATCCCCGCCTATCCCGTTGGAAGTTGGTTCAACCACTGTAAGTGTGGATGCCGCAGCTACCGCGGCGTCCATGGCATTACCTCCTTTCTGTAATATCTTCAGTCCCGCCTGTGCCGCTAGTGGTTGTGTCGTGGCAACCATACCTCTTTTAGCGAAGACAAGTTTCCTTCTTGACGGATACGGATAATAGAGCGGGTCAAAATTCATCTTATCCTGTTGTAGATATACATATCGGATAATTACTTTTTGTAGGAATTCAAGATAAGACGGCCCATTATATTTTTATAGGGGTTTTTCGACACACTTATTGCGTAAAAAACACTTCGACACTGTCCTTTTATTTACATCGATGTACCTATAATGTGTAATCATATTATTTTATGTGAAAATCCATTAATGAACGCAAAAATATAAAAGGAACGTCCTATATATGAGGTCTAATATACAGAAAAAAGGTGTAAAAAATGGCAAAAAATAAACTAACAAAAAAGCAAAAAGAATTGATCGATAGGCTGAAGAAAGCGGGAGTGAAGAAACATGTAGCTCTTTCACTAGTCTTTACCGTGGGTAAAGGAGAGGCAACAAGACGTGAAATCGAGGAAGCTACCAACTTGAAGCAGCCGGAAGTCTCCATAGCTACTCAGGAGATGAGAGTAAATGGTTGGATGGACAAGCGAGATATCATGAAAGAGGGTAAAGGACGCCCCGTTCACTGTTACATACTTGTGAAACCACTAGAGGAGATAATGAAAGAGATTGAGGAAGAAGAAAGGGCAAGGATAAAAGAGATGGAAGACAACCTTGCGGCCATACATAAACTAGTGAAGAAGATAAAGTAAAAACCCTTTTTGTCCTTTTTTTCTTTGTTTTGTATTACGTTGAGTACTGCAAAGATAAAAACGGTCTTATTTCCCCTGGTAAAATGGGCAAATTATATATGATATGAGTACGGTAATTTTCAACGTTAAATAAGGCGATAGCATGAAGGAATATCTGATAGTTTTAAACAAGGACGAAGACAGCTTATCCATAGTCGATCTGGAGACAAGGGAAGAAGTCAAAAGGATAGATACCGCGCACAATCCCCATGAAATAGCGGTAACACCGGGCGGTAAAAAGTCCTACGTTACCTGTTCTCTGGGAAACCGAATTAACGTTATGGACAACGAAAGTTTCCGGATAGTGAAGACCCTAGAACACGAGGATTTCAAATTTCCACACGGTGTGGGGATCACCAAAGACGGTAAAAAACTCTACATGGCTTCCACCTACAGCAACATGATATTCATCATCGATACGGATAAGGACGAGATAGTAAAAACTTTCCCAACTTATCAGAAACACTCCCACATGATATCATTCTCACCCGACGGGAAGACCGTTTATGTACCTAATATCGGCAGCGCGAACATAACCGTGATCGACGTGGATAAGGAGGAAATAATTAACCACTTCCCGGTGGGAGAAGGCCCGGAGGGTGTAGCGGTACACCCGGACGGCAAAACGGTTTACGTGGCCAACCAGAAGGATAACACACTATATGTGATCGACACCGAGACCTATGAAACCGTACACAAAAGAAGGCTGGGTACTATTCCCGTACGCATCATATTTTCCCACGATGGTAAATACGCTTTCATGCCCAACAGAGAGTCCGACGACGTATCCGTGATCCAAAGCGATTTCCTTAGGGACGGTGAGATGGTCCCGTGGGAGGTAAAGAGGATACCGGTGGGTAAATGGCCCGGCGGTGTTGTTTTCGATAAGGATGATAAACACGCCTACGTGGCAAACAACAAAACGAACGACGTCTCCGTCATCGACATGGAAACATTGAAAGAAGTGGAACGTATCGACGTCGGCATACACCCGGACGGAATGGGTTATCTGGTTAAGGTGTAGTTCATGCAGTACAGGGATTTTAAAGGACTGGACTGGAAGCCTTCGGCCCTGGGATTCGGTGCAATGAGGCTGCCCTACAAGGGTGACGAGCGCGGAGAGATAATAGCGGATGAAGCTACCGAGATGATACGTTATGCGATCCATCACGGTGTGAATTACATCGATACCGCTTGGCCCTATCACGATAAAAAGGGCGAGGAATTCGTGGGTAAGGTCCTGAAGGACGGCTACAGGGAAAAGGTGAAGCTCGCCACCAAACTTCCATCCTGGGAGATAAAAGAGCGGGAAGATCCGGATGAGTACTTTGAGAAACAGCTGGAGAAGCTGGAGGTCGAGAAAATCGATTTTTACCTACTTCACGCCCTCAGTGCTAAATCGTGGAAGAAGTATAAAGAACTTGATATCTTCAACTGGTTGGAGGAAAAAAGAGAGGAAGGAAAGATAGACTACATCGGCTTCTCTTTCCACGACGACCTCGACCTATTCAAAGAGATAGTGGATTCGCACGATTGGGACTTCTGCCAGATACAGTACAACTACTTCGATCAAAAATTTCAAGCAGGTAAGGAGGGTTTGCGGTATGCATCCTCTAAGGGCATGGGTGTGATAATAATGGAACCACTGCGAGGGGGCATGCTGGCCAAAGAACCACCTGCGGTGATTAAGGAGATATGGAACGAGTCGGAACGAGATTGGAATCCGGTAGAATGGGCCTTGAGGTGGTTGTGGGATCAGGAGGAAGTATCCCTGGTTCTAAGCGGTATGAGCACCATGGAGCAGGTAAAAGAGGATGTTGAGATAGCTTCGGATTCCAGAATAGGCGTACTCGCCGAGGAAGATATCAACCTCGTTGATAGAGTAGCTGAAAAGTTCAGAGAACTCTCACCGGTAGATTGTACCGGATGCAACTACTGCGTACCATGTCCCAACGGAGTTGCAATCCCTCACAACTTCGCACTTTACAATCAAGCGGAAATATACGACGAATACGAAGAAAAGAAAAAGAGTTACTGTAAGATGAAGGACAAGTCAAAGGCCGGCAGTTGCGTAAGGTGTGGTAAGTGTGAAGAACACTGTCCTCAGGAGCTGCCTATCATGGATATATTGAGTGAAACCGCTGAATACTTTGATAAAGATCGATAGTGAAGGCTCATTTTAACGGTTTGACCATGACCAGGCAAGGTTTTTCTTCACCCCAAAGAGTTGTCAACTCCTCTAAAGGGTAGAATCCCACTGACCTGTATAACTTCCTGGTGCGCTCATAATTCCCGTCGGGGCGGGAGCCGCTCAGTGTTTTCACCGATATGAACCTCTTTCCCTGTTCCAGCATCCGCCTTTCAACGGTACACAACAATCTTTTGCCCATCCCTCTACCGTGCAGCTCTTTAACTACTCCCAGTACGTATATCTCGCTGGTATATTCGTTATGTTCTTTCATTGAGATGAAACCGACGGGGATGCTCTTCACGAAAACGGTCAAAAATAGTTTATCTTTCACACCCTCCACGTAGTCGATTATCGCCTTCTCTATACCGAACCATCCCGGTAGCGACCGTAAGATGCATTCACAGACCTCGCTCTTTTTTTTAGGATCACTTTCTTCCTCCACATGAACGTATTTGAAGATATCTTCTTGGTGCATCCGCTTGCATCTGTGGAGCCAAGAGCTCTTATACTCCTCTTGTGTAACTATCCTGTCTTCAAGATCACCTATGGATTCTATTCCCTCCTCCAGGCACCAGTCAACGCAGATCAAGTACAGGAGCCAGTCCATATCGTCCGTGTCTTCGTAAACCTCCACGTCCTCCTCACCGTTTTTCCAGATAGTATATGCCCGGTGATGACCGTCGGTGAAGAACAGCTTATCCGCCACCTTCTTGACCGGTAGAGGTTCGATATCCCCACTTTCTCGTATACTTTGAAGCTTATCTTCACTCAGATAAAGTTGGCTAGGGAGAATGTCCTTGAAGTTCTCCCGCCTGGTATGTTTCGAGTCCATGTTATTCTATTGGGGTCTATGTAAAAATGTTTTTCTTATCAGTCGTTATCATCATAATACATATAAAGACGATTATACTAGGATTCATTAAAATGGACACGATAATACTGCATGCCGACGGAGCATACCGCGGCAAAAAAGGCGGAGTTGCGTCCTACGGGTATTTGGTCAAGAAGGACTCCAAAACGATACGGAAGGACTACGGAGTACTACTCGAAGACAGGGTTACAAATAACTACGCCGAGTATATGGCGATCATTAAGGGTTTGGAGTGGATAAAACAGTCCGACCTGCAGTTCGATAAAGTCATCATCTTTTCTGACTCCCAGTTGGTGGTCAAACAGGTTAACGAAGAATGGTCTGTCAAATCCGGCAATCTTAAGGATCTTTACGGAGAGGTTAAAGATCTGATAGCCTCCTTTGAGGGTGATGATAAGTCCGTCGATTTGGTACATGTGGGTAGAGAGCACAACCAAGAAGCCGACGAGCTCTCGCAGCTGGCACTTGAAGATCACTTCTTAGCCAGGAAGCTGAAGGGTAAGGAGACAAAGCGCTGTTCAAAGTGTGGAAAAGAGATGGTGCTAAGAGATGGTAAGTACGGGAAATTCTGGGGGTGCAAGGGTTATCCCGGCTGTAAGAACACGGAGAACTACAAAGGTTAGTTAATAGGCATGATAAAAAATAAATCAACGGTATCTATTCAGTATCCTATCATATTTTTCAGCAAATTTATCGGGGTTCATATAGAAAGCGTCCCATACGCCTTCGATACCCTCCGTGTTTTCTATTTCTTTGATGATTGCACC
>JAFDTZ010000086.1 GCA_019594305.1 Thermoplasmata archaeon
AGGAATATTACCAGGGCTATTATGGCACCGATTATGAATGCACCGATTACTTCGATGGCCATCCAAACAGTGTTCATAAAATCGTAGCCATCTCCCGCGGCACCGATGTTCTGTGCATGCATCTGCCACGTGAGCAAGCCTATAAAGATACCCACGATCGCTAGCACTATTCCAACCATTCGGCTCTTTCCCCTTCCGAAATATGCTGTGAATAGGCCTGTAAGCAAAAGGCCGAGACCCATTGTCAAGAGCAGTATCGTCAGGAATTCAAACATTTTTAGTTGCATTTCTTTTTTCCTCCTTAGAATTCTATACCTGTTAGTGTTTTCGTATCTTCGACTCCTTTGATGGATCGCATCTTATCTACGACCACCTGTCCTAGTTTGTTGAAGTTTTCGGCGTGTATTTTGGCGATTAGATCATATTCACCGAAAAGTGAATGAACTTCCTGTACTTCCGGAAGCTTAGTTAAGATGTCGTATACCTCCCGTTCGGAGGCGGGTACGGTTTTTATCAGCACGAATCCTATCGCCATTTCTTCACCTATGGACCGTAAAGAGAACCGAGATATATATATTTTGTCTATAACTCGTTTATTTCAATTTCGGTTATCTAGTGCTTTAAAAGATTTCAAGTGAGAAAATTTTTCACTAGTACCACGGGAGTACCTGCATCCGCTGAGCCGCTTACGAGGTCGGCAAGACTCCCGAGTATGTCCTCCATGCGTCTTGGAGTGGTTCCCTCCCTCTCCATTGAAGACTCGGATCCGCTTTCGGCCCTTTTTTTCCTCAGTATATCTTCTATCTCCTCTACATCTTTGCCTTCATGATGCAAGGTGTCGGCTAGGTACTTGAATTTGAAACCTCTACGGAAAAGATTCAGCCCCTCGGTCGCCGCCACGGTTACGCTGGGATCCGCAAGCTCGTAGATGCCGCTAGTGGGGTCTTTGTAGGCTCCGTCACCGTATATTAGTACCTCAACATGTACGTTGAGTTCGTCTCTAATCCTTTTTTGGATCGTTCCTACTACCTGGTCACCGTCCTTAGGTGCTAATTTGAGGCGGCCTCCACTTGACATATTGCTCCCTAGGAGTCCCCAATGAGAATATACCTCTCCGTCATTGAACAACTCACAGAGGGTGATACAGTTATGGAAATGAGCGCAGATAGTTTTTTTGGTCTGTGTCCGTGTGTGTATGTCCGCGGCGATAACTGCATCGGGTTCGTATTCTAATATATATAGAGGGTCGTTGCTCAATACGACCTCGGCATCAGCCCCGGTTTTAGCTATGATATCTTGGTAGTACTTGATATAATTCATATCCGTTATCGGATGCTTGAAATCCATACCTTCGATATCCTCCATGGTTATCCGGTCCTTCCCTAAGTTAGCTACGAATTCCGGACATATGGTCTGATTGCCCACCTCATCACAAGGAAATGAGAACTGGACTATTACCTTTCCTTTAGGAACGGCCTCTGCTATTGATCGGAGGATCATGGAAAAACGGTTTCTGCTGGTTATGGGAAAAACCACACCTATGGTCCCGTCTTCGGAGAGTTCGAAAATATTCCTTATCTCTTTTGAAACCTCCTCCACAGTAACGTAATTGTTTTGTGCCCTAGCCACCACAGACTCGGTTATGCAAATAACATCACCGTCGTCAAGTAATTCATCTTCGTAACAGCGTTTTACCGACCGGAAGGTAAGGTCTACTATGTCCATCCCGGGTACGATAACACCCATCTTTAATCCCATGGCCATGGGCCCAATGTAATCAGGTATCTCATTCATGTTAATCAAACACCGCATCAATCATTATGATATTTATAGTATTTTCCTTCACTCGAATGTGTCATTACCGTACATCGTGAAAAGCGTGATGTTTTGTTAGTTAAGCGTTCGAAAAACTTCGGTAGCCCTTTAAAAATACATCTAATATTCCTTCATGGTTTCGCAGAGAAAGATCAAATTGTGATCTTATTTCGGTCTCTGGTCCAAGTATAATATTTCTTCTTTTACACTTGATTTTTTTAAGTCAGGTATAAATAGTACAAGTATTATGCCGTTCACGATGAATGAAAGCAGTAATGACAACTGGAATCAAGAGCCAGGCAGTTATGGTAATCAACAACAACCTCCACAACAACAACCTCCACAACAACAACCATATCCCGGACCACAGGGTGTACCACCGCGGAAGAAGAACACTACGCCGATCATCATCGGTATAATCGCGGTAGTGGCGATAATTGGGATCGTAGTGGCCCTGCTGGTATTCACCGGCGGAAGTTCACTGGAAGGTAGATGGAACGCCGACTATATGGAATTCACCTATGAAGATTCGTTTTCAGGTGAGACAGAAACTGAAAGAGAAACCATGGACGGATGGATAGAGTTCAACAGCGACGGTACCGGAGTAGACGACGAAGGCGATTCATTCGAATGGGAAGACTTAGGCGGCGGTAAGATCAGGATTACAGATTCATATGGCACACATGAAATGTCATATAATATAAGCGGTAGCACTCTAACGCTTTCCATAGAAGATACCTATAATGGCGAAACAGTAAGGGCTAAGATGGTATTCCAAAGGGCCTGAACAATTACCACAACCAAAGTAAGATAGTCCATACCTTACTTACAGAGCTTATAGCTCGAAGAGTCTGTGGATAAACAGAATTCGTCATATCGGGCGACCACAATATTATAATATCAGCATTTTGTTAAGAGGTTGAAGTGATTGAAGATGAAAGGTATTGAATCCCTTGTTGAAAAGGCCATGAAGTTCAAGGAGAAGGGCCTGAAGGAAAAAGAGATAGCCACAGAGCTGAGTCTGTCGGTAGATACGATCAACTGGCTTTTGACCAGGAACGTAAAGGATGAAGAACCCCCCGTAGATGTACAAATCGGCTGGAGATCCATCGGTGTATTCGGAGGTAGGATAGGATTATTGACCACTTTGATGTCTGATATCATCCTTGAAGAGATGGAGAAGACCGGAGGCGACTTCGATACCGTAGTAGGTATAGCCATAAATGGTATTCCTATTGCAACATTAATTTCCGAAGAACTAGGAAAAGAACTATCAGTTTATCGTCCGCGAGAAACAGAACGGCCTAGTGGCGGCGGCTCTTTCAGTTCTAATTATGCTGGTGTAGAAGGTAAAAGAGTGGTGATCGTTGACGACGTTATCAGTACGAGTGAGACAATGGAGGGGGCTATTACCGACCTAGAAGATGAAGGTGCAGAGCCTGTTTTGTGTGTGGTTACGGTTAACAAGAACAGTCAGGACGATGTAGTCGGAGTCCCCTTACGCAGCTTGATTAGAGCAAGGGTTATTGGATAGGATTCTGATGCATTGGGCAGACGTTGAAGCAGGTCTTCTAGTAGATTCACCTTTGATAGCCACTGGTATCACACCATCGGGTCCTATACATCTTGGCAGTTTAAGAGAGATACTGACGGGAGATGCGATACGTAGGGCAAAGGATGATGCACGGCTAATATACATAGCGGACTCAATAGATCCACTCAGAAAAGTTTATCCCTTTTTAAATGAGGATTACGAAGAATATGTAGGTAAACCCCTAAGTGAGATACCGTGCCCATGCGGAAGTCATGAAAGTTATGCCCATCACTTTCTCGCACCGTTTCTTGAATCCATAGAGCGTTTGGGTGTGGAATGCGATGTACTCCATACCCACGAGATGTACGCGGAGGGAGAGTACGAAGAAGCTGCCAGGAAACTGATCCTAAATAGAGAGAGAGTTAAGGATATACTTACCACCGTGACAGGTAGAACATTAAATAACGACTGGTATCCTTACAACCCAATATGCCGAGAATGCGGTAAAATGAATACTAACGTAACGAACTTTTCAGATCCCTATGTAGAATACATTTGCGGCTGTGGATACCAGGGAAAGGCGGACATACGAAAGGCCGACGGAAAACTACCTTGGCGCTGTGATTGGCCAGCCAGATGGTGGATACTAGGTGTGGAATGTGAACCATTGGGTAAAGATCACGCCGCAGCCGGTGGTTCGTGGGATACCGGTAAGCTAATAGTTGAGGATATATTCGATAGGGATGCACCTAATCCAGTGGTATACGAGTGGATACAACTCAAAGGTAAAGGTGCGATGTCGTCCTCAACGGGGGTCGCCATAAAAGCTGAAGATATACTGGACACCGTAGGGCCTGAAGTTGTGCGATTTCTACTGTACAAATACAAACTACAAACACATATAGATATCGAGCCAGGATTAGGTGTCCTGGAACTCATAGACGAATACGATGCGTGGGAAGCCGGCTACTTCGCCGGTACGATAGACGAGGACTCTCGTAGGGTTTACGAACTATCCCAGGTAGATGATATACCGGCTCAACAGCCGTACAGAGTGCCTTACAAGCATTTAGTCAACCTAGTTCAGATATATGATGATAAGAAACATACCTGGGAACTTGTACGAGATGATAAATGCAATATACATGATCGAAAACTTTTCGAAACAAGAGTGGAACAGGTACGCTACTGGTTGAATAAGTTCGCTCCGGACATGGTCAAATTTTCGATCCTCGAGTCGTTACCGGAGGTACAGTTATCGGACATCGAAAGGACATTTTTAAGTGAATATCTAGAGGAACTTATTTCAAAGGAGGACTGGACTCCAGAATGGCTGCACCAAAAAGTACACGAAAGAGCTGAAGAGACCGGCATAAAAAAGGGAAAGGCCTTCAGATTATTCTACAGGATATTCATAGGACAACCGAGAGGCCCTAAATTAGGTAGATTCCTAGCTCAACTAGAAAGAGACTTTGTAGTGGATCGTTTAAGAGAAGCGTGCCTGGATCACTAAAAAGATCTAGTTATCAGTTACCATCGCTCGGTTGCACTTTTCCTCCCAAAATTTCATGCCTCTTTCTTCAAAATAGTTCAAGGCTTTTTGAAAGTATTCAATCGACTTATCAATGTCATCTTTCTTCTTCAAGGACACACCGTAATCATAAAGGGATATTGCTTTAAGATCGAAAGACCCTGTTCTTTCGAATATCTCGATCGCTTTTTCAAATGATCTAAAAGAGTCCTCGATCTGTCCCTTTTCTCGCTTGATAACACCCTTTAGATACTCGACCAACCCTTTGTCTCTTTCAACATCACGTTCTAAACTCGATTCGACCAATCTGTCTAGATATTCCGAAGCTTTATCACAGTTCCCCCTCCCAAGTTCCATATATGTAAGTAGATATTCGGAATGTATTTTGCAGTCCAAGTAATCTGCTTCTTCGGATAACCTCAGTCCTTTATCAAGGTGTTCCGAAGCCTTTTCTAATTCACCTTTATCCATATATGTGTGCCCTATATTTACCATGGTATTACCCATCAAATACCTGTTGCCAACCTGCACGGATATATTGTATCCGATCTCTAAGTGGTGCAAAGCCTTCTCCAAGTCACCCTTTTCATGATAGGTGGCACCGATATTGTTGTGAATTTTACCGATGGTGGTCTTATCACCCATCTCTTTATAGATTTCTAAAGATCTCTCGTGTTCGGTTAACGCTTTATCCAAGTCACCCTTCAGTGTATGTATCACTGATAGATTATTAAGGGTCTTTGAAAGGCCTTTTAAATCATCCGTCTTCTGTCGAATTTCCCTAGCCTTTTCAAGATTATCGACAGCATTATCAAATTCACCTCGTCTTATAGCTATACTTCCCATATCATGATACGCTTGAGCTATCTCTTTTTCGTCTTTGATCTCTTCCGCTACCTCTTTCTCCTCTTCAAAGGTATTCATCGCATCTTCGTACCTACCCATCTGCATGAGCGACCAGCCTTTCCGCCCCAGAAGCTTACATCTTTCCAGAGTTGCTTCTTCCTCAAATGATAATCTCTTTTCTAACAACCCTAGAGCTTTGCCATATTCACCATGTTCCTGCCATGTACAAGCTATCTGACGATATATCCTCTGTTCATCTTCAAAATAAGAGACCGTATTTAGCGCGCTATACAATTTTTTCAAGCTTTTTTCATAATCGCCTATCAATCTATAGACCTCGGCCATATCCTCTAAAAGGCCTAATTTAACAGCCTTTTCTTCCGGTAGAAAAGCTGTGACCTCAAGGGCCTTGTTATAGATGTCGATTGCATCTTCATGGGAATAGACCTCTTCGGCTTTATGGCCAGCATCCAGGTAAAAGTCGAGTGCGGTTTGATATTCCTCAGCCTTTCCATAGTGCTCCGCGAGAACGGAGTATATATTTTCGATGCTATCGCCATACATCTTATTTATCGCTTCCGCCACAGAGAGATGCAGTCTTTTCTTTTCCACCCATTTGCCTATACCCTCATAGACGATATCTCGAATCACATCATGTTTAAATAAGAATGTTTCTTCATTCGAATCTTCTGACCATATCTTGTTTACTATCAAAAAATCTACCTGATCCAAAAGCTCGATTTCATCTAGATCGGAGGCACTAGATAACAAAGAAAAAGGTACTACTTCACCTATCACGCTACCCAATTGAAGGATCTCCCGGGTACTGTCGCTCAGTCTTAATATTCTCCTTTCAATAACATCCCGTATCAATCCGGGAATGACCATTTCGGTCTTATCTTCGGGGAAATCGAGACATTCACGATCCTCGTCGGAGATGTGTCCCGCTTCTATCAAGTGATGGATAGTTTCCTTTATAAAGAGAGGGTTTCCTTTAGTTTTCCGGTATAGTTTCCGTATAAAATTGTCGGGTATGTCTTTTATCCCCGTCAGCCCCACCACCATGTCCTCAGTACCCTTAATATCAAAGGGCTCAAGTTCGATCTCTCTGTATAAACTCTTTCGAGACATCTGTTGTTTTATGCCCATAAATGCAGTTCCGGGTACTGCGTCCCCGGGTTGGTATGTACCTATAAATAATATACAACAATCCTTGAGTCTGTCGGCAAGGTAATGAAAGAGGTTCAAAGTTCCCTTATCCGCCCAATGCATGTTTTCTAATAATATCAGATATTTATCTTCAGCGGATAACTTCCTTAATTGTTCAGCGGTGTCGTAGAATGCGGCATTCCTATGTGCATCCAACATGTCTTTGTCATCGAGAGTACCGTCATCCTCACCATCCATAAAGGTCATGGAATTTGTCATGTCCTCCCCGGAGTTCAGCAAGGCCTGTTGAATCGGTAAGTAAGGGTGAGTAGTGCCGTATCTACAGATACCTTCCAGTACGATAAAACCATCCGCAGCTGCAATTCTTTTATATTCAGATGTTAGTTTGGTTTTACCTACCCCCGGTTCTCCGGATATGAATAGCGTTTGCCCCTTCTCATCACTCACTTCGTCCATGATAAGACGATATTTATCCAATTCTTCCTCGCGAGCGACGAAAATCCCTTCGTTTTCAGTCACAATATTGAGATTATTGTTCATCTCCAAACGCCCCCTTTTCTGATTCGTCATATATAGGTTTTATTTCGTCCAGGGCACTTCTACATACGGTGGTCCAGTAATTCATACCCATACTTTGGAACATATCCAATGCGTTATTGATATATTCCACGGCCTCGTTAAGCTGGTTTCTGATCTTGTAAAGAAGTCCGAGCTCGTAAAGCGTTTTCGGGTACTCGGTGATGGCAATATACTCGAGTATCTTCTCGGATTCCTTAAACTCCTTTTCCGCCCTTTCGTAATCCCCTTTCTCCCGATATATCTTTCCGAGGACCTTTCTTACTCTCCCCTCTGTTTCCTTGGTTACCAAGTCCTTGGCCAACTCCAAAGCCTTTTCTTCCTTTTTCCGGGCGCCGGCTATATCACCTAGTTCGAGAAGCACTTCTCCTATGGTGGCCAAATTCGGAGCGAGGTCCAGGTTATCACCTATATTCGTTTTGATCTCGTATGATTCCTCCAGAACTTCCAGGGCCTTTTCGAGTTCACCCATGGACATGTAAACTTCGCCCATGCAGTGAAGCGTCCAGCTGGCCCTTGATTTATTGCCTACCTCATGGTAGATACCAAGGCTGTTCTTATGATGCTCCAGTGCCCTGTCTAGTTCTCCCATCTTGTGATAGGTTATCCCTTTGTTGGTAATACACCCCGCAACTCCGTCCGTGTTAGATATCTTCTCCTCGATGGACTTAGCCTTGTTGAAGCACTCCAGCGCAGTCTCGAATTCCCCCTTCTCCCGATACACATCTCCGAGATTGTTAAGCGAGATAGCGATCCCCAGGTTATCGCCTATCCTTTCATAGTTGCCTAAATTTTCTTTGAAGTACTGTTTGGCCATACCCCATTCTCCCCGATACATCTTCACTAGTCCGAGGTTATTAAGGGATGTCGTCAATTTGTGGTCATCCCCCGATCTTTTCCAGATTTCGATGGCATCCTGCAGGCTTTTAGCGGACTCATCGAGCTCCCCCATCAAGTAATATAATGTGCCCATATCATGATAGGACTGGCCCAACGATGTATCATCATCTATCTTATGGGCTATCTCTTTCTCTCTCTCGAACAGTTCCATGGCCCTATCGTTATCACCCATGCGCAGATAGACCCAGCCCTTAAGACTAAGCATCTTACACAGGACCAAATCAAAATTCGATCTGTCATCTATAAGCGATAGTCCCTGATCTACGGATTCGAGTGCTTCCTTAAGACGGTTCTGGTTCAACCACGCTGCGGATATCTTTCTGTAAATCCTCAGTTGGGTCTTCGTATCCGTATCCGCGTCCAATATGGATTGCAGATATTCTCTGGATCTATCAAAATCACCCAGTATGGAGTATATGTCGGCAAGCTCCTCCTTGACCCCGAGCATTCTTTCTTTGCAGTTCTCGATACCCTCCGCTATATCCAGGGCGTTCTCGAACATCTCGATGGCATCTTCGTGAGCGTAAATACCCTTGGCCTTCTTTCCAGCCATATTGTAATACACAAATGCATTCTCGTATTTCTGTCCCCTGTGGTAGTGGTATGCGAGTAACGGAGAAACCTCCTGCAACTCATGTGAGTGAAGGTTCTCCATACTCCCGGCGATCTTATCATGAAGCAGACGCTTCTTTATATCCCTTAAGCTGGAGTAAACGGTATCTCGTGTAATACTGTGATGAAAATATATCGTATCTTCGTCCGGGCTTTCTCTCCATAATCCGGTAGCGACTAAGATATCTATATGATCCAGAAGATCGAATGTGTTTGTATCCATCACTTCCAACAGATGAGTAAAATCCATAGCATCGCCCATAACACTACCGACCTCCAGGACCTTTTTTGATTTACTATCCAATCGGTTTATCCTTCTCTCTATTACCGTTTGGATTATATCCGGAACTCGTATAACATCTTGTTTTTTCGGATAAATTTTATTTTCGGGTACTACGACGCCCTCCTCTAACATATGCTTAACGCATTCCTTGACAAAAAGTGGATTTCCACTGGTTTTTTCATGTATCATACGCATAAAGTTCTTGGGTACGTCTTCTTCCCTGAGTAACCCTTTAAT
>JAFDTZ010000104.1 GCA_019594305.1 Thermoplasmata archaeon
ATTCTCAGGGATCGAGGGGCCGGGAGAAAATCCGCCACCTAAACTTTCTCCTTCGTATTCACTAACCCATTCAGTGGATGTTTCCCCGAAAGAATGTATAAGGTTTCCTGCTACCCATGAAGCCATTAGAACAGCTATCACAGCAATAACTAGGATGGTATAGCCCCCCATTATCTCTTTATCTTTTTTTCCTTTGGCTTCTATTTGCTCCTTCATTGACGTGGTAATCATTGTTATATCATGTTTAAATGTTTTGTGACCTGGAGTGCACCCGTGAGTCAATTAACCATACACAAAGAGCCGATGAACCCGCCAGTAATGCCGGCCACATATCAGTACTCAGATATAATCCAGGTGTCGGTGGGTTATAAACGGAGATCGGCCAGAATATAGCGTAAGAATGCCCGGAGGCACTTATAATTAAAGAATCGAGAGCCAAATGAGATAGCAGTCCGAGGGTGAGTAGTATAAACGTTATCTTAGCATGTTTGACACGTACTAAGGTAGATATAATTAGTACTGATACCATGGCACCACCCATGGTGTGTAAAGGAGAATATGAAAATGGAATTCCGATATTTTCCACTGATGCAGGATCTATCAAAAGGCCGATACGTGTCAGATCGGGTAACGTAGAGCCTACCATCACTGCGGTTACATGTGCGGAATTGATCCATTTAAACTTCCATGATAGCACGATCGCCACGGTGTAGGCAACAAGCACATGGGTTAAGAGATCAGCCATTTGAGAAACCTCCTTTGAATATACTGAGCACTTCTTTGAATTTCAGGGGCCTTTCCCGAATCTCTAAGGCCTTTTTTGTACGATTCCATCTCCACTGACTCACTATCCTATACAGCACCCAAAAAGCCGCTATGAAGGACACCACGTACATGTAAAGGTAGTTTATCCGTGGTCGTATAACGATTCGAGTTGCGGTAACGGTATGGTCTTCTTGAAGAGTTCCGAAAACCGTCAGTCGATCACCCTCTAACGTTTCTTCTTCTACCCCTGAAACGAACAAATCCATGGTTTCGGTACCGTATTTAACTTCTATCGTCAGAGGTGATGTGGATATGACTTTACCCCCGACTTCCACAATCTCACCGATGTGACTATCGTAATCATTTATGATCTCTTTATCACCCGGATAATGGTTCAGATTCGGGTTCGGTGACAAAGAACCGTACCAGATGAACATTCCTACAAGGATGCATAGAAATAGTATGATTGCGATCATTTTCGTTTTTACATCGTGGAACATCGAAGTCCCTAGTTACTACGTTGTATAAATCATCTATGCATTAGGTATTCTTTTGCCCATTCTCGATGTATCTTTTATAGGTAGTATAAAGCCTATGGTGAAAAGAACGATAGCACCGAATAAGAAAGCCACACTGATACCCATAGTGTCCGCCAGTAAACCAAGAACGGGTGCGATGATTATACCTACTACTGACCGGAGCTGGTTTTCACCGCTGAGGAGGGTTGCTCTCGTCTTGGGTTCTATAACATCACCTAGGAAGCCCACGACCATCGGTTTTCTAAGGTTATATAGGGTGAAGAAAGCAAAAAAGGCTGCTATCGAGAGCATCATCAAGTCTAAGTGTAGGAAAATAGCAACCAGCAGGAAGGCGGTAACCATAATGAAGTAAAGTATGTTCAACGCTTTGGCCATATCCCCTACTCTTTTCATCAACGAAACAGATTTCCTTGAAGAAGCAAAGCTGTTCATGTAAACGAAGAAATATATCACACCTACTAGAATAGCTGTACGCTGTTCCGGTACTTCGATGAATAAAAGCAAAGGTAAGGTCAATGCGAAGGTCTCTACTATGGGCGAAAGGTAATCTTTGGATATTTTAAAGAATGAATCGTATATTGAGGCGTTAACCAACATCCTGCTAAGATCAGGATAGTTAACCAGTTGTCTGAAACTGTCCTTTACATGGTTCCAGGCATTTTCAACGGATGCACCGGAGGGGGTCCCGTCCAGTTCTTTGGGGTAGGTTAGCATCAAAACGAACGCCATGGTATAGGGTACGATGGTCACCAGGAATATGATGTTGTAACTCTGGAAGAAGAATACGATGATCCCTGCCAGCAGAGCGGACAGTGCCGAACCCAGTCTGGAAGCAGAGCGGGTCAAGCCGTAGTATTCTACCTTCTTTTCAGACATGTCCTCATCATCAAGGTGCTGCATTATCATGGACTTATGTGTTCCGGAACGGAAGGTCTCCCCCATTGCGAAAAAGATCATGGCGAATGCGAATATTCCGAAGGAACTGAAATAGTAGAATATCACGAATGACGTTATATAACTAGCGAATGCTATGGCCATGGACTTTCTCCTACCGGATATATCCGCTATGACACCCGTAGGTATCTCTAAGACGAAGGTCAAGGCCTCTCTGAGACCGATGAGTAATCCTATCTGGAAAAAACTTAGACCGTTAGCCAAGAAAAATAAGTATAGAAAAGGTTCGAAAAACTTCAAGTTCTTTAGAAATCCATAGGAGGAGAACCTGAACAGCATCAATTTTTTGTGATCCCACATGATTTTATCAGAAACTTAAACGATAATTAAAAACTATCGCTGCAAATATGCATCATATTAACGTCTATAAGATACTCGGGAGTACCCCATCTTCTTAAGGCTGACTAGCCTCTCTATCATTTTCTTAGTATTTTGGACCATATCGTTCCCGCCTCGCTGTCTGTAGTATTTCATCCGTTTAACATCATCGTCTCCCCTCTTGTACATTCTGATACTGTTGTGGAGATCATTGAGGTAAAGGTGCAGCTTGAGCAGTTCGTCCACCACCTCCGGTTCAAGGTGATCCGAATATTTGGTGTTCATGATCCTCCAAAGGCCTTCCGCCTGTTCTTGGAAATGATCATCATATCTTTTGACAAAGCCGTTCTCCAGTATCTCCAGCATCTCCGCCTTAGGCATGTTGATCAGTTCGTTGAACCTGGTATCCTTTTGCTCTCTTATGGTGTCGTCTATATAACGCAAATCCTTTTCAGGGTCGATCTTCGGTCTGAACTGGAACATGTTACGCAGGACCTCATCCCTGAGTATGTTTATGGTTCTGGCAAGTATGTATTCCACCTCGTTCTTCACTAGGTTCCATCTCTTCCTTTCCGATTTAAGAAGGAGTTGGTCTATTATAAGGATGGTGATCACAGAACCAAGGAGTTCTATGGTTATGTCCGTGCTGAAATCCTCGTGTGTTCTCCACAGGGTTCCCGCGGCGATGAAGGCGAGTATGATTATGACGTACAGGGCCCACGGTCTGTCCTTCAATTTCATGTTCGCTTAGGGAAAAAGTGTATCGAATATAAGAAAGATGTGGTCGAAGGGACGATGGGAAGCAACGATGATACCATGGTGGACGAGGACATCGGGATATGTTTTTTTCCGGGTAAAATCCATTAACTCAGTTTAGATGAAAAATCACGGTTAAATATATATGTCACCTGTTCCATAGCTATAATGTGAGAATGATGATGAAAAAGCCCATAGCTATGTGCATAGCGCTGTTGCTGGTAGGTAGTCTGGTATGTGTGGCATTTGGTTTCATCGGTGAAGAGAGCCTTTGAGAGGGTATATTAACATCCTTTGCGAGAGGGACAGGGACTAGGGATGATCCGTACATGATATACGATGTTCATGATCTACAGAACATGAGCAACGATCCGAACGCACATTACGTTCTGGCGAAAGATATCGATGCCAGCGAGACCAGGGAATGGAACTGGAACGAAACGGAAGGTAGTTACAGGGGGTTCATGCCCGTAGGTTCAGGGCACAATCCTTTCAAAGGGACCTTGGACGGGCAGGGATACGATGTCGCAGATCTGTATATAAACTTACCTTATTCATGTGGGTTGTTCGGTTCTGTTGATAGTGGTTTGATCCGTAACATTGGATTAGTGGATATAAACGTGAGCGGAGTAGACAGAGTAGGCGGGCTCGTGGGAATCAATGACGAAGGTACAGTGAACAACTCATATGCAACTGGAAACGTGAGCGGCGACGATTATGTAGGCGGCCTCGTTGGAGAGAACTACTGGGGTGGCACGGTTGAGAACTCGTATGCCACCGGTACTGTGATTGGCAGCTATAATGTCGGCGGTCTAACGGGAGTTAACTACGCTAAATTGTCTAACTGTTATTCTACGGTAGATGTGAGCGGTGAGGAGAATGTAGGTGGACTCGTGGGAGAAAACTACGGCACGATCTGCAACTCCTATGCGACGGGAAACGTTAGTGGAAACAATAGTGTTGGTGGATTTGTTGGTTATAATTCCGGTACGGTATCCAACTCTTTTTCTAACGGAAATACACGCGGGGACGAAAGTGTAGGGGGTCTTGTTGGGTATAACCGGGCTATGAGTACAGTGACTAACTCGTATACTATTGGGAACGTCACACGTAAGACGAACTCAACCGAAACAGATATTGGCGGTTTCGTTGGATTGAATGATCAAGGTATTATAACCAACTGCTACTCCATCGGACGAGTAACATACGAGAACGAGACCGATCCCACTGACAAGGGCTTTTCTGGAAAGGTGACCACAGGTGGCAGTTACGAGATGACCGGTAACTTCTGGGATGTGGAAACAAGCGGTCAAACAAGCACCTCTGGTAATGCCACGGGAAAGAGCACAGAAGAGATGAAGACCCAGAGTACTTTCACCGATGCAAGCTGGGATTTCAAGTACTCTTGGTTCATGGAGGAAGGTGTCACATACCCTCTACACCTTTGGCAACGCGGTAACGGAACAGCGGACAATCCATTCCTGATCTACGATGTTTGGGATCTCCAGGATATGAATTTGAATACATACGCACACTACGCTCTTGCGAACGATATCGATGCAAGCGAGACGGAAGGGTGGAACGATGGTGCGGGATTCATATCTATCGGACGGGATCGGGATAACTGTTTCACAGGTACATTTGATGGCAGAAATTTCACCATTAATGGAATATATATCGATCGATCGAGTATGGACTATATAGGATTGTTCGGGGTTGTTGATAGAAACGGAGGGGTTCACAACATCGGCGTCGTAGAATTAGATATTATCGGAAACCGGTACGTAGGAGGACTCGTGGGATACAACCTAGGTACGGTGTCGAACTCGTATGCTATGGGAAATATTACCGGTGACAACAGTGTAGGAGGACTAATAGGATACAATATCTATGGCAATGTATCCTATTCGCATGCCGATGTAGCCATTAGAGGAGACCACAGTGTGGGCGGACTCGTAGGATTAAACAGTTATGATGGCACGGTATCCAACTCTTATACCTCGGGAATTGTTTCCGGTAACAGGAGAATCGGTGGATTAGTTGGCCACAATAGTATATATGCCAAGGTGTATAATTCATATGCTCAAGGAAACGTAACAGGAGAAAAGGGAGTTGGCGGACTAATAGGATACAGTATCGGCGCGGTATTTAATTCCCATTATAACATAGATGATGTGCTGATTAACGGAGAAAATCATGTTACCATCGGCGGTATTTTCGATGCACAGTATCAGGATTGGTTTTTAAATGACTTATACCTGAATATATCCGATTACAGCTCAACACTTATTCCATCTGAGGATCATTACGAAATAAACAACGTCCAGGGACTTCGGGACCTACTGGGCTTCGCAGACAGAATCGGGTACAGATTCCGATTAACCGAAGATATCGACCTATCCTCTATGCCCGGATTATACGTTCCTTACTTCATGGCCGAGTTTGACGGCAACAACCACACTATTTCCGGACTTATAATCAACCGGACATTTTCAGATAACATAGGGATGTTCGGGTACACTGGAATGGGAGCCATGGTAAAAAATGTCAGACTGATAAACAATGATATCAATGCAAACGATTATGTTGGTGGCCTCGTAGGATATAACATCGGTACGGTGTATAACTCGTATGCTGACGGTACTATTACAGGAAGTTACACGGTTGGCGGTCTAACGGGACTCAATTGGGGTACCATTGAGAGATCCTATGTTTCAGGAACGGTGTTTGGAAGTCACAATGTGGGTGGACTCGTGGGAGTTAACGGCCAATTTGAATTTATTTTTTCTAAAAGTATAGTATCTAACTCCTCCTCTGCAGCGGATTTAGTCGGTAATAATTTTATAGGCGGACTCGTGGGAATAAACCATGACACGATTTTCAATTCTTATGCTACAGGAGTAATCACCGGAGATGAATATGTAGGCGGGTTCGTAGGGTATAACAATGCACATCGGGCTGTAGGTATAATTTTCAATTCGTATGCCACAGGAGTAATCACCGGAGATGAATTTGTAGGCGGGTTCGTAGGGTTTAATTACTATGGAACGATTGAAAACTCGTATTCAAGAGGAGCCGTAATTGGTGTAACGGGTGTAGGAGATTTCATAGGATACAATCGGTTTGGCATGATTACCAGTCCGTATGCCACAGGAGAAACCACCGGAGATGAATATGTGGGTGGGTTCGTAGGTTTTAATTTGGGTGTGGTTGAAAATTCGTTCTGGGATATAAATACTACCGGTATGAATACCAGTGTAGGCGGCGAAGGCAAGACTACCGCTGAGATGATGGACATAACTACTTTTAGCAACGCAGGCTGGGATATCGGCGTAGTTGACAGTACGGATGCTCGTGACACGGATTCCATCTGGAACATCGTAGAGACTGAAACCTATCCGTTCCTAAGCTGGCAGGAAGTGGTTATCCACCCTGAGTTTACTTTGGAGATACTAACAGAAGGAAACGGTACTACAGATCCGGCTATTGGAAACCATACTTACAACTACGGACAAGAGGTAGTCGTTGAAGCAATTCCCGACGAAGGCTGGTACTTCAGCCACTGGACTGGCGATGTGCCCAATGGGCAGGAGACGAACGAAAATATCACCATCGTTATGGATGGTGACAAGGCAATAACCGCACACTTCGAGCAAATATACCATAACTTTACCATCTCCGTCGAAGGAGAGGGGTCAACGTCACCGAATGAAGGCGATCACACATACGCCTACGGCACGGAAGTCAACTTAACAGCAACACCCGAAACAGGCTGGCGGTTCAGCCATTGGGGTGGTGATGTGCCCGAGGGCGAAGAAGAGAACGCAAATATTACCGTCGTGATGGACAGCGACAAGACCGTCACAGCGCACTTCGAGCAGATCTACCACAACCTTACCATCTCCGTCGAAGGAGAAGGCACCACCGACCCGTCAGCGGGCAACAACTCATACGCCTACGGCACGCAAGTAAACTTAACAGCCACACCAGACGAAGGCTGGTACTTCAGCCACTGGTCCGGCAATGTAACTGCGGGCAATGAAACGAACGCAAATATCACCATCGTGATGGACGGCGACAAAAACATCACCGCTCACTTCTACGAGATAGTACCGCCCTCCGTCGAGATCACCTCGCCTTATGACGGCGAAGAGTTCGATACCGACACGGTCACGGTAGAATGGCGCAGCGAAGAAGGTACGTACCCAGTATCGCACTACGAGATTCGCCTGAACGACGGCGAGTGGATGAACGTCGGTGATCGAACGCATCACACCTTCGATGGTTTGAACGACGGAACCTACGATATAACCGTGAGGGCGGTGGATATCATGGGAAACGAAGCCACGGATACAAGCAGCATCACCGTGGACACGGGCGTGGATATGTTCATCGGACTGCTGATCCTGGCATTGCTGATAGTACTCGCTCTGGTACTGTTCATGATGTGGAAGAAAGAGCGGGGTACGGGGATCGAGGATGAGGATGAGCTCGAAGATGAGATCGCTCTGGATGAAGACGAGGGTGAGGAGGACTTAGAGCTCAACCCGGAGGATGTGGGCCATAGTTGAAGGCTTATCTTCTATGATTGTGTACACATATGACCATGTCTTTCAGCCCTTTATTGGAGCGAGTTTGATAAAGAAGAACAACCTTTAAAACACCTATTGTATACTTGTACACACATACATAAAAATATTTATATAGGGG
>JAFDTZ010000055.1 GCA_019594305.1 Thermoplasmata archaeon
GTTCCAACCCGGGTACAGGGAGATATCGGTACTCGAGGGAACCGTACCTTCGATGGTAAGCGTATCGCTGATTGTCATATGTATCCAGATGCCCATCCGGTGGTTCCACGTACCTAAGGAATTATACCTGGCGGCTCTTCCTGGCACATACGAACTCCACTCGCCGGACGATGCATCGAAGTACATCACCTTGTCGTAGTTACCACTTATGTCCGCAAGTATGTCCTCCACCGACATAGACACAGGTATCAGATTGAAGGACACAAAGTTCCAACCATCAGCTGCACCGCCTGCAGAGAGTGGCACATCAAATGTCTCCGTCTCCCCGTCTGGCTCCTGCAACGCATCCATGTTCCCATCATCAAGACCGTTGGTTCCAACCGCTCGTACCAAGTACCACCAGAAAACACCATCGGGCATACCTTTGTCGTAGTCAACGTACGAATAGCTGGCAGAACCGTCCGCTTCGAAAGTCTCCAGTAACATACTTCCGTTCCACGGGCCACCGGGGTCTTCCGACCGATACAGGTTGTAATGGCTTACCTCGCCTATGGCCTCATCGGGACTGGCGTTCCACGTGATACGATTGTCCTTATCTCCGCCTTCGTCGATGATCAAGGTCTCCATGCGCAGATCGTCTATGCGCCATCCCGCTCCGGCGGTTCCGGCCCAGCAAGCTCCGGCGTCCCAGCGGATGTGGACGGTTTCGCCGATATAACTAGTCAGGTCGAAGGTGGCAGTACTCCACCCTACGGACATACCCCAACCGGGCTGACCGCCCAGGGGTTGGTCAAAGCCCGTTGAAAGAGTCCCGTCGTAGCCTTCTTCAGGCGTTATGATGGTCCAAGGACCACCTGAACCTTGAGTGGATATCTTTACGTTACCACCGTCATATAGTACACCGGGATAGTAAAAGTCACGCCAGTGCTGGAAGGTGAACCATGCCCCGTACTCCTCATCGGCCTCCGCAGGCACAGTTATTCCAGGAGAGATCAACCAGCTGAGGGGACCTTCAAAGGTGACTTTGTTGTACTGCCCGTCGCCGAAGTCCCACGAATTTACGCCTGAAGAAGCTCCGTGCTGGCGTATGCCCCAGTCGCTGGCACCGTCCATGTTCTTACCGGTCGTGTAACCGATGTCACCGTCTTCCACATCGTCCTCGAAGAATACTTCGATCCATTGACTGATGTGTTCCACATCGAGGTTCTGGGGCGGAGCGGGTGGAACACCGACTATGGTGAAGACATCGTCGCTGATATCCTCCCCCCATCTACCCACGGTATCGATAGCTCGGACACGCACCAAACATTGGCTGCTGTGGTCGTTGGGTAAGGTCCACGTGTAACTACCGGTATCGTCCAATCCCGTGGCTATCGTACTCCACGAATCACCGTTGTTTATACTGTATGCAAGGGCGATACTGTTTACCGGATCATCACCGGCGGTTGCGGTCCATGTGATATCTTCCTGTGTACGCGCATTCCAGACTTCGCCGCCGTTGGGACTGATCAGGGTTACCGAGGGGGGGTCGCCTTCGGGCATGGACTTGGCGTTGTAAATTGCGAGTGCGTAGTGCTGACTGTTGTAGCCCACACCTGCACCGTCTCCGGCTATGGTCCTGGCCTCTACCCTGATGGTGTAGGCCCCCAACTCCACATCTTCCGGACGTATGTAAACGTTCTCCACGTTGTTGGTATCGTCCCATCCGTCACTGTTCCTGTCGAATATGGGCATAGCGTCTGCTCCCGCTACGGACCATCCATCGGTGAATGCATTACCACGATAGACAAGACCGCTGGGTGTTTCCACTTCGATGTTAAGGTCGTTTATCAATGCAGGGGCACTGCCCACATCACCGGCTTCCATGTCCGTCCAAACAAGGCTGAACTTCATGGGCACTCCCTCCCGATCGGATGAGACTACATGTTCCATTTCCTGCCCACTTGCGGTAAAAATATGTTCCTGGTCGAAGAATCTGAAGGGTACCGGGTCGTTCAACGGTCTCTCCAGTTTGGATATGTCTACCATACCCCAGCCTTCGTCCCTGTTGGGTATGGGTCCTTCGGTGTCACCGTCGATTTGATTGGCGGTATTTATCAACAGTGCCTTGACCATGGCAGCGCTGGGTCGTTCATTGTCTATGTGATTCATCTGATACCATTCGAAAGCAACGGCCGCCGCACCCGCTGTTGCGGGATTCGACATGGATGTACCGGACATGTACCGATATCCGTTGGGAGGTTGTGTGGAGTAGATACCCCTTCCCGGGGCAACTACATCCGGCTTTATGCGGTTGTCTTGGGTCCAGCCCCGTGAACTGAAGCTCGCCATGTTCTCGGGATTGGAAACACCCCAGCTAGGGTTGTAGGTATCCGTAGCACCTATACAGATAACGTTCTTGCCGGTAGAGGGTTCGCCTATGGTTGTGTAGCCCGGGCCGCTGTTACCGGCGGATACCGTAACTATCATGTCAAAATCCTTGGCACCGGCATCGTACCTTGATGCACGGGTACCGTAGGCACCGCCTGTTGCCGCGCCCCACGAATTTGTGTGTACTACCGCATCGGCGTTCACACTTGCCACCTGTATTATTTCGTAGATGTCTGCGGGTCCCGCCCAACCGCCGCCGTCGGTGAATACCTTAATTGCATACAGCAGTGCAGCCGGTGCCGAGCCTTCGGCGGCATAGTAGTTGTTGTATATCGTAGTTCCCGTACCTCCATGGGTGTGTCCTGCCACAGAACCCGAACAGTGGGTACCATGGTCATGGCCGTCCGCCCAGCTTGAGCCGGTATAGGTGTGCCCGCCAATTACCCTGTCTCCGAAATCGGGGTGACCGGCGTTTCCAACGGTACCGTCACCGATACCCGTATCCGCAACGGCCACGACTATTCCCTCTCCTTCGTAGCCTATCTGGTTCATGTACGAACCGTAACTACCGTATGCACGGTAAACGGTATCCGGGTTATTGTCATCGTCGAAGAACCACAGTCCTCCGCCGATTATCTGGGTGGACATCTCACAGTGGAGTTCGATCTCCACATAGGAGTTGACAAAGCTAACATCCTTGATGTTTGCCAAACGGTGTAGTCCCTCTTCGGAGTTCACGGCAGCGATGAAGTAGTATTCGCCGTTTTGGAACTCGTCAACGCTTATCACGGTAGCGAATTCGCCAACCGCCTTCAGACTCTCAACACTGGCACCAGGTACAAATCCTATCTCTACCATACCCGGGTTCAGACCGGGCTGCAGCTTGTAGTATGGGTGGTAAATACCGATCCAGTCCACGAAGTACAGTTGGGACACCTCGCGTGCCAACTCGGGTGTCATCCGTACGCGGTATGCGTAGTTGGGCACATAGTTAAGTACCTCAACACCCATGCCTTCCAACATAGGCCGCCAGCCTTGTGCGATGGGCCCCAATGTATGTACGATGTACTGTCCCTTAACGCCGGGCGCGTAGTCGTCCACACGCAGTGAACTTGGTATTTTCGGTTCACCCTCTGTGAAGTCAAACACGGTATTTCTAACGTACAACGTGGTTCTATGCTCCATCATATCGATGGATATCCCCATTCTCTCCAACTGCGGTATCGCAGACGGATCGATCTCTACAAGCGAAAATATGTCATAAGTCTCCAATATCTTCGCTCCCAGAGTCTCTAAATTATTCAATTCGTTTGAGTCACTAGTCCTTACCAAAACGATATCCGTCTCCCTGTTCTCAAAGGACAGAACGGGTACCGCTGCAAACACTGAAATCACTAGTACAAATGCAAAAAATATTGCCATAGCAGTTTTTGTTTTCATGGGTTTTCTCCTCTTTAATATTTTGTCTTTTACACGAAAGAGATGTACATATTTGTACACCTCAGGGTCATCGTGTTATATGTGGGAGTTTGTTATACACATATAAATGTTGCGATACATTTGTAACAATACCCTTAAAAACGCTACAAATGAATCATTTGATTTAAAATCTAGATCGGAAACAAGGGGCAAAACATTAATGATATACACCTTTACATAGGTCCAACAGTATATGTATACGACAATACTAAAACAAAAGATAGATTCCGTGCGGGATTCGCCATACTCGATTATTGTATATATAGCAACAGTTTTTGCCTTCGCGATCATCCCAGTACTGATCGGCCTGGACCTTTGTTTATTAAGCATGATATTATCTGTTCTTGCCATTCTCATACCCCTTAAATTTTACAAAGAACCTAAGTTAAAAAAAGTGGTGATCGCAGGAGCTATTTCGATCGTTCTAATAGCGGCAGTCGGAACCATATTCCATGTACATCTTTTATATTCGCAGGAGCCGACGATCCTGGGGTCCGATACACTTGTGAACGGTACGGTTGACCGAATTTATGGTGACACTGAAACGGTATTTAACTTCACGGTGGAAGTCCCGGTGGAAATGAACAACAATTATACTACCTACGTAAACCTCACTTATTTTGGAGATGACGGAACGTCGGAGCAGAACATCACGGGTGAGATGCGTTTGCTGAACGATAATGTTCACTACTGGGAAACTCTATTGGATGAAAAACAATATTTTTACCATTTTTCTTTGGAGACTAATGTCGGTAATGAAACGTTCTGGGAAAGTACGGATAAAGGCTTCGGGCCCCTAGTTATCCCAAAAAATACCGCAGTCGTTAACATATTCATCATGCGATTGATCTCGCCTTTCATTATCTTTATCATATTCGCATCTCTGGTATGGTGGAAAAAGGGTTTGATGGACAGCAGGGGTTCCAGCATAGAGGGACTAGAAGAAAAAGAGAAAGCCCTGGAGGATTCTTGCCCGGAGTGCGGTGCCCTCCTCGAGGGTGAGGACGAATGTCCCGATTGCGATTGGAATCTAAAAGAAGAAGATACTATCGTAGAAAAAGATAGGGTCAAATGCCCGGATTGCAGACACTTGATAGTATCCGATAATGAATCGTGTCCCTACTGTGGTACGGACTTGGAGAAGTGATAGGATGGAGACGGAGAAAAAATGGTTCCTGGTATTTTTAATCATCACCATACTCTATGCAGCCATGATATTTTCACTCTCTTCTTCATCTGAACCTCCCGGGAGCGTCGAAGGAAAAAGGACCGTACCATACTTCAGTCATGTGGCTCACACGGTGCTCTACTTCGGTCTGGCATTCTGTGTTTTCGAGACCTTAAGACGCTACCCCGATGGCATAGACACGAATATATACATGCTGACCTTCGTTATAGTGGTACTGTACGGTATAAGCGATGAGATACACCAGCACTTCGTTCCCTACAGAACATTTATGCTAATAGACATCTTCTTCGATGCCCTGGGCGCGGGTATCCTGGTTACCACAAGGTTCCTACTGGAAAAATATTTTAACCCTTGCGTTTTGAGGTAAATAGAGATGATACAAATGGAGCTACAAACGATAAAAGTGAAAAAAGAGGAGGAAATGAACATGATCATGGGCCAGAGCCATTTCATAAAAACAGTTGAAGATATCTACGAGGCCCTGGTTACCTCGGTACCGAACATAAAATTCGGCGTGGCATTCTGCGAAGCCTCCGGGGACAGGCTCGTAAGATGCGAAGGTACGGACGATAAATTAACGGTCCTAGCGGCGGAAAATGCGAGAGCTATAAATGCGGGACATATGTTCATTATCATTCTGGAAGACGTTTACCCTATAAACGTATTAAACGCGGTGAAGAACGTACAAGAGGTATGCGGCATATACTGTGCAACGGCTAACCCTGTAAATGTTATAGTCGCCGAAACTGAGGATGGTCGTGGTATATTGGGTGTGATAGACGGAAGTCCTACAGTCGGTATAGAGTCAAGCGAAGATAAGGAATGGAGGACGGACCTGCTGCAAAAGATAGGCTACAAGCGGTGAGCTCAAGCACCGAATTTCTCTCCGTGTCCGGAAAGGTCCATGAGCACGTTCAAAAGGTCTTGACCACTTAAACGCGACAAACCCCCGCGTACGCATGAACGCTCGTCGTAGGATGTAACGCCATCACTCCTCACCTGAGGTCCGACTATGGTAAGTGGTAGTGAATCTCCACTGTGGTCCTTAACGAGAACCGGGGTGGAATGGTCACCGGTGAAGGCGATGTAGTGTTCCTCCAGGCCTTCCAGTATCTTAAGTTCACGGTCCAGCCGTTCTATGAATTCCACTTTCTCATGGGCGAGTCCGTCATGACCCGAGAGATCACACCCTTTGATATTGACCAGCACGAAGTCGTATTCCTTCATCGCCTCTTTCGCTCTTAGATATATAGCTTCTATATCCGTATCCATCCCTCCTGTAGCTCCATCCACCTCGATGATGTCCATACCTGCCATGAGACATACACCTCTAACGAGGGGGATACCGGCGATAGCGGCACACTTCATCCCCGTTCTTTCCGGTAATGATCTGATGTGGGGAACCGTCCCGGAGCCCCGGGCAAGAACTATGTTAGCAGGCCTTTCTCCCATATCCACTCTTAACTCATTTACAGGGTGGTCTGAGAGTATTTTCATACTCTTTTTTGTGAATTCGTTCAAAATTTCTGCGGTTCTGGTATCATCTTCATTATCAGAAATTGGTTTTGATGTCAAGTAGGGTACCCCTTCCTCATGGGGATCCACATCGCTCACATTAGACCCTAATCCGTCTTCCTTGAATATCAATACGCCTCTATGCTCCACACCTTCTTGGAAAACAAAGTCTATCCCAATATCAATCTGATTAATGGAATCTGATAATTCCTTCGTACCTTCTTTTATCCTTCCCGCCCTTCTATTCGTTATCAAACCCTCCTCGATGGTGGAAAAATTACATCTGAAGGCTATGTCGCCGGGTTCTACCTCTATACCTATACCTGCGGCTTCAAAGGGTCCTCTCCCGGTATAAACTTTGAAGGGGTCGTAACCAAGCAGTGCCAGATGACCGGTATCGCTACCGGGTATTATCCCAGGGGCGATGGTATCCATTATTCCGTTGATCCCTTTCTTGGCCATCCTGTCCAGATTGGGTGTTTTTGCAGCCTCAAGTGGTGTCCTGTTATCAAGTTCTTTTACCGGTCGATCGCCTATACCGTCGTATATTATCATCAGTATGCTACTAGCCATATTATCACTATCGTAATTATCATAGATATAGATATTGCTATCGTGTTTACGGATGATTTACCTATTAAGCCTTTTTGTTCTAGAGTCGCTCCGAGAATACTGTCCAATTGGCAGCTCATAAATCCCATAACGATCCCTATCAACGGCCATGATGAACGAAGGGTTATGTCGGACAGTTGATGGAAAATTATGTAGGCCACGAAGAATGTATATGCAGCTCCCAATAGAGCCCATATCTCACCGTAAAGAGAAATTCCACCGTCTGTACCCGGGGGAACTCTTTTACCAGTCGTTATTAGATACGCTTTATCAGAGATCATTCCCATCTCGGAGGCCAGTGTGTCCGAGGCCGCACAGGCGATCGAGGTAACGAATAAAAATATAGCTAGTTTATTCTCAAGATAACCTAAGCCTAGCAAATTTCTTCCACTGGTGGGATTGTTGAATATAGCAATTACTACGGGCACGATCCCGTTTGCGAGAACATTGATTGCCCCTCTCTCACCCTTTTTTCCCTCCTGTATACCTTTGGTTTTTTTATAATTGAATTTGTAACGGGTAGCAAGAAAAGCGCTAACAAGAAATATCAGCAGCAATAGAATCCACAGTACTCCACCCATGATTCCAAGGATTATACCTATAAAAAAAGCGGTGACGGAGCCCCAAATATCAAGCATACCTCGTATATACGTAATGTATGCAAATAATGAACAAATAATAATTACCAAACATATTTCGAGAATACTCATTAATCGGTGAAGGATAAGCAGAGAATATAAATCTTGTCATGTGTATTACATTGTATGGAAGACGTTAGAAGAGCTGGTAAAACCTTCGATAAAATAGCGGAACACTTTGATAGAACGAGGCA
Organism: Thermoplasmata archaeon; assembly: GCA_019594305.1. Lineage (GTDB taxonomy): Archaea > Thermoplasmatota > Thermoplasmata > Halarchaeoplasmatales > Halarchaeoplasmataceae > Haladaptatiplasma. Next base: position 7,998 of record JAFDTZ010000055.1, read on the forward strand.
AAGACCGTGGAAAGAGGTAGTTGATTTTTTAAAAGATAGTTCAGGTAAGTTACTAGACATGGGTTGTGGGAATGGAAGACATCTAGAAGTGGCAATGAATCTGAGCTATGATATAGTGGGGCTGGATGCTTCGCGGAAGTTACTTGATATCTCCTTTAAGAGGATTTCCGGTAAAGGACATCTTGTATCCGGAGATGTAAAAAAACTTCCATTTCTGGATGATAGTTTCGATATTGTACTCTATATAGCTACCATCCATCACCTCAGTGAAGGACGAGTGGAAAGTGTAAGAGAGGCTAGACGTGTATTGAAACCGGGCGGTCGTATACTGGTTTCCGCATGGGCAAGGGAACAGGACAGATGGGACCTTGAAGGTGATAAAAAAGATCTTATGGTACCGTGGCATCTTGAAAACGGAAGAGTGGTGGACAGGTATTATCATCTTTACACACTTGATGAACTGACGGAAGATATCGAAAAGGCCGGTATCGAGCTGGTCAACGCCTTCAATAGTAACAACAATAATTATGTCGAAGGCAGAAAATGATATGTGCCTCTGTTGGTTACACGTATAAAACTTATATACCAGGCTATGTTTGTACTTGTCTGCTAGGTCTAACCGGGGCGTTAGGCGTGCCCTTATACACCGAAATCGTCGATATGCGGGGGTGACCACCGGGGACAGCGTAATCACCCCGTGGATGAGCCAGATCCTAACGATGAGATTTCGTCCTTCGGGATCGAAGGTGACTTGGGGATCGACCGGAGGGTCGATACCCCTTGTCTTTGCCATGAAAATCGGGTCAGGCCCGGAAGGGAGCAGCCTTTACATGGACTATCGATGCTCGATGGGTTGCGGGGTCGAGAAGGGATCTGGATCACTCATCAGCGTGGTGAGCGCCAACCTCGGCGACCTAGCATTTTCTTATTTATCTATACCTTGTAGAAAGGTAGATGCCCAACAGTGTTATGGCAGCACCTATAACCGTGAGAAAAGGCGGGGTTTCCGAGAGGATTATGAAGGCAAGGACGGATGCACAAATAGGTTCTCCCAGCAGGGTGGTGGAGACCTGTCTTGCATCCAGATACTTTAGGACCCAGTTATACAGTGTATGGCCGAAAATGGTCGGTATCAACGCAAGGGCAAAGAAAAGAATGTATTCTCCGGAGGGATATACTTTAAAAGGTGTGGAAAAGCCCAGGGAAAATACGGCCAAGAATATTGTTGAAGTGAAGTAGACTATGAAGGCATAAGGGACTAGAGATATTTTTCTTCTAACCTCTCTACCCCTGATCAAATATCCCGCTACGGCGAGCATGCCGATTATTGCGAGTATATCTCCTATGATAGACCATCGGGCAGCGGTGTAACTTGAGAAAGTCATAATTGTAATGCCCACGAGGGCAAAAAGGATGGAAAAATAGGCCCCTCGCGGCGTTCTCTCGTTGAGATACCACCCTGATACCCAGGCCACCACGATAGGATGGGCCGATACAAGAACAACTGACGAGGCAACGGAGGTGTAGCTTAGAGAAGTGATCCATGCTGCGAAATGGACGCTCAAGAATAGTCCTGAGGTGATCAACAGGAACCATTCTCTTTTGTTTAATTTTTTTATTTCGTTAATGTAAGACGGTAAAAAAGGCAAGAGCAGTATAGATGAAAATAACATCCTGTAAAATGCGATAGATATGGGGTGAGAATCCGATAATCGAATAATTATAGCTGCAAAAGAAACTGAAAATACAGCGATCGGCAGAGCGATTTTTGGGTTTTCTATGACTTTCGAGTGCACCATGATGTCTTCATGATAATTTAGGATAATAAGTAAGTTTTTCTGCAATCCTACCGATAGTATTAAAAAGACGATTAACCATATCTGTTCAAGGTGAAGGAAAAAATGAGAAAAAAGAGGGACAATCATGAAGAGAGATATGAAAATATTGATAATCGACGATAACCCCGACGATAGAGCACTCGCTATCAGGGAACTTAGACGAGAATTCCCTAACATCGAAGTTGATGAAGTTAAAGATGCTGATGAATTTATAACGGCTCTGAATAAAGGTGAATTCGATCTTGTCATAACAGATTTCAATATCAGATGGACGGATGGTTTGAATGTGTTGGAAAAGGTGAAGAATAAATATCCGGACTGTCCGGTTATTATGTTCACAGGAACGGGTAGTGAGGAGATCGTCGTTCAAGCAATGAAAGGTGGGCTTGATGATTATGTGGTTAAGACCACGACACACTTCGTCAGGCTACCGGCATCAGTTCGTTCGGTTTTCAAATCGAGAGAAGAAAGGTTCGCTAGACAGAGGGCTGAAGAGTTGTACGAAAGATTGTTCGAGAACATACCTATCGGACTGTACTCCGTGAAACCTAACGGTGAGATCATCGCAATAAATCAAGCTCTTGTGGATATGCTAAAATATCCAAATCGGGAAAGTCTTATGAATATAAACGCCGAGGAAGCCTTCGCTGATCCGGAAGAGCGTGATATTTGGTTAAAACTATTGATGGATAAAGGTACGGTTACAGGCTATGAGAACGATCTAAAATCCTACGATGGAAAGATTATATGTGTTATTGAGAACGCACATGTAATCCGCGACGAAGAAGGTGAGGTTGCATTTATCGAAGGTAGTATAATTGATATTACCGAAAGGAAAATGATGCGAAGGGAGTTAAAAATAACGAAGAAAAAGGTCGAACAGTTACATACAACAGCTAATATACTGGATAACTGTGAAACGGAATATGATGTGTACGAACACGTATTAGAAGCTGCAAAGGATATATTAGGATTCGACTCGTCTAGCATATTGATTTACGACGGGGATGATCTAGTCATACGTAAAAGTTCTAACAAGGAACTTAAGGTAGGTACACGAAACCCAAAGGATAGGGGAGTAGCCGGAAAAACTTTCAAAGAGAATAAAACATTTTTGATATATGATTTAAGAGAATGGCCGGAAGCTAAACCCGCTAAAAAAGAATACCGGTCTGCAGTCTCCGCACCTATAGGTGATATAGGTGTGTTCCAGGTAATATCCAATGCGGTGGGATATTTTGACGAATATGATAAGGATCTTGTAGATATACTTGTATCCCATACCTTTGAAGCTCTACGACGTATTCGATACGAAGAAGAGTTGAAAGAAAGTGAAAAACTATATAGAAGCGCAATCGAAAATTCAGGGACTGCGATGGCGGTTCTCGAAGAGGACATGACCTCTTCGATGGTTAATAAAGGGATGGAAAATTTAACGGGATATACCAGGGAAGAGTTATTAGGAAAAATTAAGTGGCCCAGATTTGTAGTAGAAGAAGATCTGGAACGGATGAAAAAATTCCATAAAATGAGACGGGAAGATCCGAGTTCTGCACCTCCGAACTACACTTTCAAGTTCATCAATCGCTACGGAGATACCAAGAATATGCTGATAAATGTGTCTATGATTCCAGGCACAAAGAAAAGCATATTGTCGCTACTGGATATCACACACAATCTAAAAACGTTAAAGTCCTTTGAGGAGAGCCAGGAGATGTTCAGAATTGCCTTTGAACACACCGATCAAGGAATGGCTATATTGAACACGGATGGTACAATATTGGAGGTCAATAGCGCATTATGTAACATCATCGGTATAAAGGATAATGAGCTTACCAATAGAGATATTACGGAGCTAATCTCCAAGAAAGAACAAAAATTATACAAAGATGAATTAAAGGAGATGGCCGCAGGGGAAAGAAATACTTGGGAAGCAGATTTATCATTGGTCGGAAAGGACGAAAAATTGTTCAAAGCATACATCAATATATCAACGGTAATGGATTATGACGGGAATGCGAGGCTTATGCTTGCTTTCATACGGAAACAATCTACCAATGAGAGCGGTAAAGGTTGATGCTCAATGGAAGGAAATAAAAACATTGTTCGGGATGGATCACCGGAAGATGGACTTATAGACAGAAAAGAAGAATTTATCGCATTAAAAGAAAGCATCGACCTGTTAGAAACCGAAAGAAAGGGAAACGTCGTAATAGTGTACGGCGAGGCCGGGGTAGGAAAAACCTTTCTAGTAAGGAGTTTAAAGGATTATATAGAGGCTAAGGGTTTCAACTGGTTGGAATGTATATGTGTATCAAGAGATTCAGAACCGTTCAGTCCATTAAAAGAAAGTTTCAGCTTTTTTGCAGAACAACGAGAAAGACCCTATTTGAATCTTCCAATCAGTATTAGAATGCTTCATGGTAAAAGTGAATTTGCTGATCTAGATGAGGTTTTTAACAAATCGAACAGAACAATCCAGAGAGCCATGGATTTCGTCGAAGACATAACACATACAACACCCATGGTAATATTTATTGAGGATATTCATTTGGCTGATAAATATACTCTATTATTCATAAGGTATCTTTCAGTAAATATCGATAATTATAATCTATTATTGATATGTTCATACCGGCCGGAAGATGCTACAGACAACGACTTCCTTAAGGAAACAATGAATTTTATGTATCATAGAAAAATGTATAACGAAATACATTTGAAACCCTTCGGGATAGACCATACCCGTTCCTTGATATCTTCCGTCACCGGAGTTGATCCTCCCGGTTATTTTGTAGAACTTATTCATCAAAGTACCGATGGGAATCCGCTATTTATGGTTGAAACATTGAAATCCATGTTATTTAATAACATCATAAATCCCGCAGAGGATAGATACATCTCGGAGATGGATAAAATAGAATGGCCCCCAGTAGTAAGATACACGGTTGAAAGGAAAATATCTAGGTTGGATGACCCGACTAAAAACTTTTTACAGTACATAAGCGTGTTAAGTTCAGATTTTTCTTTTTCGTTGATCGCTGAATACGTTAACATGGATGAAATGGATGTTTTAGATATAATTGACAAACTACTAGACACTGATATATTAAAAGAGACGGACAAGTCGGAAATGTACCGGTTCTCACATCGGGCGGTAAAGGACATTTTATTAGAAAATCAAAGTTCGAACAAAAGGCGATTATTACACAAAAAGGCTGTGGAAGCCATAAAGACATGTTATAAAGATGATTTAGCTGAGCATTATGATATTCTAGGATATCACTATATGTCTGCAGGGCTTTATGATAAAGGTCTTGAATATTATCACAAAGCTGCACGAAAATATGAAGATGATAATAAGCTGGAAAAAGCCATCGATAATTATCTAAATATGGATAGTTTAATACAGAAGTATGGAATTAGTGAAATAGATGTTGGAGATCATTTAGAAAGAGCTGGAGAGCTATCGTATAAAAAGGGCCGTGTTCTTATAGGTGAGGGCGAAATTGAAAAAGGTCGGGAATACATTGAGAGGGCGATGAATCTATTCGAAAGAGCTGGAATAGAGGGTCGGATGGGTGAATGCAGAACATATCTTAAGGACATCGTTTGAATGCCCCTGTTGCATGTAAAATATTTATAAGAGATGCGTCATTCACCTCTAAGTTTAACTCACACTAA
>JAFDTZ010000025.1 GCA_019594305.1 Thermoplasmata archaeon
CCCTCGATCCCTGAGAATATAATTCGGAGACTGATGTTTTCAATACTATTTGCTGTAATTTTGAGTGGGGTGATTATTACGCTTCTAGACCCTTCTGTTGGAAAAGGCAGCAGGATAAGATACACCGTAATCAGCATAATTCTGGTTCTTTCATTTACCTTTTTGTTTATGCATCTTTTTAACGTATACGCCGATACCTTCAAATTCACTTCAGGCGGTTCTAATGGTTCTCCTTCATCTACCACCGGTGAAGCGACCCCCGGAGGAATTTTAGCGGTTGACACCGGTATATTGATACCACTGATATTATTCGTCGTACTCGCAACCTTTATTTTTTCAAAATATTTGCATTATTTTTTATACCGAGATTCGACTAACAAAGATAAGGAGAACTACGGGATAAATACCACACTCGATCATACTATGAGAGAACTAAGGGCGGGAGAAGATGTAAGATCCACAATTATCAGATGCTATCAAAAAATGTGTTACAATCTACAGGATAAAGGAGTCAAACAAGAGGATTATATAACTCCTAGAGAATTCAGAAAGATAGCTATATCTAAACTTCCAGTCACTAACAGAACGGTGGGTGCTCTAACGTCATTATTCGAAGAAGCAAGATACAGTACCCATGCTCTCGGTGAGACACACAAGGAAAGAGCATTAAATACATTAGAACGATTTAAAGGAGAGTTAAGTGGATGATAAAGGAACACATAAAAAATTTTATTTTTAGGGATTATAATCCATTTATTTTTGCAGCAATAATATTTACAATCCTTGGAATGAGTGTTCTTGTATCTATCAGGAGTTTACTATTGTTAATATTCGTTTTACTATGTTCCCTTATAATAATTCATGATACATATTTATCAAGCACACCCCTTAGGAAATGGAACAGGAATGATCGTCTGGATGAGATCGAACATCTCATACTACCCAATATAGATATTTTTGTTAAAGGTGCTTGCGAAGGCTCAGTTTACAGTAGAGAGAGGATACATCGGGATGTCCGAAGATGGGCTATCGTACGTTTGGCTCAGAATAGCGACGTATCCGAGAAGTACATTAAATCACTTATAGAAGATCCCGAAGAACTAAAAGAATTTATCCAGGATGATACAATAGTAAAATTTCTCCTATCAAGAGAAGGAAGTATTCCTAAGGGAATTGATTATAAGGTTTGGGTATCTAAGATTATAGAAAAAGTGGAGGCATGGGTTAGATGAATAGTAGATATACATTGCCCGTGTTGATAATATTAACTATGCTCTATATACTCATAGCAATTTTTTATCGTAGCTGGGTTTTCTTGACCGCATCCATAGCCTGTCTATCCATTTTAGCTATAGGGGCTATTTGGAAGCCACCGGACTTTTTTAAATTTAAAGTTAAACGTTATGATGATGAAATACATTTATACGAAAAAGATGAAGTTTGGATTGAAACGGAAGTGACCAATGAAGGAACACCTATCGAGTTCCTCGAGGTTATGGATGAATCACCCGATAGTACCGATATAACCAGCGGATCAAGTCATTCTGTATTTAGTATAGATAGCAATGAGACCGTAACATTGAGATACAAATTATCCTGTCCAATAAGAGGTAATTATACATTGGGACCTGTACACTTACGTTATCGGGATCCGATGGGGTTATTTTCTAAAGAAATTTCAATATCCGTACCGGTAGAGGTGACCGTACTTCCCGAGGTTGAAAATTTGAAAAAAACCAAGATCCGTCCAGGTTATCCAAAGAATCGTTTGGGGAATATCCCCTCCGGTGTTGTTGGTATCGGTACTGAATTCTATGCTCTTAGAGAGTATCGTTCAGGAGATCGTATGCACGATATAAACTGGAAAGCTACAGCACGTAAATTGGAACCGATAATCAACGATTTTGAAGGTGAGATGAGCGGTGATGTTATAATTATAGTGGACGGTTTCAAAGGTTCCAAGATAGGGACAGTAAGAGACAACACGTTCGGAGCTACCGTTCGACTAGCGGCCTCACTAGCCTCCTCGATATTGGACGATAGGAACCGGGTAGGCCTTATATTGATGGGCGATCAGATGTCATGGGTGTATCCGGGATACGGTAGACATCAATACTATACGATTATAGACAGATTAAGCCAATTGGCATCCGGAGGTCTCTGGCAGATACAGGACATACAAGCAATTCTCAACAATTTTTTTCCCAATAGGTGCCTTATCATATTCATATCTCCGCTTGTTGACCCAAAAGTCGTAGAATCGGTGTACGATTTGAGCCGAAGGGAATATGACGTACTAGTAATATCACCGTCCCCGATCATATTTGAAAAACATGCTACCGATGTTAACGATCCACTTTCAGAAAAAATATATTCTTTAAAGAGAGAAAACATAATAAATAGATTAAGGGACTATTCCATCGTCGTAGACTGGAATCCTGACGAACCCATTGAAATAGCCATGCAGGAGGTGATGAGATACCGCTACCGAAGATAAAAGAAGATTTAATGACTTATTACACCCTGATTCTAATTGTATTCCTTATACCATCATTTCTATCGGTTGAATACTCTTTTTGGTGGTTACCTATCTCAGGTATATTTCCTGGGGCCATAGGTTTGTTTTTTAAAAGAAAATTTCTAGTTAACTTAGCTTTGGTTTTTGGTTGTACATCATACTTATTTGTAAATAGACATTTGACTTTCGGTCTTTTTGAATTATTTAGTATATTGTCAGTTCTTCTATTGTTTTTCTTAACGTGGAGAATTCTGGAGATGTGGGATTTATCATCTAAGATTCGAGGAGGTAGTTCCACAATATCACGAGCGTTTCAAACTAGATACTTAAAACACCTTTTTTCAGCCGTTCTGACAGCTTCTGTTTTAACTATAATTGGGCTATTTATCGCCATATACGGGATAACCGTTATCCCCTATGGTAGCAAAACATACACGATATTTTCCATATTTTTAACAATAACGTTCGTATCACTCATTCGTTTACTCGTATATATTCATCATTCTCCATCGACAGAGAGATTGTTTAAAGGAAGTTGATACATCTAAGCAGGATACTTTTTGGCATTCTTCTCTATTTTTTTCAATACTGCCTCCCCTAGATCGATATCCGCTATATCAGATAGGGAAAGAAGATATATCATCACGTCTGCCATTTCTTCTTCCAAACTTTCCCTATCATATTCACTGTCTTTCCATTGAAAAAGCTCAAGAAGCTCTGCAGCTTCGATAGAGATAGATATAGAAAGGTCCTTCGGTGTATGATACGAAATCCAGTTTCTTTCGTCTCTGAATTCTACAACCTTTTCTTTTAGATAGTTAACGTCAACCATAGTATAGGTGAATTACAGTGGCTAATATTAAATCTATGCTGCCAAAATAAGATTGGTTGAAGGGGTTTTAAGATGATATAATTATGACCCCGATTAAGAAGAGGTCAGGCGCATCGTTATCTCCATAGCTGATACATTTGCGGTACCCTCTTCCCCCGTTCTTTCGATCTGTTCAGTATCTGTCTTTATATCAATTATTTCTGAGTTAGGGACAAATCTGTTCTTTGTTATCTCAGCTACGTCAACGGCTTTGCTTATGGCTCTGCCTCTCGCTTTAATAAATACTTCATTTGAACCGCTGTTGAATTGCGTAACAACGGCCATCACGTAGCTCATGGTTTCTTTTTTACCGATATACACTGTGTTTTCTTCAGCCATGCGTTTATTCCTCCTGTATATATTTTTGTGGACCGCAAGATGTGAAGAGATGTATATAACCTTTTGGTCTGGTTAATGATAAGTTTTAGACGAGTACTTCTAGAGTAAAAATCCTGTGGATTTTTCGTAGCGGGCTAAATGGTTATTTAGCGGACCAGTCAGAAATGAAACATTTCTTACAATCCGTTTAAAATCAAAGATTTATAAACGGACTCGCCGGGATTTGAACCCGGGTTTGAGGCTCCGGAGGCCCCAATGATATCCATTGTAGCCCATCCACTAATGTGGAACACAGGTTGCTACATTACGAGCCCCTTATAGTTATTTTTTCTTGAACTCGGTGTAACCACACTTTCCACAAGAAACACGGTCTTTGTGAATAGCTAAGAAAATACCGTCGCCGCATTTGGGGCAACTTCTCCTTTTTCGCTTTATTTTATCCCCCTCAATCTCATATATCTCTCTTTTTTCCATGATACATCACCTTTTTAATTCATTTCTTAAAAGTATGTGTTTTCTCTCGTATTTAAAAGCATCATCCTTATCATTATACAGTTTAGCTATTATGTTTGCTTCATCTCTGCCGAATTCTGAATTGATGCTCTCAATGATTACCTGCTCCTTATTGAACCCTGTAAGCTCAGCTACCTTAGTTCTAACAGTTTTGCGTGTAGGCGTAGGTTGGCCTTTGTGATACACCCTGAGCGTGAGTTCCCGTCTGTTAAGCAGCTTATTTTCCTTTTCGCTCTCGATATCAATCTCGATTTCTGTCATTTTATACACCTTATTCTACTTTTCTCATCTTATTAATAACTTCCCAGCATTTTTCTTTTTTTTCGTGGTCTACAAGGTTCACAACCATGCCTTTACATGGTATCCCATATATTACTATTCCCCCTTCGGGACATAGGATAATAGATACAATTGATAAAAGATCTTCCTCTCCATCCACGATAATAAGCATCGGTTCTATCTCTTCCAAGGCATATTCGATGGCTTTCCATGCTTCGGTAGTTATCATTCCGGGGGGGTTTTTTACCTTTATCTTTTTGGTGTGGTAGTCCGATTCCGTACTATAGTCGCCTCTCCTTGTTTTATTGTCAATCACACCAAGGTCAGGTACCACCCCTTGACCATATAGTACTTCAGTGACCACATCACCGACAGTGATAATCGGACGATTATCGGTATATTTCATTGGTAGCTCACCGGATACAACTTCACCAAGGGTGCTCCTTAAATTTATCCTTTGATCATTACTGAGCAAGAAACCCTTCCCCGGAAGTTCGATAGAGTTCATAAACGTTTATTCTCTCACTTTCAGAGCAAATTTGCCATTTGTTTTTATACCCATCTTTTTGGCAATGTCCGAATGTTCGTGTTCGATTATAGCAAGAAAACCCTGCCATTCCCTGGAAACATCTCCACCACATAGTGTGCATTCATTTTCCTCTGTAAGAGCATTACAGTCTTTGCACGCCTTCAATTTTTTTACCATCTAGGTTTCCTCCTTCTCATCTTCGAGCCATTCAAATTTACCTAATCCTTGCTGCCTCATGGTTAGCCCAATTTTGCTTTCCCTCGGACTACGTCGATTGATGCTAACCGTTACTATCCTTGTTCTTATCTTGTCATTAAGCCCCAGCTCTTTGTCAGATTCCTTTCCCCGTAATCTCTGATTACCTATGTTAATATCTATTTTATCGTTCATTATCTGACTGATATGTAAAAGACCGTCCAAAGGACCAAATCGGATGAACGCACCAAACTTCAGAACTTCACAAACGTATCCCAGAACTACCTCATGTTCCTCCAATTCGAATATTAGGGCATCAAAAGTTATCTTTTGGAATATACCTCCATCGCCGTGGACTACCTTTCCGTCACCTGTTCGTTCGATATTAAAAGCCATTATTATCAGCTTGTTTTTCCCATCGATAAGCCCCTCTAAGGTTTCCCGTGCTATGTCTTTGGTTACTTCATCCAGATCTTCTGACAGCCTATGCGGAGGGATTCTGATCGTGTCTTTTTTTTTCTCAATTATGTACATCTTCGTCACCTACAGGAATATCTCCAACCCGTAATTTGCTATGAATCCGGCAAATACGAGAGAAACTATGGACATCAATTTGATTAGTATATTTAAGGAGGGACCGGAAGTATCTTTGAAGGGGTCTCCCACGGTATCGCCCACAACACTTGCCTTGTGGGCATCCGAGCCCTTTCCGCCGAAGTGTCCCTGTTCGATATACTTCTTCGCGTTGTCCCATGCACCACCTGCGTTAGCCATCATGATAGCGAGCACAAAGCCGGTGCCTACGGCAGCTATGAGGAAACCTCCGAGTGCTGCCGGTCCGAGAACAAGTCCTACGACAACGGGTACCACTATGGCCAATAGGCCGGGTATGACCATCTCTCTAAGTGCGGATTGTGTACTGAGGTTGATTACACGCTGATAATCTGCATCGGCCTTTCCTTCGATAAGTCCCGGTATCTCTTTGAACTGTCTTCTTACTTCCTTGACTATCATAAAGGCCGATTTACCTACTGCTTTCATGGTTATAGCGCAGAATATGAATGGTACCATAGCACCGAGGAATATACCTACCAGCACAGGTGGCTGCAGTATACTAAAATCACCTACAGTGAGCCCTACCTGTGATGCGTATGCAGCTGTGAGTGTGAGTGCGGTCAACGCCGCAGAACCTATGGCAAAACCCTTTCCGGTAGCCGCTGTTGTGTTACCCAAGGAATCCAATGCATCCGTCCGTTGTCTTACCTTTGGCTCCAGGCCGCTCATCTCCGCCAGCCCGCCTGCGTTGTCCGCCACAGGACCGTATGCATCCGTGGATAGTGTTACACCTAAGGTTGATAACATACCCACTGCAGATATGGCAACACCGTATAGTCCTGCGAAGTGGTACGATAGGAGAACGGTACCCGATACGATGATCACAGGGAAGAAGGTACTTTCCATACCACTTGCGATACCCTGGATTATAAATGTGGCAGGGCCGGTCTCCGTTGATTTTGCAAGTGATTTCGTGGGTTTGTATCTATCTGAAGTGTAATATTCTGTGAAGTAACCGATCAGGGAACCGGCTACGAGACCGGCTATAACCGCGCCCCATATTCCTAGGTTATTAGGGGCTAGCGAGTAAACGATTATGAAAGACAATATGGCTACTATGACGGCCGCACCGTATGTTCCCTGCCTTAGGGCGTTAAGAAGCGCCTCCTGGCTTGCATCTTCCTTCGTTCTTACGAAGAATATGGAAACCATGGATGCTATAATACCGGCGGCGGCTATGAGAATTGGTATGGCGAATATCTCGAGTCCCATCCCGTCAACAGGGCTTTCCAAAAGAGGGGGTACGATATCCGCTCTGTAAGCCATCCAGCCCAGTGCCAATGCGGCTATTATTGAATTCGTGTATGATTCGTAGAGGTCGGCTCCCATACCGGCTACGTCCCCAACATTGTCACCAACGTTGTCCGCTATAACTGCCGGGTTCCTGGGGTCGTCTTCTGCGATACCGGCCTCCACCTTCCCCGCAAGGTCAGCGCCCACGTCAGCGGCCTTGGTGTATATACCGCCACCCACCCTTGCGAACAGGGCGATGGAGCTGGCACCGAAACCGAAACCGGCTACGTAGGTGAGGGTTGCACCGAGGTCATCGGTAAGGAAATTCGTAATTAGGAGTACCGCCGACAGTCCCAGTAGTCCGAGACTGACCACGGACATCCCCATGACCGCTCCACCCCTGAAGGCGATACGTAGTGATTTATTGAGACTGAATCTAGCTGCCTGTGTGGTAGGTGCACTTGAGTTTGTGGCAGTCACCATACCTATGTAGCCGGCAGTGGCTGAAAGTATTGCACCTACAAGGAATGCAAAGGCTGTGAATGGTGGGTTACCATCTACCACCGTGTCCATCACTGCCAGCAAGATTGCAACTACAGCTACGAATATTGCTATGTACTTGTATTCCATCCGTAAATATGTTCTAGCACCTTCTTTTACTTGATCGGATATTTTCTTCATCAGGTCCGTTCCCCGGTCCTGTTTCGATATGAATTTTGTAAAATATCCTGCTAAAACTATTCCCAGCAAGGATGCCAATATTGCTACTATTCCGTAATCTATTCCGTTCATATGGATAACACCTTATGGATTTGACAATATGGGTTAGTTTATATACTTTTTCATGTGGAAAGATTTTAATGAGGGTTCATTTATTCAACAGGAGTATCATGGATAAGAAAACTGTCGAATGGAAATGGGACCGGGAATCCAGCCAATTTTTATTGAATGGCTTACATGATACCGTGAAGAAAGCCGTTGATATTTCAGGTGCATCCAACGTACTCGACCTGGGAGGGCAATCGGGTAGTTTATCTTATCGCACAGGTATAGATCGTCCGATATGCATTGATCTAGAACCAAAAAAACGTTTTGAAAATGTTATGTATATCAAAGGTGACATCCGTGAATTACCCTTTGAAGACGGTGTATTCGAATTGGTCTTGGCCAAAGCGGTTCTCCATCACGTGCCTGATGAATTGGATGATACATTGAGGGAGATACATCGAATAACTAAAAAAAACGGTTACCTTGTAATCGAGGAGCCTTTATCGAATAACCCTTTCAGTTCTATAGCCGGTAAATTTTTTACAACTACGATACATGACAAGGATGAAAGACCTCTAGACCCGAGGCATCTGATATCCAAAGTAGATAAATATTTTTGTTCTCTGGAAATTAGGCCGTTCTTCCTGACCACCTACTTGATGCCCCATATTATCTCAAGGATACCGAATACTCTTAAACCTTCATTGAGGAACACTACCAAATTGATGCATCGTTTTGATGAAAGTATTTTATCAAAATTTCCATGCCTTCGAACAAAAAGTTCTTACCTGGCCATTACCGCAAAGAGATGATCTATGGCTTTTTGACCTCATCCCGGATATAATTATACATGTCCTTGGGGTGGATTGAAGCATATATGTATAGCCAATCCTTTTTCGTAAACTCACCGACTAAGTACAATATTAGGGTGTAAAGACCGAGGAAGGCCATACTGTATATCGCGAGGTGGTAAAAACGGGTTATCCGAAGTATATTATTTTCGATAAAGAGGATTATGACGGCTGTGATTATCCCTGTAATTATATGCAATGGTATCCTTTTATACAAGGTGGTCCCGGCCTCTCTTTTAGAATAGATTGACACCAGTATGAAAAGCATTATGGATGATATAAGGGTTGCAATGGCAGCCCCCACCTCTCTGAGTCCGAAAAGGGGGATGCCGAAGAGAGACGAAGGTATGAGTATAAGATTCAAGCAGAAATTTGTAAGGTTACAGACTACAACCAGCAGTGCACCCAATCTTGGTTTGTTTATACCACTGAAAACAGTTCTCACCGGTCCTGCGATCACCAGGAAGAATGCGTTTATAGCCATTATTCGAACTACGGGGACCGCAGGTAGGAAGTCTCCGCTCAACAGTATAAATATTATCTCACCGGGAAAGATTATGAGAAAGATAACTATAGGTGTTACAACCATGCTGAGATATCTGGATGAATATGTTACCACTTTTCTTATGCTTTTCCAATCACCGCTTGCATGGTGGCCGGATATTGCAGGAAATATGATGGTGACAACTGCAGTTGATAAGCCCACAAGTAAAGCGGAGAATCTTAGACTTACCGCATAGTATCCCACGTTGACAGAACTCCAAAACATCTGTACCATCACCAGGTCGAATTTGTTCCCCAATCGGCCGGTGAGAGAGATAAAAAAAGAAGGTAGCCCAAAATGCCAGTAGCTTTTTGCCATCTCCCAGTTCGGTCTTTTGATAGGGATCGGTTTAAAGAAATAAATGGTTGCAAGGGCCATGAGCAGTGCTCCCGTCAAATAGGTATATGCAAGTTCGACTGCCTCGCCACCGGTGATAGAAATAAAAATGACGAAAACGAAGGGGATATTGTAATCCATAAAACGGATGATCTCCATCTTAGCTATCTCCGACTTTGCCTGGAAGGTCTTCATCCCTATGCTACCTATGAGCTTTAGAGCAGTGACTATAAGAATTATGTGGAGAACTGTTTCGTGTTGAGGTGACTCAAAACCTCTACCTAGAACATGCTTCCAGATCAATAAACCTGAGAAGGCTAGGCCGAGCATTATGCTTACACTCACGATTGAGAGTGAGATGTAAGTTCCCATACAGGTACCTTCGTCCTGGCCCTCTGATACACGTTTCACATGTGCACTGCTAAATATGTTACCTACAAAGGCGAACATACCGGCAAACCCCAATGCGAAATTAACTATACCATAATTATAATCGGGCTGTGCCATGAACCGGGCGATGAAGAACATCCCGATAACACCCGTTACAGCTCCGAATATCTGGTTGAAGTAAACAAGGAAGGATTTTCTACCTATCATCCGCAACACCCTTGAGGATGCAGAGGATATCTCTTTTGTGATGACATCTGATAACTTCCGTTACACAGTCCATGATATTTTTAAGTTGTTGTATGTTCTTACGATTGCGAATATTTATTGTTATAAGAATTTATCCTAAATATGATGATACACACCTCTTGAATAGGTGTGCCGGTGAGACAGAACGGAAGATTTCTTCATGGATTAAACTATTCCCAGACAAATTTACCATTTACCATTATAGGTTCTCCATCCAGTTTCATCTTACCTTTAGCCATGATTTTTATCATGTCCACATGTACAGCGCTCTCATTACCTTTTTTACCGCCACCAACCGACCATGGTATAGCGTAACCTAACGCAAGATGTATGGTGTCACCCATCTTCTCATCGAATAACATGTTTCGTGTAAAGCGGTCTATCTGTCTGTTTGTGCCTATTCCAAGCTCTCCTAATCTTCTGGCACCTTCGTCCGTTTCCAGTAGACTCTCCAACATTTCCTCTTTTCCTTTTGCGGAAAAATCAACAACCTTACCCTCAGAAAATTCTAGCTTAACACCTTCTATCTCCTGACCCCTAAGTATCATAGGCATATCGAATAATATATTCCCTTCGGCACTGTCTGGATGGGGAGCTACATATACCTCACCACTTGGCATATTATGCTTACCGGCTGAATTCACAGGTTTCATACCGCCTATTTCCAATTTTAGGTCGGTCTCAGGTCCCGTGATATGTACTTCACTAGCCGATGCCAATTTTTCACGAAGGATCTCCTGCATATCGTACACTTCCTGCCAATCGCGAATAACGGCACCCCAAACGAAGTCTTGATATGCTGCCAAGGACATACCGGCCATCTGCGCCGAGGAATTTGTGGGAAACAACGTTATTGAAGACCGTTTATCCATGAGCATCTTCAATATCGGTTTGTAGGCTTTGGACATTGTAGAAAGTCTCTCTCCTGGTACTCCACCCATGGCAGTGATATTATCATCTGCAATTATTGATATAACTACATCCGATTTATCAAAGAGAGCGAGCATATGGTCGGGGGTGTCCATCTCACCGTCTCTGTTTAGAAGGTAGGTACTCGTTGCCTCGTTTGATGTGTAAATCGTAATGGGATCCGCACCTTTTTTACCTAGTTCTTCATAGAGTGCTATAATCAGCTCCTCGGCAGACGGGTGAGATCTTATGAGTACTCTGTCTCCTTTCTTAACTTCAGTACTCCAATCGACTAAAATTTGTGCGTGTTTTTTTATTCTTTCGTCCATTTGAAATCCTCTGATTTGCTCAAGGAGAAGCTACGAATTTGATAAATAATTATCGCTGTTTAATCCATAATCTTTTTTAACCTGACCCTTTTAACATACTAAATGCAAAGGCAATCTGTTTTCACAAAAGACGTTGACCACAGCATTCCTTGGCAGCTCAAATTCGATAACATGCTGCCCGGTCTTTCCTGGTACTGGTGGTGGTGGATATTCTTTATAGAAAACCCGAAGAATCCGGCAAGACCGAAACAGTTGATGATATTATGGTCCACAAAGTGTACTGACGATATCAAGATAAATGATAAAAAGTGGTCTATGAGAAAGTATCCGGAATGGGCGGATGACGTACTCAAATTCAACGGCATGACAGCGGCCTGGTGGTATGATGGAGAAAAGATGCACGAACCTATCGTCTTAGATGATATGGACTTCAAGGTGGTGAAAAACGGTGAGAAAGGAAAACTTGTTCCTAAAAGCAACGGGGCGGACTACAGATTCTTCGGTTCCCCTGATAAATACCGTGTTAACATAATAGACGAAGAGAACGATTTTAGATTCGAACTTACGCCATGGAACGACTTTCTACAGAAGCACCGATACAAGGAGAATGACTATACCAAAAAATACAGCTATAATATTATGAAGATATATGGTATGAAATTAAAAGGAACTATAGAGGGAGAGAAAGTAAAGGGAACTGGTTACTTTCAACGGGTGAACGTGAACGCACCTGCGGTACCTTGGTATTGGGGACTGATACACTGTGAAAGCGGCAGCTTTATCCACTACTTCAATCCTTTCATCGGTCCTCAAATATTTAGAACTAAAAAGAAACAAAGGTCAAAGCTAGATTTCGGAGATATCTCTCTTTCAGGTTCAATCTTGTTCTATCATAAGGAAACCGATTCCGAGTTTAACTTTAGGACGAAGTCGGTTAAGGTGAAGCATCATTTTGAAGACGACGTGCCGGTGTTCGTCGTTACCGGTGATGATGAAGAGAAGCGTATTCGCATCGTGTTGAAAGCATACTCTAGAGCACACTGGAGGTTCCAGCAGCCCCGAAAGTACGGTATGAAGTCCATTCTGTATTACAACGAATACCCTGCTACTTTATTAGATTTTGAGTTCGAGAAAAAAGACGGTACACTCAGAGTTAAAAAAGGAGAACTCGGTAAAACATATGCTAATTTCGAACACACATGGGGAAAGATGCTTTGATACACAAATAATTTTTAAACCCCTTTGTATATCCCAGAAGGATATCATGAGAGCGGTTCCATTGACGGAAGTGTCCGTAGGCGATAAGATAAGGCTAGATATAGATGGCAAGGAATACGAAGGAATACTGATGCCACACCACCGTTTTAGCGGGAAAGATATTATCACTCTTAAACTGGATAACGGTTACAACATGGGTATAAAGATAAAAAAAGGAACTATGGTTACATTGGTAGAACGAAAAAGAGAAGATGAAAAAATTATCAAAGTACCAAAGGTTGATAACAATAGACCGAAGATATCCATAATAGGCACCGGAGGAACAATAGCTAGTTACGTTGAGTACACTACCGGAGCTGTTCACCCTGCCGAAACTGCAGCGGAGATGCTGTACTCGAATCCTGACATCGCAGACAGATGCACACCCAAAGTAAAGATAATATTAAGCAAGCTCAGCGAGGACATGGTACCCGGTGATTGGATAGATATAGCGGAAGCCGTAACATCGGAGTTAAACTCAGGTGCGGAAGGCGTAGTGATTGCCCACGGTACCGACACCATGGGTTATACCGCAGCGGCGCTTTCATTTTTACTCGATGAACTGCCAAAACCCGTGGTACTTGTGGGCTCACAGAGGTCAAGCGACAGGCCGTCCAGCGATGCACATCTCAATCTTCTGGCAGCTATAGAGTTGGCAAAATCAAATGTCTGCGGAGTATACGTCGTGATGCACAAGACCGTTGATGACAAAATTTGTTCGATACATCTCGGTACCAGGATAAGAAAGATGCACACCAGTAGGAGAGACGCATTTAAATCCATCAATTCCATGCCGGTAGGATGGGTTGAGCCTATGGCGAAGAAGATCATACTGAAGGATCTACCGGAAAAAAACGACGGAGATGCCACAAGGATAGGAGGTATAGAACCGGATGTAGCTCTTATATATGTCACCCCTGCTCTCTCCGAAGATGATCTATTGTACGCAGCCGGTAAAAAAGGAATAGTTCTGGTCGGAACGGGTCTCGGTCATCTTAACTCCGACCTGATACCCACCATCAAAGAGATCATCCGTGAAGGTATTCCCGTTGTTATGACGAGTCAGTGCATACACGGAACAGTAAACTGCCATGTTTACTCCAACGGAAGAAAGTTACTGGAAGCCGGTGTGATTCCATGCGGTGATATTCTTCCCGAGACCGCCCTCGTTAAGTTGATGTGGTGTCTCACCCTTGATGGAGATATAAGGGAGTTGATGACGACGAACATAGTCGGTGAATTGGGATCGCGGAGGATGATATGATGAATTACTCTAAACTTGGTCTTAAAGTGGGACTTGAGATACATCAACAACTCGACACCAACAAATTGTTCTGCAAATGTCCTTCGGAACTGGTCGATGAAAAGGGCCGTGAAGTACTTCGAAATTTAAGGCCCGTAGCCAGCGAACTCGGGGAGTTTGACCAAGCAGCAATTATGGAAGCCGCAAAGGGACTTAAATTCAGGTACCAATCACCCGGTAAATCATCGTGCCTGGTTGAATTGGATGAAGAGCCACCCGAAGGACCTAACGAAAAGGCGGTTGAAGTTGCCTTGAAGATGGCCTTGTTTATGAAGGCAAAGGTACTAGACGAGATACAATTTATGAGAAAAATAGTCATCGACGGCTCCAACACCGCCGGTTTCCAGAGAACAAGTCTCCTTGCAGTCGACGGAACCCTGGAGGTAAACGACAAAGAGATAGGTATTCCCTCCATTTGCCTGGAGGAAGATGCGGCACGTAGTATCGATGAAAAGGACGGTGTAAAAACATACAGGTTGGACCGATTGGGTATTCCTCTTGTTGAGATAGTTACAAGCCCGGTTATAGAGAGTCCCGAGGAAGCGAAAACCGTAGCCCAGACTATAGGTGGACTTCTACGGGCAACCCGAATGGTAAAGAGAGGGTTAGGAACTATAAGGGAGGACGTGAACATATCAATAACGAAAGGTGCTAGGGTAGAGATTAAGGGTGTACAAGATCTAAGGATGCTACCCGAATTCGTCAGGGAAGAGGTTCAACGTCAGATTCGCTTGTTAAAAGCTAGAGAAGTGTTAAGGAAAAGAGAAGCGGAACCGGACACTAACATAACCGATCTGACTGCCGCATTCAAGGACACAAAAAATAAAATAATCGCAGGTAACCTGAAGAGGGGTCAAGGCGTTTACGGTATTCGCCTTAAAGGATTCGGCGGGACATTAAGAGGTAAATGGGGTGAAGCTATCTTGGGACAAGAATTTGCATCCTACGCTAAGACGGTCGGGGTATCAGGTATATTCCACAGTGATGAACTTCCTGGCTACGGTATCACACAAAAAGAGATAAATCAGGTGCTCAAGAAACTCTCTTTGGAAAAAAAGGATGCTTTTGTTATGGTATCTCATAATGAAGATACAGCTAAGAACGCACTTGAGATGGTTATCAAACGAGCGTTGATGGCCCTAGACGGCGTACCCGAAGAGACTAGGAACGCCCGATTGGACAGTACCACTGAATATTCAAGACCTATTTCAGGCCGTGCAAGGATGTATCCTGAAACCGATATACCACCATATAATATCCACGAGAAGAGACTGGAAAAGCTCAGTCAGGAGCTTCCTGAAACTCCGAAACAAAGGGTAAAACGTTACCTAAATGATTACGAATTGAACCGTGAACAAAGTATACAGCTCTTCAGAAAGGGCTATGATCTGATTTTTGAAGAGATAGCCGACACATACGGAAATCCCAGTGTCGTTGCAAATACATTCCTACAATCTTTTCCGGAATTAGAGAGGGAAGGTTACGAGCCTTCTTTGATAGAAGAGTCGACTCTGAAAGAAATTTTCAAAGGCCTGAGCGAAGATGATTTTGCCAAGGAAGGCGTACCCGAAATACTAAAATATCTGTCCAAGGGTAAAAATTTGGATGATGCCTTGGCGTCCGCAGGTATAGAGGAAGTGGATATGGTACATGTTAGAGATAGGATAAGAACAATCCTTGATGAAAGACATGATTTCATTAAAGAAAGAGGAATATCCGCCCTCGGGCCTCTGATGGGGGTAGTTATGAAGGAATTCAGGGGTAAGGTGGACGGAAAAAAATTAAGTAACATATTGAAAGAGGAACTTCTAAAGAGGGTTTAAAATGAGTAAAGAAGATGATTCCGAATTATCTGTTCTTCTGGAAATGCTAAAAAGTGAGAGTACCGGGGAAAGGGCAGAAGCGGCAAAATCACTGGGCGTTCTCGCTGATTCGGGAGCGGAAAAATACCTGATAAAAGCATTGAAGGACGAAGATGAAATAGTTCGTTCCAACGCAGCTCTAGCCCTTAGCCAGATTAGTGATAATGCAAAAATACTATTGGATACGCTACAAGATGATTCTTGGCTGGTTAGACATGACGGAGTTATCGCCTTGGGCCATATGGGCTCATCTGAACTCATTGACAACATCATTCCTCTAACAAAGGATGAAGTTCCCGATGTAAGGGAGCAGGCCATAAGAACTCTGGCAAAAATAGATGGTAAAAAAGCACTAAAAGTTATCCTGGAATACATGGAAGAGGAGGGACTTAAGTTAGAAGTGGCCGAAGCCCTCGATATTTTAGGTATTGAGGAGGCCATAGAACCATTGATAAAACTATACAGAAACGGATCTCAACATATACGAGAGATAGCCGTGAAGGCCATGGGTACATACCAGAGCGAAGAAGTCGTTGATACGCTTATAAAAGCACTTAAGGATAATAGTTGGAGAATTCGTGAAGAGGCCGCGGATGCTCTAGGATCCTTAGAGCATGAAAGGTCTCTTCCTGCTTTGTACAAAATGTTAGATGACGATAACAACTATGTTATAGAGAAGGCTCTAAAAGGTATAGGTAAGCTCGGAGACCAAAGTGATGTGGAAAGGATAAAAATGATGCTTGAACATGACGAGGCAACCGTAAGAGCTGCTGCATCGGAGGCTTTAGGAACCCTTGGAGGAGAGTCAACAATAGAGGTGCTCATTTCAGCCCTATATAAAGAGCGTAATCCCATGGTAGTTTGGGCCATATCAGATGCTATTTCCGAGGCCGCGTCGAGAACTCAGGATTCTCTTTTAAAAGAAGAAATTAAAAAGGCACCTGAATATTATGTTTGCGTTCTGGCGGTCGCCCTTGGTAATACGGGCGAAACCAATGCAATAGATGAGTTGTTGAAAGGGATGGTACACTCAAGTTGGAAGTTCAGGCAAAAATCCGTAGAATCGATTTTTAATATGGAAGTATCCAAACTAAACGATACTAAGTTAAAAAAGTTGGTAAGGACACTATCCAAGGCACTAACAGACACCGATAGATGGGTCCGTTCGTCAGCAGCCGAAGTAATGGGTTTTTTAGCTAATGTTAAAGAGTTGGAGGGATATAAAGAGGAAATTGAAAATAGCCTTTCAAATAGGCTGAAAAGAGAAAGCGATGAGGATGTAATAGAGGCCTTGAAACGTAGTATCGGTTAAACGTTCTTCAAAAATTATTTATAGCTTTGTGTTTTCAAAAATTACAATGGACGGAAATACGATCATCCTAATCCTGGTCCTTATCGGTGCAGCCTTTATCCCATCTCTTATATATATGGTTTGGGTCAGGAATACTGAAAAATACGGTAAGGTAAGTTGGACCAACACGGCAAAGATGTTCGTATGGGGTGCGATCATCGCCGTAATAATGGCTGTATTACTTTCATTAATTTTTATTAACGTACTTTCCATCGATTACCTCCAGAGAGAGTATGAACCTCTACAAGATCCCACCGTAATGACACTTATAATAGTATGCGTGATCGCTCCTATTGTAGAGGAATTTACAAAAGTTGTGGGGCTTCTCACGATAAAAGACTCGATTTATGAGCTTGAAGATGGACTTGTACTAGGTGCCGCAACGGGTCTCGGATTTGCTGCTACGGAGAATCTTCTCTATGAAAGCTCCGCTCTCTTCCAACAGGGAGTTCAGGCATTCATTATAGTGGTGATTTTACGGAGTGTTGCGAGCACACTGCTTCACGGCAGTGCCAGCGCATTGGCAGGGTACGGAGTGTCAAAAAGCCTTTTAACCGGGAGTAATTCCGCAGTACCTTATTACATCATAGCGGTATTGATGCACAGCAGTTTTAATTACCTTGCTTCAACAGGTCTTATATACGGAGGTAATATACCTGTGATCGCCCTCATAGCCGCCCTCATATTCTCCGTAACCGCCTTCAAACTCGTTAGGATAAAGATAAAAGACCTGGACGAAGATTTTACATACTACTGAAGATTATAACATGAACATGAAATATACGTTTCCCGAGAAAGGTAAGAGCAAAAAAGAGATCTTATCCTTGGCAAATAAGGTTAAAGAGTTAAATCAGGATTATACTTCAGGGCGTGTATTCGGTTCAATGTGCTCAAACCCTATTGATATCGCTCGGGACATTCACAAAATGTTTGTGGAAGCTAATCTCGGTAACCCGGGTCTATGCCGGGGGATCGAAAAGTTACAAGGTGAAATTCAAAGGGCCGTAGGTGATTTGATCAATGCACCCCCGGACTGTGAAATGCTAACAACAGGAGGTGGGACAGAGGGAAACATTCTCGCTCTTTGGCAGGCAAGGAAAGAGATGGGAAAGGGAAAAGTAATACTACCCATGAGTGCACACTTCTCATTTTTGAAGGCATGTGACCTTCTTGACATGGAACCTGTTTTCTTACCTATGGACGATAATTACCTTCCGGACCTAGGTGAACTGGAAGATATGATAGACGATTCCATTGCTGCCGTGGTAGGAATCGCAGGTACAACCGAGCTCGGACTTATTGAACCTATAAAGGAAATGGCGGAAATAATCGGGGACATACATTTTCACGTAGATGCCGCCTTCGGGGGGCTTGTGATTCCATTTTTGAAGGACCTAGGCTATGATCTACCAAATTTCGACTTTGAGATAGAAGGTGTCGATTCCATCACGATAGACCCACACAAGATGGGATTATCCACCATACCACTGGGACTGTACTATTCACGAAAACGTTTTCCGGTTTCAGTGGAATCACCTTACCTCAGCGGCGAAGGGCAGCGAACCCTTAGGGGAACCAGAACCAGTGCATCAATCCCTGCTTTCTGGGCAACCATAAACCACCTTGGGAAAGAAGGATATAGAAAAATAATAGCCCGATGCATGGAAAACACAAGATATCTGGTTGATTCCATGGAAGTCATTGGTTTGGATCCGATAGTTGAACCTGTCATGAACATTGCTTCTTTCCACCATCACCGACCTCCGGATGTAGTTCGAGAGATGGAATTAAAGGGATGGAATATTTCTCGTACAGTTAATCCGAACGGACTCAGATTCGTTATCATGCCCCATGTGGATACCGCCGCAATAGATGAGATGATCCATGAACTATCGAAGGTGATCTGATGACCATTAGGGTGGGTGAATTCGAGTTCGATATGGATAAGGCCAATGAAGAACTGAAAACTACCGGTGTGAAAAAAGTACTTCTGCAAGTACCGGACGGACTTAGAAGAAAAATCGATATATTCGTGGAAGCAATAGATGCTGAGGTTACACTGTGGGGTGGAACGTGTTACGGCGCCTGTGATCTTCCAATCGATATAGGTGATTCCGAAGCCCTACTACATGTGGGACATACTGAGATACCAGACCTTTTAGTGAACTATCAAGTTGTATATGCTGAAGGTAGAAGTAACGCCTTCCGGTCACCACCCCAAGAATTGTTTGACA
Source organism: Thermoplasmata archaeon (assembly GCA_019594305.1). Taxonomy (GTDB): domain Archaea; phylum Thermoplasmatota; class Thermoplasmata; order Halarchaeoplasmatales; family Halarchaeoplasmataceae; genus Haladaptatiplasma. The sequence goes on from JAFDTZ010000025.1 coordinate 19,473, forward strand.
TGACCAAGGGGGATGTAGCGCTCTATTCCACTGTTCAGTATTTGGAACAGATGAAAGATGTTGGTCACCTGATTGAAGAAAGGGGGCATACTACATACATCGGAAAGGGAGACAGTCGAATCAAATATCCGGGACAGCTGCTGGGATGTAATTTCTCCACGAAGGTAAATGGTGCAACTACACATCTTTACATCGGAACAGGATTATTTCACCCGCTTGGTCTTTCTCTCGCTCTCAAAAAAGCGGTTGTGATATTTAACCCAGTTACAGGAGAGATTAGTACCACTTATACACCATTAGATAGGATGATCAGGAAGAGATTTGCCGCTATAGAGAGTATACGTGATAGTAGCAGAAACGGGATTATAGTTTCGTTGAAACCAGGACAACGGCGAATCGATACTGCTGAGAAGATGTGTCGGCACTGCCACGTAAGATGTAGCCTAACCGAGTTCGATGAGATCGAGCCTCATTTGATAGATTCGTTCAATTGGGATGGGATCGTTAATACTGCATGTCCCAGGCTTGCACTGGATGATTCGATCCGGTTTGAAAATACGATAGTAACCCCAGTAGAATATTTGATAGCCCGAGATGAAGTGGATTGGGATGACTGGACTGTGGATGAGATAAAAGGAAGTTCTTAAGCCTTCGAACTATCGTAGTCGATAACTATTCCCCTTTCCTTGTATGTTGTAACGACCATCATACTTTTTACGTCTTCTATCCCTGGTAAGTTGGATGCTTTCCTGATGAGGAAGTCCTTCATGTGGTCATAATCTCTAAATCTGGCTTTGAGTATGAGGTCCACATCACCCGTTACCAAGAAAAGATCTTCTATGTTATCATATTCTGCCAGTTTTTCTGCCACTAGATCTATCTGTTTGGTATCAACTTTAAGGGATATTATCAAACTGACACCTCTACCCTCATAGTAGCTAGATATAACTTCTTCATATTCTTCGTTGTTTTTTTCTATATTCATTTTTACCATCTCTCTACTCTTGTTATGTTGAAAATATCATAGTGTATTTTCGATCTCCTCTTGAATATCTTTGTAAACCTGATGAATAAGATTTTCAAAATCTGGGTTTTCATATTCTACGTACCTTCCTAGCCCTACCTGTATCTTCGCTCGATACGAGTTTTCGTCCTTGACTATTTCTATTGAACAGAGCGTTTCTTCCATCC